>NZ_JANINH010000006.1:9349-323688 GCF_024580155.1 Methyloversatilis sp. XJ19-13 | reverse complement strand
GTGCATCGCTGAGGCAGCGTGAGGCGGCGAACAGCGAACCGGTGCTGCCGCGTTCGCGCGGCGGGGCGCTGGGCAAGGTGAGGCGGGTTCAGCCTGCCACCGCCGCGGCGGTCGACGAGGAGTGGGAAGAATTCTGAGCAAGCGCGTGGCTTGACCGCGCGTCAGCATGACATCAACCGAGAGGTCGGCATCGTGATTCAGGCAGGCAGGAATGCAGCAAGTGCAGTCGAAGTGACCCGGCAACTGGCGGATGCAAGGTCGCTGACCGGCGCAACGCGCGAGTTTTCCTTCACGCGCGACGATTTCGACCGCATCGCAAAACTGATACACCAGCATGCCGGCATTTCGCTGTCGCCGATCAAGTTCGACATGGTCTACAGCCGGCTGGCGCGCCGGCTTCGGGCCACCGGTGATGCGACCTTCGCTGACTATCTGAAGCGGCTCGAGCGCAATGATCACACCGAGTGGGAAACCTTCGTCAATTCACTGACTACCAACCTCACATCGTTCTTCCGCGAAGCGCATCATTTCGACCTGCTGAAGGAGCATCTGACCCGGCTCGACAAGCCGACGGCGCGCATCTGGTGCAGCGCCGCCTCGACCGGAGAGGAGCCTTACTCGCTGGCCATCACTTGCTGCGAGCTGTATGGCTCGATGAACCCGCCGGTTGAAATCATCGCGACCGACATCGATACCCAGGTGCTGGCGCAGGGCCAGGCTGGCGTCTACACCGAAGACCGCATCGAAAAGCTGTCGCCCGAACTGGTACGCAAGTACTTCCTGCGAGGCACCGGCGCTCGTGCCGGCGAGGTCCGCGTGCGCCCCGAACTGCAGAAGCTCATCCGCTTCACCCGCGTCAACCTGCTCGAACCGAACTGGCCGATCCGCGGGCCGCTCGAGGCGATCTTCTGTCGCAACGTGATGATCTACTTCGACAAGCCGACGCAGTACGCCATCCTGAAGCGCTTCGTCCCGCTGCTGCGCTCGGAAGGGCTCATGTTCGCCGGGCATTCGGAAAGCTTTTCGCACGCAGTCGATCTGTTCCGCAATCTCGGAAGGACGGTTTATGGTCGTGTTGACGGCGGTCGATAGTCGCGGTCCTTCCCTGATCGAACACCAGTCGTCGCAGCGCTATTTCGACAGCAAGTTTTCGCGTGAGGCGGTGAAGATCCTGCCCGGCGAATTTTTCGTGACGACACGCGACATGCTGCTGGTGACCGTTCTGGGTTCGTGCGTAGCCGCCTGCATCCGCGACCCGGAACGCGGCATTGGTGGCATGAATCATTTCATGCTGCCCGACGGTGGCACCGAAGCGACCAGTCGTTCGGCGCGCTACGGAGGGTATGCGATGGAGCTGCTGGTGAATGAGCTGATCAAGTCGGGCGCCCGGCGTTCGGCGCTCGAAGCCAAAGTATTCGGCGGCGGACGCGTGATGGCGTCGCTGTCGAGCGCAAATGTCGGTGAACGCAATTCGTCTTTCGTGCTCGACTACCTGAAGCAGGAAGGCATTCCGGTCCTCGCGCAGGATCTGCAGGAAAAGCATGCCCGCAAGATCTACTTCTTTCCGCGTGTCGGACGGGTGCTGGTGAAGAAGCTCGCACGCGTCAATAACGATACGCTGGCACGGCGCGAGCGCGAGTATCAGGAGCGGCTTGCACGCACGGATGCGTCAGGCGATATCGAGTTGTTCTCGTGATCGGGCGACGCTGATGAACAAGCCAAGAATCAGGGTGCTGGTGGTTGACGATTCCGCAGTCATGCGGGCCATGCTGACCGCCATCATCAACCAGGCGCCCGACATGGAAGTGGTGGGTACGGCACCCGATCCGCTGGTGGCACGCCAGAAGGTGAAGGACCTGTTGCCGGACGTGCTGACGCTGGATGTCGAAATGCCGCAGATGAACGGTCTGGAATTTCTCGACAAGGTGATGCGCCTGCGCCCGATGCCGGTGATCATGATTTCCAGCCAGACTGCGCAGGGTTCCGAAGCGACGCTGCAGGCGCTCGAACTGGGCGCGGTGGACTACATCGCGAAGCCGCGCGCCACCATGGTCGGACTGCCGGCCGGCTATGCACAGGAGGTGCAGGACAAGATACGTGCGGCGTTCAGCGCACACGTGAAGGTGAGGCGCGATGCGCCTGCGCGCCCTGCTGTCAGTGCGGTGACGCAGCCGCCCGTGGTGAGCAGCAACTGGGGTGATCGCATCGTGTGTATCGGTGCGTCGACCGGCGGCACCGAAGCGATCAAGGAAGTACTGACCCGCCTGCCGGAAAACATGCCCGGCATCGTGATGGTTCAGCACATGCCGGAAATGTTTACCGCGAGCTTCGCTCGACGTCTCGACTCGCTGTCACGTCTGCGCGTGAAGGAGGCCGAACAGGGCGAACGCATCCTGCCGGGTCACGCCTACCTCGCACCCGGACATGCGCACCTCGAAATCCGCAAGTCCGGCGGTGGCTATGTGTGCGAACTGCTGCAGACGCCGCCCTACAACCGGCATCGCCCGGCCGTCGACGTACTGTTCGATTCCGCGGCGGCACAGTCGCGCGGCAATGCGGTTGCCGCACTGCTGACCGGCATGGGCAAGGACGGCGCACAGGGCATGCTGGCGATGCGCAAGGCGGGCGCGTGGACGATAGGCCAGGACCAGGAAAGCTGCGTCGTCTACGGAATGCCCCGTGAGGCGGCCCAGATCGGCGCGTGTTGCGAGGTCAGTCCGCTCACGCAGGTGGCCGAACGCATCATGGCTGCGCTGCAGGGCGGTCGCCGCATGGCCGCCCACGGCTGACGGCAGATTGCCGCACTCATTCATCGATTACAGACAGGAAGACACACCATGGACATCAAGGTCAGCATCGCCGACAAGGTTGCGTGCATGAGCCTGGGCGGGCGCTTCGACTTTTCGGCGCACAGGGAATTCCGGGACACCACCGAACAACTTCTGGTGCGCGATGAAGTGAATGAACTCCACGTCGACCTCGCCGCCGTCAATTACGTGGACAGTTCTGCGCTCGGCATGCTGTTGATGCTGCGCGACAAGGCGCGCAACGCACGGCGTGAAATCAGACTGTCGCGTTGCAGCCCGCCAGTGCGCCAGGTGCTCGACATCGCGAACTTCGGCAAGCTGTTCCGCATCGACTGACCGGGACGGCGAGCGCAGCAAGGCCACATTAAAGCTTGTGTACGCTTTGTCGTAACACTCCTTACGGATGGGCAAACCATGCCCTGACGGAGAGGGAGGCAATCGACGGGTACACGTCGGTGTCTCCTTCATATCGGGCGAACAATGCCCTCACCGGTGAGGAGACCGTAAATGTCAGCACGCCCCCCGCGCTCGTTGCTCGGGCGCAACCTGCTCTGGTTGTGTCTTTATCCTGTTGTGTTCCTGACCCACTTGGGTACGTTTGCCTGGGGGGCGGAGTCGCTCGACACCGGCGGCGTGCTGCTCGCGGCCGGACTGGCGCTGGTCGCCCTGGCGGTGGTGCGGCTGAGTTGTGCGCACCTGTTCGAGCGGCCGCTCGAAGCGCTCGTCGCCAGTATGGAACGGGCCCGCCTGGAGGGCGATCTCACGTTCCAGTTGCCGGTGCAGGGGCCGGGTGCGCTGCCCCGGCTGGCCGAAAGCTACAACCGCCTGGTCGGTGAATTCAGTGCGGCGATGGCCAAGATGCTGTTCACTTCGTCGCGCCTGCAGGAAGCGTGTGCCAGGCTCGGCAAGGGGGCCGAGCGGGTGGCCGGCTCGACCGATGCGCAGTGCACCGCATCGCGCGCCGCCAGCACCGACGTGGGCAACATGAAAAGCAGCATGGAGGCGGCCACCGACGTGGCGGCCCTGACGGTCGAGGACGCGGCGCGTTCGCGCGAACTTTCGCAGCAGGGCGCCCAGGTGGTCAGCCGTGTCGCCGCCGAAATGTCGCGCGTGTCAGGCAGCGTCGAACAGTGCGCTCGGCAGATCGAACACCTGGGCAGCCGGTCGGAGGAGATCGGCAGCGTGGTGCAGGTGATTCGCGAGATCGCCGACCAGACCAATCTGCTCGCGCTCAATGCCGCTATCGAGGCGGCACGGGCCGGCGAGCAGGGCCGCGGCTTTGCCGTGGTGGCCGATGAGGTGCGCAAGCTGGCTGAACGCACCGCTTCGTCGACCGGGCAGATCCACACGATGATTTCGGCGGTGCAACGCGAAACCAGCGAAGCCGCGGCGGTGGTGCGCGCCAGCGCGGTCGAGGCGCGCAACGGTGCCGCCCTGACCGGCGAGGCGGTGGCTACGCTCGAGCGTATCCGCGAATGCGCCGATGCAACGCTGGAACGGGTCGGCGGCACGGTTGCAGCGATGCGCCAGAACCATGCGCTGGGCGAACAGGTTGACCAGCACGTACAGCGCATCTTCGCCATGGCCGAATCAAACCGCGAGGTGTCGTACGTTGCGGCGACCGACGCCGGGCGCCTGGACGTGCTGTCGAGCAACCTGGCCGAACTGGCCCAGGTGTTCCGACTCGGCCCTGCGGGCGAACAGGCGGTGGCGATGCACGCACGGATGCCGGAGCTGGTCGCTGGGGCGGCCGCGCAGGTCGGGGCGTGTCTGGAAGCGGCAGTCAAGCGTGGCGAGATCAAGATCGAAGATCTGTTCGACGAGAACTACCAGCCGATCGCCGGCACCCGGCCAGTCAAGTACACCACGCGCTTCGACAGCCTGACCGACCGGCTGCTTCCGGCCATCCAGGAGCCGCTGCTCGATCGTCACCCCGGTCTCATCTACGCCGGCGCGGTTGATCGCAAGGGCTACTTCCCGACCCACAACAAGAAGTTTTCGCAGCCGCTGACCGGTGACGAGAAGGTCGACATCGTGCGCAACCGTACCAAGCGCATCTTTGAAGACCCGGTCGGCAAGCGCTGTGGTGCGCATGCGCAGCCTTTCCTGATCCAGACCTATCGCCGCGACACCGGCGAAGTGGTGCACGACATTTCGGCACCAATCCATGTAGGTGGCCGCCAGTGGGGCGGCTTCCGGATCGGCTACGTCGCCTGATTAAGTTCTGCTGCTGATCTGGATCAAGCGCAACGCGACCGCAAACTCAATGCGTCGGCGGCGTCGCCGTTAAGTTCAGTAAGTCCACTACCTATTCGGCGCCGCGTGAGCGCGCCGCCGAATCCGGCTCCCGATTTGCCCAGAACTGAATTTCAAGGAGACCCACACGATGAACGCCCTGCTGTCGCCCGCCCGGGCATTGATGTCACGTCTCCGTTTCGCGCCAAAGATGATGCTGGTCATGGGCATCCTGCTGTCGCTGCTGTTCGGCGTTGGCGCGCTGCAGACGCTGGACCGCATGGGCGCGGTGCGCGCGATGGACAACGAACGCATCGGTGCCGACTATGTCCGCACCTTGCTGGGCGTGCTCGCCACGGTGCAGCAGCATCGCGGCATGTCCTCATCGATGCTCAACGGCGACGCCAGCCTGGCGCCCAAGGTCGAAGCCAAGGCGGCCGAAGTGGCGGCCGGCATCGCAAAGCTCACGGCGCAGATTGACGCCAATCCTGCGCTGCTGGATCAGGGTGCGCAGATCAATCGCCTGAATGACGAGTGGGTGGCGGTGCGTCAATTGATGAGCGGCGCCACCGGCAGCGAGAACTTCCGCCGGCACTCGGAACTGATCGTCAATCTGCTGAACGATTTCCGCATGGTGGCCGATGCGTCGGGCCTGACCTTCGATCCTTACCCGGACAGCTTTACGCTGATGGAAGCGACCATCGGCATCATGCCGCAGACGATCGAGTATCTGGCCCGGCTGCGCGGGCTGGCGGCGTCGATCAGTGCAACCCGCTCGATGTCGCCCGAGAAGGCGGTCGAACTGGGGTCCCTGCTGCAGCTGTCGAAGGCGCAGGTCGATGCATCGGAACGCATGCTCGAACGCGTGCTGAAGAATGCGCCGGCCCATGCAGGCGCAATCACCGCGGAAGTGGCAGAACTGCGCGACGCCTTTGGCGCCACCGCGCTGATGATCGAGAATTCGGTGGTCAGCCAGACGTTCGATTTGCCGCCCTCTGAAGTGTTTGCCCGCGCAAGCGCGCCGGTCGATGCAGCACTGGGTACTGCCCGTACGCTGCTGTCCAGCCTTGAAGCCAGCCTTGCCGTGCATCGAACCGAAATGGTCCGCCTGGAGCTGCTGATCGCTTCAGCGCTGGCCGCGGGCATGCTTCTGTCACTGTATCTTGCGCTCGGCCTCTACTTCTCACTGCAGGACGACATCCGCCGCACCATCGAAGGGGGGCAGCGGCTCGCCGATGGCGATCTGACGGCGCGCATCGACGTTTCGAGTCGTGACGAGTTCGGGGATATCGCAGCCAGCTTCAACCGCATGGCCGACGGCTTGTCGACGCTGATCGCGCGGGTGAAAGCTTCGGCCTCTGCCGTGTCGGAAGTGACCCATGTCGTTGCCAGCGCGACGCAGCAGATCAGTCATGCATCGACCCACCAGAGCCAGTCCGCGTCGGCCATGGCGGCCACCATCGAAGAACTTTCGGTGTCGATCAACAGCGTGTCGGACAGTGCGTCCGACATGCGTCACCACGCCAACGCCAGCCGCGACGAAGCGGACCAGGGGCGGCGCGCGATAGACGCGGTGAGCGGTGAGCTTGACGATGTCGGTCAGGTGGTCGGAGAAATTTCCGATGCCGCAAGCGCTTTCGTGGACAGCACGCGTGCCATCGGTGGCATGACCCGCCAGGTCAAGGACATCGCTGAACAGACCAATCTGCTGGCGCTCAACGCGGCCATTGAGGCGGCCCGTGCCGGTGAGCAGGGACGCGGCTTCGCGGTGGTCGCCGACGAAGTGCGCAAGCTGGCCGAGAAGTCGGCTGCATCGGCCCTCGAGATCGAGGCCGTCACGCGCACGCTGGACGCACACGCAGCAGGCGTCGATGCCGTGGTGCGCCGCGGGTCCGAGGCGATCAACGCCTCGCGCCAGCAGCTGACCCGGGTGGTCGATGCGCTCGGCCGGGCGGCCGAGGCCGCTGCCTCGACATCGAGCGGCATCAGCGGCATCGCCGAGTCGGTCAGCGAACAGACGACGGCCAGTCATGAAGTGGCACGCAAGATCGAGCAGATCGCCCAGATGACTGAAGAAAACACGTCTGCAATCAATTCGATGGCAGAACAGGCGCAGCACCTGTCCTCGCTGGCCCGCGAGCTCGAAGACGCCGGCGCGCGCTTTCGCGTGTGACGTACCCGAACGTTTGTCGAGGCCGGAAATGCAGCCCATTCGAAGCGTTTTTCCAAGTCTGCAGCCATTCAAGACTTTCCATGCGCTGCCGTAAATCCATCAGCACCCGGTTGTTTTCGTGCCACTGAACAGACAGACGAGGCCGACATGTCAGAGTTACTCAAGAATATCGATGCCCGCACCAAGCTTGCGGGTACCAACAAGCTCGAAATACTGATGTTTTCGCTCGGTGTGGATATACGCACCGGGCGACGCGAGACATTCGGCATCAATGTGTTCAAGGTGCGCGAGGTGATGCGTACCCCCAACATCACGGCCGCGCCGGAAATGCCGAATGCCGTCGAAGGCATGGTCAGTCTGCGCGGCGCGCTGGTACCGGTGGTCGATCTGGCCAAGTTTGCCCAGTTCCCGAGCGACACGCCGCGCGACGTGATGATCGTGACCGAATACAACGGCCACACCCAGGGTTTCCTGGTCGAGTCGGTCGATACCATCCTGCGGCTGGACTGGTCGCAGATGCGCGTGCCGCCGGCCATGCTGACCGCCAATCTCGGCGGTCTCGTGACCGCAGTGACCGAGCTCGCGGACAACCGTCTGGTCATGATGTTGGACGTTGAGAAGATCCTGTCGGAAACGGCGGATATCGACAACGATCTCGCCTTCAAGGATATCAAGCCGCTCGACATCGAAGACGCAACGGTTTTCTTCTGCGATGACTCCCCGGTGGCCCGCACCCAGATCACGCGCACGCTGGACCTGATGGGTGTGCGTTACGTCAGCGCCATCAACGGCGGCCAGATGTGGGCCGAACTTCTGAAGGTTGCCAGCTACGCCGATTCCAGCGGCCGCAAGGTGAATGAACTGATCAGCATGATCCTGACCGACGTCGAGATGCCGGAGATGGACGGCTACATCCTGACCAAGAACATCAAGGCCGACCCGCGCTTCGCCGGTATTCCGGTGGTCATGCACTCGTCGCTGTCGTCGGGCTCCAACCAGCAGCTGGGCCGATCGGTGGGCGTCGATGAGTATGTGTCCAAGTTCGAGGCACAGCGCCTCGCCGAAACAATCACCCGCCTGATCCGCCGCAGCAAGGGCATGGATCGCGTGGCTGCCTGAACAAGACCGGAGACAACACGATGGACAGACCCGATCACAACCTGCTCGAGCAGGTGGACGCCCGCACCAAGCTGGCGGGCTCGAACAAGATGGAAATCCTGCTGTTTTCGCTCGGCACGCATGAGCTGTTCGGCATCAATGTGTTCAAGGTGCGCGAGGTCAGCAGCACGCCCATCGTCACGCCGACACCGAACATGCCGGCTGGCGTCGAAGGTCTGATTTCGCTGCGTGGAAACGTCATTCCCGTGTTGTCGCTGGCACGCATCATGAACCTGACCGACGCGCCCGAAGGCATGGGTGGCGCGATGATGGTGACCGAGTACAGCAAGCGTACGCTGGGCTTTCTGGTGCATGAGGTGGATCGCATCATCCGTGTCGACTGGGACCGCGTGCGCGCGCCCGAGTCGGTCGTCACCAGTGAGCAGCTCTACATCACCGCGATCACCGAACTCGACGATGGCCGGCTGGTGTCCATCCTCGACGTGGAAAGCATCCTGGCCGGTACCTTCGGCGACGCCATCGTCGGCGAGATTCCGCCTTTGGGCGGCAATTACGACCCGAACGTGTTCTTCGTCGATGACTCTGCGGTGGCCCGCAAGAAGATCGCCGAAGTGCTGGACAAGCTCAGCATCCGCCACAAGCACGCCACCAACGGCGCCGAAGCGTGGGCGCGCCTGCAGGGCATGGCTGCGCACACCACGCAGACCGGCCAGCCGCTGACGGACGAGATCGACCTGATACTGGTCGATGCGGAGATGCCCGAGATGGATGGTTATGTGCTGACTCGACACATCAAGAACGATCCCCGATTCGTCGATATACCGGTGGTGATGCACTCGTCGCTGTCGTCGGAAGCAAACCGTGCAATGGGCAAGAGCGTCGGTGTTGATGCCTACGTGGCGAAGTTCGACGCCGAAGTGCTGGCCGATACGCTGCGTCCGTTGCTGCAAGCCCATAAAGCCTGAGAGAGGTAGGCCATGTCAGATCCCAAGATGAAGTTTCTCGTTGTCGACGACTTTTCGACCATGCGCCGCATCGTGCGCAATCTGTTGAAGGAACTCGGATTCACCAATGTCGATGAAGCCGAGGACGGCGTCATCGCGCTGCAGAAGCTGAAGTCGTCCGATTTCGATTTCGTCGTCACCGACTGGAACATGCCGAACATGACCGGCATTGAGCTGCTGCGTGCCATTCGTGCCGACGCTGCCCTGAAAGGACTGCCGGTCCTGATGATCACGGCCGAAGCCAAGAAGGAAAACATCATCGAAGCCGCCCAGGCAGGCGCTTCGGGCTACATCGTGAAGCCTTTCACCGCCGGCACCCTGGGTGAGAAGCTGACCAAGATCTTCGAAAAGATGAACCAGAAGGCCGCCTGAGCGAGCATCGGGAGATGACATTGTGAAGAAGATGAAGCTTGACGAAACCGGCGATTCCGACGACCTGCAGGCGCTGTTCGACAGCATCGCATCCGAGACGCCGCAGAAGGTGCGGCTCGAAGTGGTGCCGGAAGCCGCAAACAGCAGCGGCGACAGCGCCGATCTGGAAGCCCTGTTCGATTCCGTATCGGACGACTACTCGGCACCGGCCGGCGCGGCACTCACGCCCGGCGATGTTGACGAACACAGCTGCGACAATGTGTTCAACAAGGTGGGCCACCTCGCGCGCCAGTTGCACGACACGCTGCGCGAACTGGGGTACGACCATGCGCTGGAAGACGTCGCGACCCAGATGCCTGATGCGCGCAGCCGCCTGACCTATATCGCGCAGATGACGGAGAGCGCGGCGAGCCGCGTGCTCAACGCGACGGATATCGCGATACCGCTGCAGGACGATGTCGAAAAGCGTTCCAGCACGTTGCACGACCGCTGGGAGAAGCTGTACCGGAACGAACTTTCGGTCGACGAATTCAAGGCGCTGGCGGCAGAAACCCGCGGTTTTCTCGGCGACGTGCCGGCCTTTGCCCGCGATACCCGGGCGCAGCTGAATGAAATCATGATGGCCCAGGATTTTCAGGATCTGACCGGACAGGTGATCAAGAAAATCGTCGAAATGTCGCAAAAGCTGGAAAGCGGATTGCTGCAGGTGCTGATCGAAGCCATGCCGGCCGAAAAGCGGGCCAGCACGCCGGAAAGCCTGCTGAACGGTCCGGTCGTGTCGGCTGAAGGACGCGAGGATGTGGTGACCAGCCAGGAGCAGGTGGACGATCTGCTCGAAAGTCTCGGCTTCTGATCACAGGCAGCAGCAGGACAGTCGTGACACAGCGTTCGGTCAGCGCGGACGAACGGGTCGGTCGAACGGGTGCCAGCCATCCGTGGAGCCGGAACAACAGGAGCAGTAGGGCGAGCGGTGCGTCGAATGCGCTGCCCGCCACAGGAGCGAACGATGAGTGACTTTCAGGGCATGGAAGATCTGCTGCAGGACTTTCTGGTCGAGGCGACCGACCTGCTGTCCGGCGTGGACAACAAACTGGTCGATCTCGAAAAGACGCCCGGTGACCGCAGTCTGCTGAACGAGATTTTTCGCGGCTTCCACACCATCAAGGGTGGCGCCGGCTTCCTGAATGCGTCCGAACTGGTCGCGCTCTGTCATCTGACCGAAAACCTGTTTGACAAACTGCGCAATGGCGAAATGGCCATCACGCCACAGCTGATGGATGTCATTCTCGACGCGACCGGCATCGTGCGCGACATGTTCGGTGCCCTGGAGCGCGGCATGCTGCCGGCTGCCGCCGACGCCGGGGTGATGACGCGCCTGCGTGCTGCACTGGCGGGCGAGCTCGATGTGGTTGCCGCAGCAAGCGCAAGCGTCGAAGCACCCCCCGCTCAAGCGGCCCCGCGGGGCGTCGAGCCGGACTGGAGCACCCTGCACCAGGCGGTGACGGGTATCGTACCGGTGGCGCCGCAAGCGGTGCCCGAACCGGCTGCAGCGCGATCGGCCAATGATGGCGATGTCGCTGCGGTGGTCAATGCCGCGTTCGGCCGCCGGGCCGCCGATCGTCCCGGCACGCCGGCACCGACCGGCCGCCGCGACGCTGAAAAGGGTCGTGAGAACTCGATCCGGGTCGATACCTCGCGCCTCGACCAGGTGCTCAATCTGTCGGGCGAAATCGGCCTGACCAAGAATCGCCTGACCTCGCTGCGCGCGGACATCCTGGCCGGCAAGAACGACAGCGAAACGCTGCATGCGCTTGATGCGGCCGTGAGCCAGCTCGATCTGCTGGTGTCCGATCTGCAGAACGCGGTAATGAAGACCCGCATGCAGCCGATCGGCCGCCTGTTCCAGAAATATCCGCGCATCGCCCGCGATCTCGCCCGCAATCTGGGCAAGGATGTGGAGCTTGCGCTGGTCGGCGAAGAGACCGAAATCGACAAGACGATGATCGAGGATCTGTCCGATCCGATCATCCACCTGATCCGCAATGCCGTCGATCATGGCGTGGAAACGCCGGAGGAGCGCATCGCGCAGGGCAAGCCAGGCAAGTCGGTGGTGCGACTCGAGGCGCGTCAGGAAGGCGACCACATCGTGATCATGGTGGCCGACGACGGCCGCGGCATGAATGCCGAACGGCTGCGTGCCAAAGCGCTCGAAAAGGGCCTGATCACCGACGAGGAAGCCAATACGCTGGACGAGCGCGCAAGCCTGAACCTGGTGTTCCTGCCAGGTTTCTCGACCGCAGCGACGGTGTCGGATGTATCGGGTCGCGGTGTCGGCATGGACGTCGTGAAGACGAATATCCAGAAGCTCAACGGGTCGATCGAAATCCGGTCTATCCAGGGCAAGGGCACGACCTTCGTGATTTCGCTGCCGCTGACGCTGGCCATCCTGCCGGTGTTGCTGGTGCGTCTGGCCGAACAGCACTTCGCCGTGCCGCTGTCGATGGTGCGCGAAATCCTGCCGATCCAGCCACAGGACATCCAGGAAGTCGGCGGCCGCGCGACCATGGTGGTACGCGGTGAGGTCATGCCGGTGCTGCCGCTGGCCCGCCTCCTCGGCTGGCCGCAGAAGAACCTGCCGCAGTACGGCGTACTGATGCAGACCGCCGAATCGTCCTTCATCCTGGCGATCGACAACTTCGCCGGTCGCGAGGACGCCGTGATCAAGAGCCTGGACGATTTCCGTCCGAAGGGCGTGGCGGGCGTGACGACGTTGTCGAACGGCCAGATCGTGCTGATCCTCGACATGAAGGAACTGCTCGGCTCGCTTGGCGACTCGCGCGGCGTGTCGCGGTCCAGTCTGATCAGCCCGGTTTCACTCGCGGCCTGATAGAAATAAATCGGCCGATATCGCCGGAAAGCCCGCCCCATCGCTGGATGGGGCGGGCTTTTTCTTTTTGCTTCAATGGATTGGAGCGGATTTGCCGGCAGGAGTTTCTGACCCTAAAGAGTGGGTCTTTGCGGTCGATAAACAGATACCAACGGTAATCCGTCCATCGAACGACGAAGGAGCCTCATCATGGCCGAAGCAACTCTCATCCAGCCGATTTCGTCCCCGTTTCCCGCGGCAGCCTTGCTGCCGGCAGCGAGCGTGCAAGCGCATCACGCAGAAATCATGCGTCTGATGGCATCGATCGAAATGCTCGGCAACGAAGCCATGGTGACGGCCCTGAGTCTGGCCGATGAAGCCGCCGAAGCCGACGCGCGTGGCCTCTTCATGCGCGCCCAGGAAGTGCGCGCCTGGGTGCAGACCACGCTCGACATGGTGAATACCGATGCACTGTGTCCCGATCTGTCGGGCCAGCTCGCCTATCAAGGCGTCGAACAGGCCGCCCGCCTGGTCGCCGCCCGTGAAACCCTCCCGCGTTAAGTCCGCGACCCTTGTGTTCCAATCGCCGTCAGTGATCGAGTCATTCATCGACTTGGAAACCGGATTCGGCGGAGGATATTGAGTGTCGGAAGAAGCAGAGGACTTCGATTTTGACGTCTGGAAGGATCTTGCGCAGTCCGATCCACAGACCTACTTCGCGGAGAGACGGCGTGTGATCGAAAAATTCATCAGTACCTGCCCGCCTGAAAAACAGGCGGTGCTGCGCGACCTGCAGAATCAGATAGACGCCAGCCGTGCCATGGCCGGGTCGCCCAACCAGTCGGTGCGCGAACTATCGCGCATGATGGAAGACTACCTCCTTGCGCTGTCGGAACGCCTGATGGCGCTGCACCGCGAAACGTCCGCGTTGCAGACTTCATTGCGTCAGGGCCTGCGCGGCTCCTGAACGTCACCCGAACGCAGACCGGGTTGCCACGGCAGATCGGGACGACAGTCAGCGCGCAGGCTCAGGCCGGCGGCGCGACTGGACGGCCACCGTGGTGATCCGGACTGCGACCACCTTCCGCCGCGCCTGCGGACGGATCGTCGATGGGCCTCATTCGGTAACCGGGAAGGACTGCCGGTTACCCGCCCACACCCATTCGAGCAGGGCTTCCAGAACCGGCTGTGCGCGACCCGCATTCGGGTGATTGAGCCAGGCCACCATCAGCACGCGCTGGCCGTTGCGGTCGAGCACATAGCCGGCGATCGATCGCGTATCGGACAGCGATCCGGTCTTCAGATGCGCCTGACCGCTGGCCGGCGAATTGCGCAGTCGCCGGCGCAGCGTGCCGTCGACCGACAGCACAGGCATCGACGACACGAATTCCGGCATGACACTGCTCCCCCAGGCGTGGCGCAGCAGCGCAGCCATGTCGGCGGCCGACAGGCGCTCGCTGCGTGACAGCCCGGAGCCGTTGTCCAGCACCAGACTGGGCAGCGCCAGACCGCGCCGTGTTGCCCAGGCGCGCACGGCGACCTCGGCAGCCGCGGTGTCTGCCGGGGTGCCGGCGCCGCTGCCGAGCGTCAGGAAAAGCTGCCGTGCCATCACGTTGTTGCTGTATTTGTTGATGTCGCGGATCACCTGCGCCAGCGGCGGCGAATCGATGCCGGCCAGTGGCAGCGCGTTCGGCGGCGTTGTGCCGTCGCGCACCCGTCCGGTGATCCGCCCGCCCAGTTCGGCCCACATCGCGCGCAGGGCGCGGGCAAAGAACTCGTCGGCCGGCAGCGGTGCGATGTTCCATATGCGTTCGCCGCATGGTCGAGCGAAGCGGCCGGTGATCTGCAGCGTGAGCGTGCTGCGGTCCGCGGCCGGCAGGACTTTCGCAGTCAGGCTGTCCTTCCAGTCGCCGCATTCGCCTTCGACCAGTTGCACGCGGTTGTCGATCTGCACGCCATCGAGCGGGGGTTCGGCCCACAGCGCGGGAGCGCCACCGGCCTGTGGCAGCAGGCGCACACGCAGCGCGTTGTGTGCCAGCAACAGTGCGTCGGGGCCGACGTTGTAGGCGGCCAGCGGTTCGTTGTCGAAGGCGCCCGGGTCGTGTCGCGTCGGCGCGAAGGCCGAGCGGTCGGTGATCACGTCGCCGCGGATGTCGCGCACGCCGCGTGCCCGCAGGTCGCGCAGCAGCAACCAGAACTGTTCGATGCTGAGCGCCGGGTCGCCGCCGCCGCGCAGCACGAGGTCGCCATCGAGCACGCCGTCGGCCAGCCGGCCGGTCATCAGCGCGTCGGTGCGCCAGCTGTAGGCCGGGCCGAAACTGTCGAGCGCGGCGTAGGTGGTGACCAGCTTCATCACCGAGGCCGGGTTCATCGCGACCTTGGCGCGATGGCTGATGCGTGCGGGCCCGCCGTCCACTGACTGCACCATGACCGAAATCGACGTTGCGGGAATGTCGGCAGCGCGCAGCGCCTGCAATACCGGCGCCGGGAGTACCGCGCAGGCGGGGGCAACGATCAGGCCGAGCAGAACAGCGAGCGCGAGACGCACGACAGCCCGCTCAGGCGATGCGCGACA
The DNA here is from genome assembly GCF_024580155.1 of Methyloversatilis sp. XJ19-13. Lineage (NCBI taxonomy): Bacteria > Pseudomonadati > Pseudomonadota > Betaproteobacteria > Nitrosomonadales > Sterolibacteriaceae > Methyloversatilis > Methyloversatilis sp. XJ19-13. The sequence continues at coordinate 308,537 of NZ_JANINH010000006.1, read as the reverse complement.
GATGGCGGCGTACCGAGGCGCTGGCACCGAGCCAGCCGAGCGCCGCACACAGTGCAAGCAGCGCAGCCCAGTGCGCCGGCGCGAGCGGCCGCAGCACGAATTCAAGGCTGTACAGACCGGCAATTTCGGCCACCGGCCCGGCCAATGCGCGCGTCGCAAGCAGGGCGAGCACGCCGGCGAGTGCGCCACCGAGCAGACCCTGCAGTGCGCCGAACCAGTGGAAGGGGCGGCGTATCCAGGCGTCGGTGGCGCCGAGCAGGCGACTGACCTCGATCTCGTCTCGCTGCGTCAGCAGTTGCAGCCGGATCGTGTTGAAGGTGACGGCGACCAGACCGAGGCCGAGCACGACACCCAGCATCGTCACCGCCTGCTGGCCCAGCGCAATCAGCGCGTCGAGCCGTTTCGCCCACGCGGAGTCGAGCTGCACGTGATCGACTTCAGGCAGCTTGGAAAATTCGGTGCGTAGCGTTTCCAGCCGGGCGGCATCGGCCGAGTCCAGCCGGATCACGAAAGCATCCGCAAACGGGTTGTCGGGGAGTGCGTCGAGGATTTCGGCCAGAGCGTCGTTGTCGCGGAATCGCTTCAGTGCCGCGTCGCGTGACACCAGTTCGACCTTCGCTTCTTTCGCCAGGCCGCGGATACGCTGGTCGGCGGTCCGGACCGCGTCGGCGTTCGCGCCCGGCTGCATGAATACGGAAATTTCCGGCGCGGCGCTGACGTTGCCGGCCAGTCGCTGCAGATTGCCGAGAAGCATGTAGCCGGTGGCGGGCAACGCCGCCGCGATGCCGACCACCAGCGCCGCCAGCAACGTGTTGAATGGCTGGCGGGCCATCTGGCGCGCCGCGCGCAGCCCGGCGCGCAATTGCAGGCGCAGCCACCTCACTGCAGCCGCCCCTGGGCAAGTACCAGCTTGCGCGGTGCGTAGCGTGCGAACAGCGCGTCGTCGTGCGTGGTCAGCAGCATGGTGACGCCGGCTTCGTTGAATGAGCGGAACAGCTCGGCGATGTCGCGCGCGTAGGCGTCGTCGAGGTGGGCGGTCGGTTCGTCGGCGAGCAGGATCTGCGGCCGGTTCACGATGGCGCGGGCGATGGTCAGGCGCTGCTGTTCGCCGCCCGACAGCTCGACCGGCATCGATTTTTCGCGTCCGGACAGCCCGACGCGTTCCAGTGCGGCGCGCACCCGGTTGGTCGCTTCGCGCGATGGATGGCTGCTGATCGAAAGCGGCAGCAGGACGTTGTCGAAGGCGCTGCGGTCGAACAGCAGGCGCTGATCCTGCATCACGAGGCCGATCGACCGGCGCCAGTAGGGCAGGGCGGCGCGCTTGAGCGCCGACACATCCTCGCCACCCACCAGAACCTTGCCTTCGGTCGGTCGTTCGAGCACGGCGAGCAGGCGCAGCAGCGTGCTCTTGCCGGCGCCGGAATGGCCGCTCACCACTACCATTTCACCGCGCGCGATGTCGCAGTCCAGCTGGTCGAGCGCGGTGTGACCGCCCGGATAGCGTTTGGTGACCTGAGCGAAACGGATCATGCGGTGTGGGCTCGGGCTGCGATCAGAGGGATCTTGGCGGTTCGAACAGGGCATCGACGAATTCCGCCGCATTGAACGGCTGCAGATCGTCCAGGCCTTCACCAACGCCGATGTAGCGCAGCGCGATCGGACGCGACGGTGCGTGCTGTTTCGCGATGGCCGCGATGACGCCGCCGCGCGCCGTGCCATCGAGCTTGGTCATGATCAGCCCGGTCACGCCGATGGCGGCGTCGAAGGCCTTCACCTGCGCCAGTGCGTTCTGGCCGATATTGCCGTCGAGCACCAGCAGCACCTCGTGCGGCCCGGTCGGATCCGCCTTGGCAATGACCCGCTTCACCTTGGCGATCTCCTCCATCAGGTGCAGCTGGGTGGGCAGGCGACCGGCGGTATCCGCCAGCACGATGTCGATGCCGCGTGCGCGGGCGGCGTTGACCGCGTCGAACACCACGGCGGCCGGATCACCGGAATCCTGCGCGATCACCGCAACGTTGTTGCGTGCCCCCCAGGTTTCGAGCTGTTCTCTCGCGGCGGCGCGGAAGGTGTCGCCGGCAGCCAGCAACACGCTCTTGCCCTGTGACTGGAAATGCTTGGCCAGTTTGCCGATCGACGTGGTCTTGCCGGCGCCGTTCACGCCGGCAATCATGATGATGAAGGGCTTGTGCGCGTCCACATCGAGCGGCTTCTCGAGCGGCGCGATCAGGCGGGTCAGTTCCTCGCGCAGCACGTCACGCAACTTCGCCGGTTCTTCGATGCGTTCGCGTTTCACGCGGTCGCGCAGCCGGTCGAGCAGATGGGTGGTGGCATCCATGCCCACGTCGGACGTGATCAGCAGGGTTTCCAGCTCTTCCAGCAGCTCGTCATCGACCTTGGTACGCAGGAACAGCGCATTGAGCTGGCCACCGATCTGGGCACGCGTGCGCGACAGCCCGGCGCGCAGCCGCTGCGCCCACGACAATTTCGGCGCGTCGGCGGCAGGCGCGCTATCCTGCGCCGCGACCACGTCAGGCGCGGCCGGTACGGCATCGCTGGCGTCGGGCGCGGCGGCTTTGTCTTTCTTGAAGAAACCAAACATGTGGGAGACGGTCACTGGAACACCTTGCGACTTGCGCAAGGCTTTGGAACAGAGGCGTGAAGGCGGATTTCGCCGCGCTCACATTTACTGCCGGAGAGTGTATCAGATGGATTTGCGCCGTTTTTCCCGTGGTATCGCGCTGTGCAGCGCTCTGGCGGCATGCGCGCTGGTGGCGCATCCGGTGCTTGCCAACCCGTACGAGACCACCCTTGCGAACGGCCTGCGCGTCATCGTCAAGGAAGACCGGCGGGCACCGGTGGCGGTGCACATGGTGTGGTATCGCGTCGGGGCGATGGACGAACACGACGGCACCACCGGCGTGGCGCATGTACTCGAGCACATGATGTTCAAGGGCACGAAGAAGCTGAAGGCGGGCGAATTCAATGAAATCGTCGCCCGTGCCGGTGGCAGCGACAATGCCTTCACCAGCCAGGACTACACCGCCTATTTCCAGCGCGTGCCGGCGGCCGCGTTGCCGCGCATGATCGAACTGGAAGCCGACCGCATGCGCAACGTGGTCATCACCGACGAGGAATTCGGTCGCGAACTGAAGGTGGTCATGGAGGAACGCCGGCTGCGTACCGACGACAAGCCGCAGTCGCAGTTGTACGAGCAATTGATGGCCAGCACCTTCACCGCGCATCCGTACCGCCGGCCCATCATCGGCTGGATGAACGACCTCGAGAAGATGCGCGCGGATGACGCACGCGAGTGGTACCGGCGCTGGTACGCCCCGAACAACGCCTACGTCGTGGTGGTGGGCGATGTCGACCACAAGAAAGTGTTCGAACAGGTCAGGAAACAGTACGGCAAGATGAAAAGTCAGCCCTTGCCGGTGCGCAAGGCGACCGCCGAACCGGTGCAGACCGGTCAGCGGCGTGTCGTCGTCAAGGCACCGGCCGAGGTGCCGCAGCTGCTGATGGCGTGGAAGGCGCCGCGGCTGGCCGATGTAGAGAATGATCGCGAGCCCTATGCGCTCGACGTGCTGGCCGGCATCCTCGACGGCCACGCAGCCTCGCGCCTGTCGCGCAACCTGGTGCGCGGCAGCCAGATCGCGACCGAAGTGGGCGCTTACTACGACTCGACATCACGTGGTGAAGCCACTTTCGTGCTCGGCGGCGCCCCGGCCAAAGGCAGGACCGTGCAAGAGCTCGAAGCGTCGCTGCGGGCGGAAATCGAGCGCATCGCGGATGAGGGCGTGTCGGATGCAGAACTCGAACGCATCAAGACCCAGACCATTGCGTCGCAGGTCTACAAGCGCGATTCCACGTACGTGCAGGCGATGGAAATCGGCCGTCTCGAGGCGGCCGGCTACCACTGGCGCGATGGCGACCGCATGCTCGACAAGCTGCGTACCGTCACTGCAGCCGAAGTGCAGGCCGTGGCGCAGAAATATTTCGGCGACGACACGCTGACCGTCGCGGTGCTCGACCCGCAGCCGCTCGATCCGAACGCCAAGCCGCGTGCCAAGCCCGCCGGCCTGCGTCACTGAGCGTGCCCACCGATTTCAAGCAGGGGAAACGGATGAATCCATATTTCCGCAACGCGCTGACGCGCCTTGCCTTCATGTTCGTCGCGGTTGCCGCCGCAATGCCGGCCGCCGCAAACGTCGACATCCAGCATTGGGTGGCGCCCAACGGCGCCCGGGTGTACTTCGTCGAAAGCCGTGTGCTGCCGATTCTGGACGTGCAGGTCGATTTCGACGCCGGTGCAGCGCGCGATCCCGCAGGCAAGAGCGGCGTCGCGTCGATGACGCAAAGCCTGTTCGACACCGGAGCGGGCGGTCTGGACGAAGACACGCTGGCCGAGCGATTCACCGATCTGGGCGCCCAGTTGGGCGGCGTGGCCGACAACGATCGTGCCGGCCTGTCGCTGCGCACGCTCTCAAGTGCCCGCGAACGCGAAGGGTCGCTCGCACTGCTGCACACCCTGCTGACGCAGCCCGAGTTTCCGGCTGCCGTGCTGGAGCGCGAAAAGGCGCGCGCCATTTCCGGTCTGCGCGAGGCGGACACCAAGCCGGACGCAATCGGCAGCAAGCGCTTCGCCCGTGCGATGTATGGCGACCATCCCTATGGCAGCACGCCGACCATCGAATCGGTCACCGCGATAAGTCGCGATGACCTGGTGGCGCACTACCGCACGCACTACGTCGCGCCGCGCGCTGTCGTGTCGATCGTCGGTGACGTCACCCGCGAGCAGGCAGAAGCGATTGCCGTGCAACTGACCGGGGATCTGCCTCAGGGTGAGCCGCTTGCGCCAATTCCTGCGGTGACGCTGCCGCAGGCGAAGACCGAAAATATCGCCCATCCGGCCAACCAGAGTCACATCTTCGTCGGTCAGCCGGCATTGCAGCGCGGCGACCTGGATTTCTTTCCGCTTCAGGTCGGCAACTACATCCTGGGTGGTGGCGGATTCGTGTCGCGGCTGACCAAGGAAGTACGCGAAAAGCGCGGCTATGCGTACAGCGTCTACAGCTATTTCAATCCGCAGCGCCAGCTCGGACCCTTCCAGATCGGTCTGCAGACCGAGCGCAGCCAGGCCGCCGCCGCGCTTAAAGTGGTCGATGAAACGCTGGCGGCCTTCATCGACCAGGGACCGACCGAAGACGAGTTGCGGGCCGCCAAACGCAATCTGGTCGATGGCTTCTCGCTGCGCCTGGACAGCAATCGCAAGCTGCTCGACAGTCTGGCCGTCATCGGCTTCTATGGCCTGCCGCTCGACTGGCTGAAGAAGTTTCCCGAGCGCGCCGAAGCGGTGACCGCGGCTCAGGTGAAAGACGCTTTCCAGCGCCGCTTGTCGGCTGACAATATCGTGCGGGTGATTGTCGCGGGTGATTGACGGACATCTATCGTGGATGCGAATGCGCATCTGCGCCCGGTGGTGGCAGCTCTTCCGGGGTGATACGACCAGCAGGAGACGCCCCCGCGGTTAGAATTGCGGCCATGTCACGCATTCGCATCATCGGCGGCCGGTGGCGCAGCCGCCTGCTGCCCGTGGCGGGCGTGCCCGGCCTCAGGCCCACGCCGGACGCGGTCCGCGAGCGCCTGTTCAACTGGCTCGGGCAAGACCTGAGCGGTCAGCACTGTCTGGACCTGTTCGCAGGGTCCGGCGTACTCGGTTTCGAAGCGGCGTCGCGCGGCGCCGAATCGGTCACCCTGGTCGAGCGCGACGCGCGCGCCTTTGCCCGCCTGCGCGACGCAATAGATCAGTTGCCGGCACCCGAGGTCAAACTGGTGCGGGGCGATGCGCTAACATTCGTGCTTGATCCGCCCCGGAAGTTCGATGTGCTGTTCCTCGATCCGCCCTACGGGCTCGGCCTGCTCGACAGGCTGGCCCCGCATCTCGATGCACTGGCTGCGGAAGGCGCGGTGATCTATTGCGAGGCGGAACATCCAGTGCCGCTGCTTGGCGACTTCCGCATGACGCGAGAAGGGCAGGCCGGGCAAGTCCATTACCAGTTGCTGGAACGAACATGAACGGCACCATTGCGGTTTACCCCGGAACATTCGACCCGATCACCCGTGGTCATGAGGATCTTGTGCGGCGCGCGGCGGAAATGTTCGATCGGGTCATTGTCGGCGTCGCCGAAAGCCGTTCCAAGCGGCCGTTTTTCGAAACCGATGAACGTGTCGACATGGCGCGCGAGATTCTTGCGCCTTATGAGAATGTCGAAGTGCGCGGGTTTTCCTGTCTGCTGATGGACTTCCTCGCGACCTGCGATGCGCGCATCATCGTGCGAGGACTGCGCGCGGTGTCGGACTTCGAGTACGAATTCCAGATGGCAGGAATGAACCGCTCGCTGCGGGCCGACGTCGAAACGGTATTCCTGACGCCGGCCGACCAGTACATGTTCATCTCGGCCACGATGGTGCGCGAAATCGCCTCACTGGGCGGCGATGTCAGCAAGTTTGTGCAGCCTTCGGTTCTGGCGCGCATCAGCGCCAGGCTGGCTGCAGTGAGTGGAGGCAACTGAATTGGCTTTGATCATTACCGACGAATGCATCAACTGCGATGTGTGCGAGCCGGAATGCCCGAACGGGGCGATTTCGCAGGGCGAGGAAATCTATGTGATCGATCCGGGAAAATGCACCGAGTGCGTCGGCCATTTCGACGAACCGCAGTGTCAGCAGGTGTGTCCGGTCGATTGCATTCCACTCGACCCGGACCACAAGGAAACGCACGATCAGTTGATGACGAAGTACCACATACTCACGGCCGTCAAGGCCTGAACGCTCACGCCTCAGGCGGCGGCGTCCATCTCGCGTATCACCGCAGCCTTCAGCGCTGCATCCAGCGCGGCGCGCAGCCGAGCCAATTCCTCGATCTGGTTATCGATCGCCACACCGTTCTGGCGTAGCTCCTCGATCCGGTCTTCCAGCGTGTCGGTGGCTTCATGGATGCGCTTCACGCTCTCCAGGCGACGCTTCAGCTGCTTCTGATGCTCGCGCACCTGATTTTCCAGCGGCGCCATGATGGCGCGCAGCCAGTGCTCGACATCGCGATTCACCACCTCCATGTGCTTGCGCACCTGCACCGCCACCGTTTCGAAAAAGCGCTGCGTAAGCTGTCGCTTTTCCGTCGTGAGCATGTTCAGCCACGTGTTGAACTGCTGGTGGAAGGCCTTTTCGAGCCGTGTGATGTCCTTTTCGTAGCGCTGGACCGAAAACGGCACCGGTACGCCGAGCCGCAGGTCATGTTCGGAGGAAAAGCGCTGGTACATCGCTTCCATCATCCGGAAAATTTCATCGATGCTGACTGCTGACTTCTGCAGGCTGCCCCGCACATCGCCGAAGAAGGCATTCATCGCATCGCGCAACTGCAGTGAAAAGTTGGCCTTTTCCATCTGCTCGCGGGTCTGTGCCGTGCGGCTGCGCAGCGCGTCCATGCCCAGATGGGCAAAGAGGGTATTGGTCTGCGACGAAAACACGTTGCGCGTTGCGTAGAAGCGCTCCAGGCCGCGCTCGAACTCCTCCTTCTCGGCACGTACCCGCTTCAGCATGTACTGGATGACACCGCGGTTCTTGCCGCGCAAGTCGGAGAACTCCGCCAACTGATCATCCACCGCCTTTTTCTGGCCGATCAGCATGTCGTGCGTGCGGGCGAGCAGGCCGCCCGCGTCATGTTCGACCGCTGCGCCGACGATGTCGCGCTTGGCCGGAAGCAGGTCTTCGACCAGCGCGCGCTCCAGTTGCGGAAGACGGCTGCGCGCCAGCAGTGTGCCATCGCGCTGGATGCGCGCCAGCAGGCCCTTCTGGGCGGATACCGGAAACACCCGGTTTGCCGGCAGGTCGAGCGTCGCCGCGCAGGACTCGATCTGGCGCCCGATTTCCGCGTCGATCTGTGCTTCGGAACGCAGCCCGTCCCACAGGCTGTCCATCTTGTTGAGCACGGCCAACCTGCCCTGGCGTGAGCCGCCCGCCGCGGTGACATGAGTTTTCCAGACCGACAGATCGCTCTGCGTCACGCCGGTGTCCATGCCCAGCACGAACAGTACCGCGTGCGCCGAGGGCAGCAGCGACAGCGTCAGTTCCGGTTCGGCACCGATGGCGTTCAGACCGGGCGTATCGAGGATGACCAGGCCCTGGCGCAGCAGCGGGTGCGGCATGTTGATCACTGCATGTCGCCAGGCCGGCACATCAACCATGCCGTTCGCGTCCGGCTGCAGGCCGTTTTCGCCGCTCAGGTCGATGCGGAACCCTAGCTGCTCTGCTTCGCCGATCGCGACCTTGCGCTGTTCGCTGACCCGGCCGAGCACCTGCTGCATCGATGCTGCCGACGTCGTGTCCAGCGGCAGGCGTCTCCATGCACCGGGCTGGGTTTTCAGATCGGACACGGTGGTGGTGCCGCGACGGGTTTCGATCGGCAACAGCTCGATGCAGGCCGGGCGCACCGGGTCGTACATCAGCTCAGTCGGGCACATGGTGGTGCGGCCGGAACTGGACGGCAGCACGCGCGCGCCCTGGTCACCGAAGAAGATGGCATTGATCAGTTCGGACTTGCCGCGTGAAAACTCGGCAACGAAGGCCACGACCAGCCGGTCGTCGCGCAGTTTGAGCAACAACTGTTCGATGCACTGATCGTTGTGGGCGTCGCTCAGGTTGCTTTCGAAGAGCCAGCCGCGGATACGGACAATGGTCTGCTCGACGCGCGTGCGCCAGCTGCCATAGACCGATAATTCTTCCTGCATGCTCATTGCGCGCTCCACTCAATCACTTGGCAATCTAGCACACGTGGCGCGCGCTATCTCTGGCAGGTGGTGCAGAAGAAGGTCGATCGGCTGCCGATACGACGGCTGCGGATAGCGGTTCCACACACTCGGCAGGCCTCGCCATCCCGGCCGTAGACGAAATAACTTTGCTGGAAGTATCCCGGCTGGCCGTCCGTGTGCAGGAAGTCGCGCAGCGTACTGCCGCCGGCGGCCAGCGCGTCGCGCAGTGTGTGGCGGATTTCGTCCGCCAGCCTGGCGACCTGCGGCCCGGTCAGCCGGTGCGCTGCCTTGCCGGGCCGGATACGCGCCCGGAACAGGCTTTCCGAAGCATAGATGTTGCCGACGCCGACCACGACGGCGCTGTCCATGATGGCCAGTTTGATTGCACAGCGTCGATGCGCCAGAGCACCCGCCAGCGCTCCGGCGCTGAAATCGGCGCCCAGCGGCTCCGGCCCGAGATGGGCCAGCAGCGGATGCAGCGCGTCCGGCCCGTCGTGCCACAGCATGGCGCCAAAACGTCGCGGGTCGCGCAGGCGCAGCGTGGCGTCACCGAATACGATATCGATATGGTCATGCTTTTCGGCGGGCGTGCCGCTCGGTAGCACACGCAGACTGCCGGACATGCCGAGATGAATGATCAATGTGCCGCGGTCGAGCCGCAGCAGCAGGTATTTGGCGCGCCGGTCGATGTCGCGCAGCGTCTGTCCGGGCAGGGATTCAGCGAGATGGGCGGGCACCGGCCAGCGCAGTGCACCGTTGCGGATGGTGCAGGCATCGATCCGGTGGCCGGTCAGCGGGCCGGCGATGCCACGACGTGTGATTTCGACTTCGGGAAGTTCAGGCATGAAACGACAGACAGGTGCGCGACGGCCAATCGGGATTTGGAATACCATCACGCGCCGGGGGCTGCAACGATTTCCGGTCGGCGTACTCCAAGGCCTTAACCGTGCAAGCGTACTCTGAACCCACCAGGCGATTCTGCCCATGACAACCCGCCCCCTGCTGCTCGCACTTGTACTTCCGCTTCTGCTAGGCGCCTGCGCCCAGACCGGCGGCAAGCCGTCAGCCACGGCCGCAGTCGCCGAACAACCCGAACCGGTTGTTGTCGCGCTCCGTGTTCCGCCGCTTCCCGACGTCGAACTGACGCGCCAGATCACTTACCAGCTGCTGCTGGGCGAGGTCGCGGCCCAGCGCGGCGAACTGGGGCTTTCGGCATCTGCCTACATGGATCTGGCGCAGTCGACGCGCGATCCGCGCATCGCCAAGCGCGCGGCCGAGATCGCCGCCTTCAGCCGGCAGAGCGAAGTGGCGCTGCAGGCGGCCCAGCTCTGGTTGGAACTTGATCCGGAGTCGGTGCAGGCCCGGCAGATGCTGTCCGGCCTGCTGGTCAATGCCAACCGGCCGCAGGAGCTCGAACCACAGCTGGTCGCGCTGCTCGCGCAGGAAGGTTCGCAGATCGGCGAGAGCCTGCTCCGGCTCAACCGGGTGCTCGGCCGCCTCAGCGACAAGGCTGAAGCCATGCGCATGGTCGAGCGGCTGACCGAACCCTATCTCACGCTGCCTGAAGCGCACTTCGCCCGCGCGCAGGCGGCCATGGTCGCGCGCGAGCCCAAGCGTGCGCTCGAATCGGCCATCCGCGCCAACGAACTCCGGCCGGAATGGGAAGCCGGACTGCTGTTGCGCGCCCAGGCCACAGCCGAGTCAGATCAGCTCGCTGCGCGCAAGCTGATGGAGCAGCACCTCAAGCGCTATCCGGATGCGCGCGAAGTCCGCATGCAGTTCGCCCGCCTGCTGGTGGCAGAACGCAACTACGCGGGTGCGCGCAAGCAGTTCGAGATACTGCTCGGCGGTGCGCCGGACAATGCAGATGTGGTGTTTGCCGTCGGTGTGCTGGCGATGCAGACCCAGGACTACAAGGGTGCCCAGGGTTACTTCACCAAGCTGCTTGGCATGCGCTACCAGGATCCGAACCTGGTCAAGCTCTACCTCGCGCAGCTGGCCGAAGAGCTGAAGGAGAACGAAGACGCGCTGAACTGGTACCAGCAGGTCGGCCAAGGCGACCACTACCTGGGCGCGCAAGGACGTTATGTGCTTCTGCTCAGTCGCATGGGCCGCATCGAGGATGCGCGCGCCCACCTGCGCCAGCTGGCCGACCGGCCCGGCGGCAGCAAGTCGCGTTCGGCCATGCTCGAATTCCAGTTGTTGCGCGATGCCAACCGCGGCGAAGAAGCCGAGGCGGTGCTCGAGGCGGCGCTGGCAGCGGAACCGGATCAGCCTGAACTGTTGTACGAAACCGCCATGCTGGCCGAACGCGACAACCGTATCGAGGTTGCCGAACAGCGGCTGCGCAGACTGATCGAAGTGAAGCCGGATCATGCGCATGCCTACAACGCGCTCGGCTATTCGCTGGCCGAGCGCAACACCCGGCTGGACGAAGCGCAGACGCTTATTGCCAAGGGGCTGGAACTTGCGCCCGACGACCCGTTCATTCTCGACAGCATGGGCTGGGTCATGTTCCGGCGCGGCGACCTGAATGGCGCGCTGACCTACCTTGAACGCGCATTCTCGATCCGCCCGGATCCGGAAATCGCCGCCCATCTCGGGGAAGTGAAATGGCTGCTGGGGCAGAAGGAAGATGCCGTGAAACTCTGGCGTGCAGTGGCTGCCCAGTACCCTGACAACGCAGCGCTCGAATCGACGATCAAGCGCTTCGTTCCGTGAGATCTGCAGTCGGTATGGCGCTCGTTGCCGCGTGCGCAGCGACCCTTTCGGCATGCGCAACCCGGCCGCCGGTCAGTCTCGATGAACATGGGCTGATCCGCAGCATGGCGCGGGACGAACGCGCCGCTGCGTTTTCCCTCAGCGGGCGCTTCGTCGTGAAGGGGCCGGACCAGTCCGCCTCTGCGAGCCTCGACTGGCAGCACGCGCAGGATCGCGACGAGCTTCAGATCAATGGTCCGCTCGGCAAGGTGCTGGCCCAGCTGACGCGGGACGCCAGCGGCGTTCGTCTGGTCGATGACGGCCAGCGCGTCACCCGCGCGGCCACGCTGGACGAACTGGCGCGTGCCGCGTTCGGGGCCGACATTCCGCTGACGGGTGCCGCCTACTGGGTCACCGGGCGGCCGGGCGGTGCATCGGTCATGTCGCGTGACGCGGCCGGTCGCATAGCCGCCCTGACGGAACGCGGCTGGCGGGTTGAATTCGTCCGGTACGAAGACGACAGTGCGGACGCGCTGCCGCGACTGATCGAAGCGAGTGACGGCGAACATTCATTCCGGCTGCTGATCGACGGGTGGAGTCCGGTGAAATGAGCGCCACCCGATGAATGTTGCCGAGACCCACGCAGTCGATTGGGGTGTCTGGCTCGATGCACCGGCCAAGATCAACCTGTTCCTGCATGTGGTCGGTCGCCGGCCCGATGGTTACCACCTGCTGCAGACCGCCTTCCGCTTTCTCGACTTCGGAGACCGACTGCGCTTTGCGCCGCGCACCGATGGCGACATCCGCCGCGTCAAGCCGCTGGAGGGTGTCGCTGCGGAAAACGATCTGTGCGTGCGCGCCGCGCGACTTCTGCAGGTGGAAACCGGCTGCACTCAAGGGGTGGACATCGAACTGGACAAGCGCCTGCCGATGGGCGGCGGACTGGGCGGTGGCAGCTCGGATGCCGCCACCGTGCTGATCGCGCTGAATCACCTGTGGCGCCTTGATCTTCGACGGGAGCGTCTGCAGGCGCTCGGGCTGCAGCTGGGCGCCGATGTGCCGGTGTTCGTGTTCGGTCGCTCTGCGTTTGCCGAAGGCGTTGGCGAACAGCTGCAGGCGGTGTCGCTGCCAGCGGCAGCCTACGTCGTCGTCGCGCCCGGCGTGTCGGTGCCGACCCCGCTTATTTTCGCCGCGCCGGAATTGACACGAAATACCGAACCTTGCAAAATAGCGGACTTTGCTGAGGCTGCTGCTCAGCAACGACTTTTTGGCCGCAATGATCTCCAGCCCGTAGCCGCGATGAAATACGCGGCAGTGGCGCAGGCGATCCGGCTTCTCGGCGAGGAAGTCGGCGGGCAGAATGTGCGGATGTCCGGGTCGGGGGCTTGTGTGTTCGCACACTGCACGACACGGAGGCAAGCCGAACAGGTGCTGGCAACGCTGTCGGCGGGCTGGCCGGAAGGCTGGCTGGGATTTGTTGCACGCGGCGTTGATGTCCATCCGCTGCATGGGCAAATGACCGGCGACAGGGCAGGGCAGTAGGAACGACGCAGTACAGCTTTGAAGGGCGATGCCGTAAAGGCGTTGCAGTAGTTTTGGGGAGTCGCCAAGTTGGTTAAGGCACCGGATTTTGATTCCGGCATGCGAAGGTTCGAATCCTTCCTCCTCAGCCAGATCGCATCGGGCAGACTCGCAGCGCATGCGGGTCTGCCCGAGTTGTTTTCAGGGCATTGGCGAGCCCGCTGGATGTTCCCGGAGCATCGGCGGTCTTGCCGATGCGGGCAGTGCCGGCCGGTCCGGTCTAAAGTTGAGCTTTCACCACGTATCGCGAGGCAGCATGGCTTACGACAGCCTGATGATCTTTACCGGCAACGCCAACCCGAAACTGGCGGCGGATGTGGCCAAGCGGCTGAACATGTCGCTCGGACGCGCCCAGGTCGGACGTTTCTCCGATGGCGAAGTGAATGTCGAGATTCTCGAAAACGTCCGCGGCAAGGACGTGTTCGTGCTGCAGCCGACAGGCGCGCCGACCAACGACAACCTGATGGAACTGGTGATCCTGGTCGACGCCCTGAAGCGTGCTTCGGCCGGTCGCATCACGGCCGCGATGCCCTATTTCGGCTACGCCCGGCAGGACCGTCGGCCGCGCAGTGCGCGTGTGCCGATCACCGCCAAGGTGGTCGCCAACATGCTTCAGGCCGTGGGGGTGCAACGTCTGTTGACGGTCGACCTGCACGCTGACCAGATCCAGGGCTTCTTCGACATCCCGGTGGACAACATCTACGCCACGCCGATCCTGCTGGGCGACATCTGGAAGAAGGAATACCCGAACATGATGGCGGTGTCGCCGGACGTTGGCGGTGTGGTGCGGGCGCGCGCCTTTGCCAAGCGTCTCGAATGCGACCTCGCCATCATCGACAAGCGCCGTCCGAAGGCGAACGTGTCGGAAGTGATGAACATCATCGGCGACGTGTCCGGTCGCACCTGCGTCATCATGGATGACATGGTCGATACCGCCGGCACGCTGTGCAAGGCGGCGCAGGCACTGAAGGAAAATGGCGCAGCCGGTGTGCTGGCCTACTGCACCCACGCGGTGTTGTCCGGTGAGGCGGTGAGCCGCATCGAACAGTCCGACCTCGACCAGCTGGTCGTCACCGACACCATCCCGCTGTCGCCGGCCGCGCAGGCCTCCAGCAAGATCCGCGTGGTGTCGATTGCCGAACTGCTGGCCGAAACCCTGTTGCGCATCAGCAACGAAGAATCCGTTTCGTCCCTTTTCATGGAATGAACATCGTTCTCTGAAGCGGGACACCCCAGCCGCCTGGTCGCGGGCGGCTTCATCTACCTGGAGTCATCATGTCTATCGAACTCAACGCGAATACGCGCGAAGCACAGGGCACCGGAGCGAGCCGCCGCCTGCGTCGCGCATCGCAGGTGCCGGCCATCATCTACGGTGGTACGCAACCGGCGCTGCCGATCACGCTCGACCACAACGAAATCTTCCATGCCCTGCGCAAGGAAGCGTTCCACGCGTCGGTGCTGACCATCAATGTCGGCGGCAAGAAGGAATCGGTGCTGCTGCGTGACACGCAGATGCATGCCTACCGCCAGCAGGTCATGCACGTGGATTTCCAGCGTGTCGACCTGACGCACGAACTGCACACCAAGGTGCCGCTGCACTTCGTCAACGCCGAGAACGCACCGGGCGTGAAGATGCAGGGTGGTGTCGTATCGCATGTGATGAACGAAATCGACATCAAGTGCCTGCCCAGCGCGCTGCCGGAATACCTCGAAATCGACTTGTCCGGCCTGTCGGTCGGTCAGTCGGTCCACGTGTCGCAGATTCCGCTGCCGGCTGGCGTCGAAATCATCGTCCACGGCACTGACCCGGTCGTTGCAACGCTGACGCTGCCGCGCGGTGCCAAGTCCGACGAAGCCGCCGCCACCGACGGCGAAGCCGAGAAGTAATCGCACGCGATGTCCGGGAACGGTGCCAAAGCCGTGCCCCGGCTGATCGTCGGACTGGGCAATCCCGGTCCGGAGTATTCCGAAACCCGGCACAACGCCGGGTTTTGGTTTTGTGAGCAGCTGGCACGCAAGCTCGGCATCACGTTCAATCGCGAAGCGCGCTTCAACGGCCTGGTCGGCAGTTCGCGTGCCGACGGCATCACGCTGTTGTTGCCGCAGACCTTCATGAACCGGTCCGGACAGTCGGTCGGCGCGCTTGCGCGCTTCTACCGCATCGAACCGGCCGAGATTCTGGTTGTACAGGATGAACTTGACGTATTGCCGGGTGAGCTGCGCCTGAAATTCGGCGGCGGTCTCGGCGGGCACAATGGCTTGAAGGACATCAGCGCCCATCTGGCCACCCACGATTACTGGCGCCTGCGCATCGGCATCGGTCACCCGCGCCAGCTGGCGCCGGGCGCGGAAGTCGCCGACTATGTGCTGCACCGGCCGCGTGCCGACGAACAGCGCGACATCGATGCCGCCATCGGGCGCGCGCTCGACGCCTGGCCGCTGATCGCGGCCGGTGACTGGACGCGCGTTTCCACCCTGCTCAATGCAAAGCCGCCCAAACAAGGAAACCCCTCATGAGCCTCAAATGCGGCATCGTCGGTCTGCCCAATGTCGGCAAATCCACCCTGTTCAATGCGCTGACCAAGGCCGGCATTGCAGCGGAGAACTACCCGTTCTGCACGATCGAGCCCAATGTCGGCATCGTCGAGGTGCCGGATCCGCGGCTCGCGGCGCTGTCGGAAATCGTCAAGCCGCAGAAGATCCAGCCCGCCATCGTCGAGTTCGTGGACATTGCAGGTCTGGTCGCCGGCGCGAGCAAGGGTGAAGGCCTGGGCAACCAGTTCCTCGCCAACATCCGTGAAACCGATGCCATCGTGAATGTCGTGCGCTGTTTCGACGATGAAAACGTCGTGCACGTGAATGGTCGCGTCGATCCGATTGCCGACATCGAAACCATCGTGACCGAACTTGGCCTGTCCGACCTCGCCGTGGTCGAGCGCACGCTCAACCGCGACACGAAGAAGGCGCGCGCCGGAGACAAGGACGCGCAGAAGCTGTGCGCCGTGCTGGAAAAGATGCTGCCGCACCTGAACGACGGCAAGCCCGCGCGCACGCTGGCGCTGAGCGACGATGAAAAGCTGCTGCTCAAGCCGCTGTGCCTGATGACGCTCAAGCCGGCGATGTACGTCGGCAACGTCGACGAAGGTGGCTTCCAGAACAACCCCTACCTCGACCGCCTGCGCGAGCACGCCGCGAAGGAGGGCGCGCCGGTCGTCGCGCTGTGCGCCAAGATCGAAGCCGAACTGGCCGATCTGGACGATGCCGACAAGATGGCCTTCCTCAGCGATCTCGGCCTGGATGAACCGGGCCTGAACCGGCTGATCCGCGCCGGCTACGACCTGCTCGGACTGCAGACCTACTTCACCGCCGGCGTCAAGGAAGTGCGCGCCTGGACCATCCACAAGGGCGACACCGCACCGCAGGCTGCGGGTGTCATCCACACCGACTTCGAACGCGGCTTCATCCGCGCCCAGACCATTGCCTTTGACGACTTCATCGCCTTCAAGGGCGAACACGGCGCCAAGGAAGCCGGCAAGATGCGCGCGGAAGGCAAGGAATACGTGGTGAAGGACGGTGACGTACTCAATTTCCTGTTCAACGTCTGACGGTCCCGTCACCGCGTCGCAGTACCCGACGCGCGAACCCCTGTATTCCTGCGGATACAGGGGTTTTTTTGTCGTATTCCCTTGCGTCGCGCTCACCTGACCCGAAATGGGCACCGGTGGACTATCGTGCCGGTGAAGCTTCGGCGCGCGCGTCCAGTGACACCCGAAAGGCTGCGAGATCATGACTGCACACGATGCGCCCGCATTTCTGCCGCTCACCGGCATTCACGAGCCGTCCGCCATCCAGCAGCTGGCCGACGGACGCTTTCTGGTGCTCGAAGATGAAAGACAGCGACCGTTCAGTCTGGTGAGTATCGCGCTAGACGGAGGTGTCGACAGCTCACCGCTGCGACCGGGCTGGCTCGAAGCTTGGCTCGATTCCAGCGACGATTTCTGGAAACTGGATGATCTCGAAGGCATCGCGCTCGACAACGCGGGAAACATCCATGCCGTCACGTCGCACTCGCGCGACGGCGATGGGGATGAAAAGAAGTCGCGCGACAAGCTGGTCCGCTTCCGGATCGAGGCGGGCCAGGTGGTCGCGCCCAAGGTCGTCAAGGGATTGAAGCCGGCGCTGCTGGCGGCCCATCCGGTGCTCGCGGCTGCGGCCGCAAAACTCGATGTCAAGCGCGAAGGCGGCCTGAACATCGAAGCACTGGAATTCAGCCTGGATGGACAGACCCTGCTGATCGGTTTCCGTAGCCCGCTGCTGAACGGGAGGGCGTTGATCGCAAGCCTGGAAAACGCTGCAGCGATGTTCGACGCCGGGGCGCCTCCGCGCATCGCGGCGTCGCTGATCACCCTCGATCTCGACGGCGACGGCCTGCGCAGCCTGTCGCGCATTCCGTCACTGGGTGGCTACCTGCTCAGCAGTGGTCCGGTGGCAGGCGGAACAGCGCATTTCCGTCTCTGGTTCTGGAGCGGCATTTCCGGCGAGCCCGCACACCGCGTCGACGTCGCCGGCCTGCCAGGCTTCGAACGTGCCGAGGGCATCTGCCCTGCCATCATCGACAGCCGCCCGAAAATCATCATCGTCAGTGACGATGGCGACCACGCTGCCGGCCAGTGTGCCCGCTTCCTGATGCTTGATCCCGGGCAGCTGAACATCGCCCGATGACGCCCGGTCCGATGCATCGACAATACGGACGCGAGCCGACCCGCTTGTGCCCGCGAAAGACTGCCGGCGTGGACGGACCGGATTTCAGCCCTTCGCTTCCTTCGCCGCCGTCTCCGCCATTTCGGCGCGGACCGCGTCCATGTCCAGCGCACGCGCCTGTTCGATCAGCTGTTCGAGCTGCATCGCAGGCAGGGCGCCGGCTTCCGAGTACAGGATGATCTGGTCGCGGAACAGCAGCAGTGTGGGAATCGAGCGGATGCCGAACTCAGCGGCGATGCCCTGTTCCTCTTCGGTATTGATCTTGGCGAACACGATGTCCGGGTGCTTTTCCGACGCGGCTTCGAACACCGGGGCAAAATTGCGGCAAGGGCTGCACCACGAGGCCCAGAAATCGATGAGGACGAACGGATTGTTTTCTATCGTCGTGTTGAACGTGTCGGCGGTGAGGTCGAGGGTGGCCATGGTTATCCTTGGGCTGTCGTGGTGGGGCGTTTGCGGGTGACGGCGCATGGTAGCCGATAGTCGCACCCCGGTTGCGCTGCACGTGGGGCGGGCGCTGCCGTACGTCGGCCGCTTCGCACCCAGTCCGACCGGGCCATTGCACAAGGGTTCGCTGGTCGCGGCGCTCGCCAGCTGGCTGGACGCCCGCGCACACGGCGGCCAGTGGCTGCTGCGCATCGAGGATGTCGATGAACCCCGTTGCAGCAAGGGCGCTGCCGATACCATCCTGCATCAACTCGACGCACTCGGCCTGCATTGGGATGGCGAGTTGTTGTGGCAAAGCCTGCGCACACGCCTTTACCGCGCAGCGCTCGATCGCCTGATCGCAGCTGACCTGGCGTTTGCCTGCGCCTGCACCCGGCGCGATCTGGAACGCCAGCCACTGTCGCTCGACGGCACGCGCCGCTACCCGGGCACCTGTCGCGACCGGATCGGCATCTCGCCGCGCGCCTGGCGCTTCCGTGTGCCGCCCGGTGTGGTCACATTCGACGATGCCATCGGCGGTGTGCAGTCCATCGACGTCGCGGCGGATGTCGGCGACTTCGTGTTGTGGCGCGCCGACGGTTTCTGCGCCTATCAGCTGGCGGTGGTCGTTGATGACGCCGAGCAGGGTGTGACCGATGTGGTGCGCGGCGCCGACCTGCTGGGTTCCACGCCGCGCCAGATCCTGCTGCAGCAGGCGCTCCGGCTGATGCGGCCACGCTACGCGCATGTGCCGCTGGTGCTGGATGCGCACGGTGAAAAGCTGTCGAAGCAGACGCTTGCCCGACCGCTCGAAGCCGCCAACGCCGTTCCGGATCTGGCGCAAGCACTGTGCTTCCTCAATCACGCGCCGCCTGCGGAAGTCATCGTTGCCGGTCGCGACGCCCTGCTCGCGTGGGCGATCGGGCACTGGCGGCTGGCGTCGTGCGCCGGCGCACTCGAAGCGCAGGATCGCTGACACCCGCGCTGCGGCAGCTCCCGCACTACGCGTTTCCCCAAGGAATCTTCCAGTGCAGCGCGGCGTTCCGGGAAAAAGTGCTCCGGCCGCCCAGGTGTCACCAGTGCGGCGGGATGTCCTGTCTCGGGTCGGGGGCGTCGGCGCTGCGGTCGGCGTCGGTCTGTTGCGACGACTGCATCTGCTGGTAAAGATGGCGCAGCTGCTGCTGCAGCGATTCGATCTGGCGCTGCTGGTCGAACACGGTGCGGTTCAGCGTATCGAGCAGGTCGTCCATCATCGCGATGCGCGCTTCGAGCTCATCGAATCGTTCGGTTTTCATGGGCTCAGTCATGCTGGGGATCCGGTGAATGTTGTCGGGCGAGCGCCCAGGCGACGTGTTCGCGCACCATGGCCGAAGGGTGGTCGGCGCGCGCGTTGAGTGTGGCGATATTTGCGGCGGACGCCGGTGCGTTGCCGAGCGCGACGGCGATGTTGCGCAGCCAGCGTGCATGGCCGATGCGACGTATCGCGCTGCCGGCAAGCTTCGCGTCGAATTCATCTTCGCCCCAGGCGAACAGTTCGGTCAGCGACGCCCGGTCGAGCCCGTTGCGCACCGCGAAATCGGGTTCCACGGCGAGCTGGGCGTGGCGGTTCCAGGGGCAGACGAGCTGGCAATCGTCGCAGCCATAGATGCGATTGCCGATCGCCGGTCGCAGCGGCTCGGGAATCGAGCCGTCGAATTCGATGGTCAGATAGGACACGCACAGTCGTGCGTCCAGCTGATAGGGCGCGACGATGGCGCCGGTCGGGCAGATGTCGATGCAACGCGTGCAGGTGCCGCAGTGATCGGGCTGCGCGCTGTCCGCCGGTAGCGGAAGATTGGTATACAGCTCGCCGAGGAAGAACAGCGACCCGGCGTCGCGATGGATCAGCAAAGTGTGTTTGCCCCGCCACCCCAGCGCAGCGCGGCGCGCGATTTCGACTTCCATGACCGGTGCCGAATCCGTGAAGGCGCGATAGCCGAACGGACCTACCAGCGCTTCGATGCGATCTGCCAGTGCCTGCAGTCGGGCGCGCAGAACCTTGTGGTAGTCGCGGCCGAGCGCGTAGCGAGACACATAGGCGGCGTCGGGGTCTTCGAGTACGGCCTGTGCGTCGGCGGCCTGCTGCGGGTCGGGCCAGTACGGCAGGCGCACGCTGATGACCGACAGCGTGCCCGGCACCAGCTCGGCCGGCCGTGCGCGTGCCGTTCCGTGCCGTTCCATATAGTGCATGTCGCCGTGGCGACCTGCGGCAAGCCATTCCATCAAGCGGGTTTCCGCGTCGCCCAGATCGACACCGGCAAAGCCGACCGACGCAAAGCCCAGTTCACGCGCCCAGCCGCGGATCTGCGCGGCCAGCGCTTCGGGCGAACCGGGCAGGGAGATGGGGGAGGTCGGTCGTGCGGGCATGGATCGAGTTTGAAACGGTGCTGGCGCCGCATCGTGCTTCAGTGGCGATGGATTCCGGGCAAGGCGGCCGGCGGCTGATAATGGCGAAACCCCGATTTTGCGTGCATCAACCCGTCCATGACCGACTTTTTCAGCATCGATCTTGCCGATACCGAAGCGACCGAGGCGCTCGGCGCCTGTCTGGCCGAGACCCTGCGTCCTGGCCTGACGCTCTTTCTCGAAGGTGACCTGGGCGCCGGCAAGACCACGCTGGTGCGTGGCGTGCTGCGCGCGCTGGGCCATAACGGCAAGGTGAAAAGCCCGACCTTCACATTGCTTGAATCTTATGCTATTTCTAGCTTAAACTTCCCGCTGTATCACTTTGATTTTTATCGCTTCGCGGACTCTGATGAATTCATTGAGGCAGGTCTGGACGAATATTTCGGGCAAACCGGCCCGGCTGGCGGCGTCTGTCTGGTCGAGTGGCCGGACAAGGCCGGCGGCCATCTGCCGTCCCCCGATCTGCGCATCGCGCTCGCCGTTGCCGGCGATGCGCGTCGCGCGCAGGTGTCCGCCTGCAGCGAAGCGGGACGCGCATGTCTAGAACACCTCGTTCGACACGACCGAAGCTAGCCGACGGTCTCAGTCGACGCAATTTCCTCGGCTTTTCCGGCGCGGCACTGCTGCTGTCGGTCAGCCCTGCCGGACAGGCCGCGTTGTCTTCGCTGGTGGCGGTGCGGGTCTGGCCGGCCCTCGAATACACCCGCATCACGCTGGAATCCCGCGCGGAGCTGAAGTTCTCGCACTTTCTGGTCAAGGACCCGGAACGTCTGGTCATTGATCTCGAAGGGCTTGAACTGAACAATGTGCTGGGCACGCTGCCGGGCAAGATTTCCGACGCCGACCCCTATATCAAGGTGATCCGCGCCGGTCGCAACAAGCCGGGCGTGATCCGGCTGGTGATCGAACTGAAGACCGAAGTTCAGCCGCAGGTGTTCACCCTGGCGCCGGTCGGGCAGTACGGCCACCGGCTGGTGATGGACGTCTATCCACAGCATCCGGTCGACCCTCTGATGCAGCTCGCGCGTCAGGGTGACATCGTCTATGAGGGCGAGGCAACGCCGGACCAGCCGGACGCACCTGCGCAGTCGGCGCCCGCGAAGGACCCGACTGCGCAGAGTGCGAAAGCAGACAGCAAGGCTAATCCGAAGACGTCACCGACCGAAGACGTGGGTGACGTGAGCCGTCTGGTCACCATCGTGCTCGACCCCGGCCACGGCGGCGAAGATCCGGGTGCGATCGGGCGGCGCGGCAGCTACGAAAAGAATGTGACGCTCGAAGTCGCGCAGCGGCTGCGTGCCAAGATCGATGCCGATCCCACGATGCGCGCCGTTCTGACGCGTGATGGCGACTATTTCGTACCGCTGGGTACGCGGGTGGCCAAAGCACGGCGCGTGCGTGCCGATCTGTTCGTGTCCATCCACGCCGATGCCTTCGTGCGACCGGATGCACGTGGCAGTTCGGTGTTCGTGCTGTCCGGCAGCGGTGCGACCAGTTCGGCGGCGCGCTGGCTGGCGCAACGCGAGAACTCGGCTGACCTGATCGGCGGCGTCAATCTCGACGTGAAGGACAAGTATCTCGCGCGCACCCTGCTTGATCTGTCGCAGACCGCGACGATGAACGATTCGATGAAGCTCGGTCGTGCCGTGCTGGGCGAACTGGGCGGCGTCAACACGCTGCACAAGCCGCATGTCGAACAGGCCGGCTTCGCTGTGTTGAAGGCGCCGGATGTGCCGTCCATCCTCGTCGAAACCGCCTTCATTTCCAACCCGGAAGAAGAAAAGCGGCTGACCGATGACGTCTACCAGGACAAGCTGGCCGAAGCTATCCTGCGCGGCATCAAGCGCTACCTCGCAAAGAATCCGCCGCTGTCCAAGTCGCGCATGGCCATGCTGTAACCGCTGCGCCTGCCGCGGTGCGGGCTTTGGCGGCAGAAGCGCGATGTCGGAAATGCGGCCTGAGGGAGCGGAGCGAGGGCTTCGGCGAGCTTTGCTGGCAGCCCCGAAAGCTGCTTGATGCACGTCATGCCCCGTCCGGAGCCGGTCTTCTAGAATGGTGCGCATGAACGCCCCCGAATCCGTTGCCCAGTTGCTGTCTGCCGAACCTGCAGCGCTGCCCTGCTATCACTGCGGGCTGCCGGTCGATGGCGCACCGCGCTACCGCGTGCGCATCGACGGTCAGGAGCGCCCGATGTGCTGTGCCGGCTGCGCTGCCGTCGCGGAAGCGATCAGCAGCGGCGGGCTGGAACAGTTCTACCGCCATCGCGATGCGCTGCCCGAAGTCGCGCCCGAGGCGGGCGGAGGGCGTGACCTGTCGGTCTATGACCTGCCGGAAGTGCAGGCGGATTTCGTGCGCAGCGTGGCGCACGCACAGTGTGCCGACGCACGCGAGGCGCTCCTGATCATCGAAGGCATCCGCTGTGCCGCCTGTGTGTGGCTCAACGAGCAGCACGTCGGGCGGCTGCCGGGCGTGCTGACGCTGGACATCAATTACGCCACGCGCCGCGCCCGCGTCGTGTGGGACCCGGCGATCACGGGTCTGTCCGCCATCCTGCAGTCGGTCGCCGACATCGGCTACCAGGCCTGGCCGAACGACCGGGCGCACGCCGAGTCTGTCGCGCGCAACGAGCGGCGCGACGCGCTGTGGCGGCTCGCAGTCGCAGGTCTGGGCATGATGCAGGTCATGATGTATGCGTGGCCCGCCTACGTCGCCGGCGAGCTGGAGCTGTCTGACAGCATCGCCGCACTGATGCGCTGGGCCAGCCTCGTGCTGACCGCGCCGGTGGTGTTCTACTCGGCCGCGCCTTTCTTTTCGCGCGCCTGGCGCGATCTCGTGGCGCGCCGGGTCGGCATGGACCTGCCGGTCGCGCTCGGCGTCGGCTGCGCGTTCGCCGCCAGCCTGTGGGCGACGGTCACGCGCTCCGGCGAGGTGTATTTCGACTCGGTCACGATGTTCGTCTTCCTGCTGCTGGCGGGCCGCTATCTGGAACTGGTGGCGCGCCAGCTTGCGGTGCGCGGCGTCGAGAATCTGGCGCAGGTCATGCCGGCACTGGCGCAGCGCTTCACCGCCTGGCCCGGCACGGCGACCGAGGCGGTACCGGTGGTTCGACTGGTCGTCGGCGACCATGTCGTCGTCGCGGCCGGTGAAGTCATTCCGGCCGACGGCCGGCTGGTCGACGGGCGCAGCGAGGTTGACGAGAGCCTGCTCACGGGCGAATCGAAACCGCAGGCGCGCGGCGTCGGCGACCGCGTGGTCGGCGGCAGCCTGAACATCGCGTCGCCGGTGGTGCTCGAGGTCGAACAGGTGGGGGAGGCGACGCGGCTGGCGGCCATCCGCCGGCTGATCGGTCGCGCCTCGGCGAGTCGGCCCGACGTGGTGCAGTTCGCCGACCGCATCGCGCTGCATTTCGTGTCGGTGCTGATCGTGCTGGCCTGTGTCACGGCGGCGGTCTGGCTGTGGATCGAGCCGGCGCGCGCGCTGTGGGTCTTCGTGTCGGTACTGGTCGTGAGCTGCCCGTGCGCGCTGTCGCTGGCCACACCGGCTGCACTCACCGTGGCGACCGGCGTGCTGTCGAAGAGCGGCCTGCTGGTCACCCGTGCGCACGCCATCGAAACGCTGGCGCGCGTCACGCATGTGGTGTTCGACAAGACCGGTACGCTGACCACCGGAGACATGCATGTGCAGGCGGTCGTGCCGTTCGGCGAGGTTGGAGCAGCCGAAGCGCACGCGCTGGCCGCTGCGCTGGAACAGCATTCCACCCACCCGATCGCGCGCGCGCTCCGGCAGGCCGCGGGCGCTGCACCGCTGCCGCCGGTGAGTGCGCTCGAAGCCGTGACCGGGCAGGGCGTGCAGGCCCTGCATCAGGGCCGTACGCTGCGCCTGGGTCGCGCCGATTTTGTCTGCGCGGCGTCGGGCTGCGCGCTGCCCGACGTGCCCGATGGCACGGCGACACCCGTCTGGCTGGGCGACAACGACGGCCTGATCGCCCGCTTCGACCTGATCGACACGGTGCGCAGCGGCGCGCCCGAACTGCTGGCAAGGCTGCGCGAACGCACCATCGCGGTCACGCTGCTGTCGGGTGATGCACCGGCGCCGGTGGCCGCCCTGGCGAAGGATCTGGGCATTGCCGATGCGCACGCGCACATGAGTCCGGAAGCGAAGCGCGCCTTCATCGAGAGGCTGCAGGCCAACGGCGCCGTGGTCGCCATGCTGGGCGATGGCGTGAACGATGCGCCGGTGCTGGCGCAGGCCCAGGTGTCGGTCGCCATGGGCAGCGGCACCGAACTGGCGCGGGCGCAGGGCGACATGGTGCTGCTGTCGGCCGGTTTCGCGGCGCTGACCCGCGGCTTCGATACCGCGCAGGCCACGCTGTCGGTGGTGCGGCAGAACCTGCGCTGGGCCTTTGCCTACAACATGCTGGCCATTCCGCCGGCGATGTTCGGCTGGATCACGCCCTGGATGGCCGGCGTCGGCATGTCGCTCAGTTCGCTCGCCGTGGTGCTCAACGCATTGCGTCTGCAACGCCGTGGCAACAGATGAAGGGCGCTGGCTGATGGACATCCTGTGGCTGCTGGTGCCGCTGTCGGTGCTGATCGCGCTCGGCATCGGCATCGTATTCGTCTGGTCGGCACGCAGCGGTCAGTTCGACGATCTCGAAGGGCCGGCTCACCGCATGATGATGGACGACGACCGCGCCCCGCTGAAAGCGCCCGAGCGCGACAGCACGGATCCCTGATATCGAATCGCGGCCCGCATCCGTGATCCGCATCGCTGGAACGAATGCGCGTCCGGGATAGACTCAAGGCTGTGACGTCTGCCAGAGGAGAACGGGAATGACGAGTTGCACCGAACACGCGCACCACGATCACCAGCATGGCCCGAACTGCGGTCATCGTGCGGTCAGCCACGACGGCCACGTCGATTACCTGCACGACGGTCACCTGCACCACGTGCATGGCGACCACGTCGACGAACACGTCGTGGCGGTCAGTGCGACCAACCCGGCGGCCTGCACACCGCAGCATCAGTGCGCCGCCCACGCGGCCGATCATGTGCATGGACCGGGCTGCGGGCACGATGCCGTGCCGCATGGCGATCATGTCGACTATCTGGTCGATGGCCACCTGCATCATCCGCACGGTACGCATTGCGACGACCACGGGCCGCTCAAGGCGGCCTGATGCGCAGTCTGACCTGCGCGCGGCTATCATGCGCGCAGGTCAAGTTTTGCGTCCGTTCCATGTCCCTTCATCAAGCTGGCGCTGCATGGCACGCGCCGGCGTTGTTCATGCCGTCCGCCCTGCGCGGCTGGCTCACCGATCCGCACTCGCTCACGTCGCGCATCCGCGCGCGCTGCCGCGTCTTTTCGGTGCGGCCGCTGCGCCAGTGCGCCGCGCGTGGCGAGCGCGACGAAGCGCCGCTGCTCGGCGTGGCACCGGCGCGCCGGGTGCGCGTGCGCGACGTGCTGCTGTACGCCGACGGCGTGCCGGTGGTGTTCGCGCACAGCGTGGTGCGTCTGCATGACGTGACCGGTGCCTGGCACATGTTCGCCGGTGTCGGCGTGCGGCCCCTGGGAGAACTGCTGTTCGCCGACGCGCGCATCGCGCGTTCGCCGCTGTCGGTGCGCCGGCTCGATGACCGTCACCCGCTGTACCGGCGTGTTCGCGCGGCCGGCATCGTGACCGATGCACCGCTGTGGGCGCGCCGTTCGTTGTTCCTGCGGGCCGGCCGGCCGCTGCTGGTGACCGAGGTGTTCCTGCCGGCAATCGCGGAGCTTGCGCCATGAATCTGCTGGCACGGCTCAATGCCTGGGAACGCCTGATGCGGCTCGACAAGCCGATCGGCATCCTGCTGCTCGCCTGGCCCACATTGTGGGCGCTGTGGGTCAGCGGCGGCGGCAAGCCGTCGCCCTTCATCGTCTGGATATTCATGCTGGGCACCGTGCTGATGCGCAGCGCCGGCTGCGTCATCAACGACTTCGCCGACCGCAACTTCGACGGTCATGTCGAGCGCACGCGCAAGCGGCCCCTGGTGACCGGCGAGGTCGGTACCCGCGAGGCGCTGCTGCTGGCGGCCGGACTTGCGCTGTTTGCCTTCATCCTCATCCTGCCGCTGCACCGGCTGGTCATCCTGCTGTCGTTCGCGGCGCTGTTCCTCGCCGCGAGCTATCCCTTCACCAAGCGTTTCTTCGCCATTCCGCAAGCCTGGCTGGGAGTGGCGTTCGGTTTCGGCATCCCGATGGCCTATGCGGCGCAGCTGTACACCGTGCCGAACGAAGCCTGGCTGCTGCTTGCCGCCAATGTGTTCTGGGCCATCGCCTACGACACCGAGTACGCCATGGTCGACCGCGATGACGACCTGAAGATCGGTATCCGCACCTCGGCCATTACCTTCGGCCGCTTCGACGTCGCTGCCGTGATGATCTGTTATGGCACCACGTTGTCACTGCTGGCCCTCTACGGACAACTGGAAAACCTCGGTCTGCCGTTTTACGTCGGCCTGCTGGTCGCAGCCGGCATCGCCACCTACCACTACACGCTGATCCGCGAGCGCGACCGCGCACGCTGCTTCCGCGCCTTCCTGCACAACAACTGGCTGGGTGCGGCCGTGTTCGCCGGCATCGTGGCCGACTACGCGCTGCGCTGATGCCTGGCGTAAGTCCGGCTGCCGGCCGGCGTTTACCCGGCATCGACATCCAGCGTGGGAGTGCGGCATGAAACTGATCGGAGCATTGATTCTGGCGCTCGGTGCCTTGTTCATTGCGTTCGACAGCGAAGCCGGTGTGCTGCGCGAGCGGCTGGCCGAGCGTGCGGAACAGCGGCGTGCGACGTCCGGAACGCCGGCGACGTTGCCGGCCGGAACGAAGGTGCAACGCAATGTGGCCTACGGCGATCACGCCGACCAGCGCATGGATATATACAGCCCTGCCGATGCCCATGAGGCGCCGATCCTGTTTCTTGTGCACGGCGGGGGCTGGCGCCGCGGCGACAAGGCGCACGGCCGCGTGATCGACAACAAGCTGGCGCACTGGCTGCCGACAGGCGTGATTGTCGTGTCGATCAACTACCGCATGCTGCCCGATGCCGATGTGCTGACGCAGCGCGATGACGTGGTCGCTGCGCTGGCAGCCGTGCAAGCGCGCGCGCACGAGTGGGGCGGTGACGCGTCGCGCGTCGTGCTGATGGGTCATTCGGCCGGCGCCCATCTGGTGGCGCTGGTCGCGGCGGCTCCGCGCGATGCGCGTGTCAGCAGGCCCTGGCTTGGCAGCGTGCTGCTGGACAGCGGCGCGCTCGATGTCGAACGCCTGATGGGCGAGCGCCATCACAGCCTGTTCGACGAAGCCTTCGGCAAGGACCCGGCGTTTTGGGCCGCAGCCTCGCCGGTGCGTCAGCTTTCTGCACCCGGCGCGCCCTGGCTGGCAGTCTGTTCGAGCCAGCGCAAGCAGGCCTGTGATCAGGTGAAGGCTTTCGCGCAGCGCGTGCGCGAAACCGGTGGTCGCATCGAAGAACTGCCGCTGGCAAAGTCGCACGGTGCCATCAATGAAGAACTCGGACTGCCTGGTGCCTACACCGCGCGGGTGGACAACTTTTTGCGCGAGGTCGGATTGCTCGCCAGATGAAAAAGGGGCTGCCGGCAGTATGCCGGCAGCCCCTTCTATCTAATGACGTGCTCAGCCGCGACGGCGGGCGGCGAAGCCGATCAGGCCGAGACCGGCAAGCAGCATCGCATAGGTTTCGGGTTCCGGAACCGGCGCGATCTCGACCGACAGCAGCGGGCGGAGGCTGGTGACGCTGTACTCCGACGTATCGAAATCGATGCCGTTGGTGCCGCTCGTGAACGGCAGCAGAGCCCAGCCATAACCTGGCAGATTGCCTGCAGCCATGCCCTGCAGCGTTGCGGTGACATCGATCACCAACACGCCGTTGGCGACGTTCTCGGCGCCATTGTTGGCACCGATGCTGAACAGCGACGCGACGGAAGCTTCCACGCCGTCGGCCTGCACACCACCGCCGAAACTGTTCCAGGTCGCGCTGCCCTGGGCCCAGTCGGTCAGCATGTCGTGCACGGTGAAACCGCTGCCCGGGTTGAATACATTGAGCGTCAATGTAGCCGATACGACCGTGAAGCCACTGCCGATCTGGCTGATACCGTTGCCGAACAGGCCGTCGAAGCGGATCAGGCCGTGGTTGGGCTGCAGGCCGGGGCTGCCATCGTCACCATCGACGCTGATGTCCGATTCGCTGCCGTAGTTGGCGCTCGGCGCTGCGCTGCGGATCACCGTGTCCTGCGTGCCGCTGTAGCCGCCGATGCCCTGCTGGAAGGTGAGTGTCGTGCCCGCCGCAAAGGCAGGCGATGCGAAGGCAGCCGAAAGGGCCAGTGCGATCAGAGTGGATTTCATGAGGTTCTCCGTTGGTTAGTGCGCGGGAAGGCGCATGGTCATGCAACTATGGGTAATCAGGCCTTGCGGCGACGAGCGGCGGCGCCGATCAGGCCGAGACCGGCCAGCAGCATCGCGTAGGTTTCCGGTTCCGGAACCGCGGCGGTGATGCTCAGCAGATCGCCCGAACGCAGCGCATTGGAATTGATCGTCCAGTCGATGCGGCCCGGCTCGCCGGTCGGGTTGCCGACGAAGACGTCGAGGTATTCCGAACCCGGGAAGCTGATCGACGCGACATTGCCTTCGCCATTCAGGCTGACGATGGCGTTGGCGTTGAAGGTGGTGACGCTGCCGACGCTGGCGAAGTTCGACATGCTCAGCGTGAACACCAGGGTGTCGATACCGGTGCCGGTGAAGTTGCGGATGACGCTGCTGAAGGTGATTGGAGAGCCGTTGTCGTCGGCGTCGACTTCATAGTTCAGCGTGACCGGCGCGAGGTTGGCGAAGTCGATGTCGAATGAAATGAGGCCGGCGCCGCTGAAGTCGGTGACGACGGTTCCGCCGGTGGTTACGGCGTTCTGGAAGGTGGCGGCCTGTGCCGGGATGGCAGCGAGGGCAAGCAGGGCGTACGAGGCGAGCAGTTTCTTCATGGTGGTGAGTCCTTTCGGTATGCAGGCTGCGATGCGCCGCCTGCGATGGCTGGCTACGAAGATGAGTTACAGATTGCCCTTGGCCCACGGACCGGTGATGGCGAACGTGATACCCGGGGTGTAGTTGTTGACGAACAGGATGCGGCCGGTCGGATCGAAGCAGGCGCCCGCGAATTCCGAACCCAGCTGGTTGCCCGTCCCGCCGAGCAGGGTCTTGCCGGCCGCGGCGTACTGCGCGGCCGTAAAGCTCACATTGCTCTTTGCGAACATGTACGGCTGACCGTCGTTGCCCAGTCCGAACAGGCGCAGGCCGTTGCCCAGTTCATCCGAGCTGGTGCCGCCGTCCTCGCAGCACAGCAGACCGCCGCGCGGGCTGACAGTGATGTTGTCCAGATTGTTGCCGGCCCGCTGGTTCGAGCTCACGTAGATGGCCTTGACGTGCTGCGTGGCCAGCGTCAGTTCCCATACGCAACCTTCGCCACCGGCCGAGGTATCGACGATGTAGATCTTGCCGGCGTGATACCAGATGCCTTCGCCGCGCAGCATGCGTGCGCAGCCAGCCGCCCAGGCCTGGGCGAACGGGCCGCTGACGTTGCGGTTCTGGCCCAGCACGTTGACCGAGGTCGGTGCAGCATCCGGATCGGCGATTTCGACCCATTCCAGCACGTACTCATCGCCGACGCAGGGCGAGGTGAAGCCGGTCTGGTTCACTTCCTCGACCATGGCGTAGCTTGAGCGGACGATCTGCTTGATGCGGGCGGCGTACAGCTTGCCGCCGTCGGCGTAGGTGTTTTCGCCGCCTGCATCGTTGTCGGGTACGAAGCGGTAGAGTGCGGAGACCGGGCTCGCGTCCTCGGTTTCGTAGGCGTGATTGGTGGTCGGATCGACAGCGACCGCTTCATGGCGGAAGCGTCCCATGTCGACGATCGGCCGGGCGGTGGTGTCGTCCGGATCCGCGCACACTTCGAACACATATCCGTGCTTCTTGCCGCCGACGCTGGTGCGGTCGGTGGTGTTCTCTTCGCAGGTGAGCCAGGTTTCCCACGGGGTTACGCCACCGGCACAGTTGGTCATGGTGCCGCCGAGGCTGGGGCGGATTTCGACAAGGTTGCCATCGCGAACGATGAGGGTGGTGGTGCCGCCGGCCGGCTTGTTGCCGGTGCCGTCCTTGTCGTAGGTCGGTGCATTGACCAGACGCGGCGCCGACGAAGTACCGAGTTCGTGGTTGCGGATCAGGGTCAGTTCGGTGCTGCGGCCGACGCGGCGACTGCGCACGACGGCCATGCCGTCATGGGCGTTCGGGCTCAGCCTGCCGTCGGTCATCACGTCGTCGCGCCAGCCCATGGACTTGTAGCTGAAGCCCGGCGGCAGCATCAACAGCGGCAGGCCGGTGGTCTGGTCGGCAACCGGGGCCACGATGCCGTAGGGGCTGGCAACCATCGTTGCGAGGCGGGTACAGGTCTGAGCTTCGGCGTTGCGTGCAGCCATCATGCCGAAGGTGGTGACGAAGGGTGCAGCGGCCAGCGAGGCCGAACCTTTAAGGATGTTTCGGCGGGTCGTATTGACCGGCGTCTTGGATGAGTTGTCGTTCATGCAGGATCTCCATGGGTGATCGTGATACGCGCTGCAGATGCAGACGTGCCATGGCTACGCGGGACCTGTCGGCGTCCGGCAATCGCACACTACGATGCGTGAGACCCGTGAATGAATCGTGACCTCAGAATGAAGCCTTGTGGTAACCGAGAATCATAAAGGTGGTCCGAATGGCGCATTGCGCGCCGCGAAGGAATCAGTCCGCGGCGAGACGGCCAAGCGTCGCCAGCGCGGCGTCGACGCGTGCGTCCCAGTGCACGGCGCACATGAGGCGCACGCAGTTGCGGTACTTGCTCTGCGGCGAGAACATCGGCCCGGGCGAAATGCTGATGCCGGCCGCCAGCGCCTGCGACTGAAGCTGCAGCGCATCGACGTGTTCCGGCAGTTCCAGCCACAGGATGAAGCCGCCGGCCGGTCGCGTGCAGCGGGTGCCCGCCGGGAAGTGGCGAGCGATGGCGGTCTGCATGCGCGCCATCTGTTCCGCGTACTGGCGCCGCACGCGTGCCAGGTGGCGCTCCCAGCGGCCGGTCGCGAGATAGTCGGCCAGTGCGCGTTGCGGCAGCAGGGCGGTGGCCATCGTGCTGCCGTACTTCAGCTGTTCGACCTCGCGTCGCCAGCGGCCGGCGACGATCCAGCCGATGCGCAGCCCGGGCGCGATGGTTTTCGAGAACGATGAACACAGCAGCACCAGACCGTGACGGTCCCAGGCCTTCGCGACGCGCGGCCGTTCGCCGTCGTGCGCCAGTTCGCCATAGATGTCGTCCTCGATCAGCGCGATGCCACGCGCCGACAGCATCTGCACGAGGCGCCGCTTGTGCGCATCCGGCATCGATGCGCCACTCGGATTGCTGAAGCTGGTGCACGCCAGGCAGGCCTTGACCCGCCAGCGTTCAAGCGCCAGTTCAAGCGCGTCCGGGCTGATGCCGGTCTGGGGGTCGGTCGGGATTTCGAGCGCCTTCAGGCCGAGCGATTCGATCAGTTGCAGCGTGCCGAAGAAGGCTGGCGATTCGATGGCCACGATGTCGCCCGGCTGTGTGGTCGCACGCAGTGCGAGCGTCAGCGCTTCCTGGCAGCCGGTGGTGATGACGATGTCGTCCGGGTGGATCTGAC
This sequence comes from Methyloversatilis sp. XJ19-13, assembly GCF_024580155.1. NCBI lineage: Bacteria > Pseudomonadati > Pseudomonadota > Betaproteobacteria > Nitrosomonadales > Sterolibacteriaceae > Methyloversatilis > Methyloversatilis sp. XJ19-13. Next base: position 276,084 of record NZ_JANINH010000006.1, on the reverse strand, counting down.
AGCCCGATTCCACCGCGCGCCGCGCGATCTGCACACGCAAGGCCTCTTCGCCGACGAATTCGCCGTAGCGCGCGCTGCCTGCATCGTCATGACGCAGGGCGCGCGCGAGACTGGCGCGTACGTCCTTCACCGGCAGGAAGTCGGCATGCGGAATGGCGGTGCTGAACACCAGCAGGTCGTCGCGGTGCGAGGCGCGCATCAGCTGCGCGACGCGCTCCGACATCGTGACCTCGCCCGGCGCTTCGTCGTCGCAGGTCTGGTGGGCGCGCGGCGGCAGCGCCTCGGGCGTGCGCGCAAAGAAGCCCGACTGTGGCCGTGCCTCCAGCCAGCCCTGTGCCTCCAGCCTGCGATACGCCGAAATGCAGGTCGCGATGCTCAACTGCTGCTGCTGCGCGATGCGCCGCACCGACGGCAGGCGCTGCCCGGGCGGATAGACGCCGGCCCGGATGTCGGCGCGCAGCCGGTCGGCGAGTGCTTCGTAGCGATTCATGCGCGGCTCCCGTTAAACCTGCCCCACTGTACTGCCCGTCACGCAGTGCTGATCGATACAGTTGCCGGGGCGATGCATGGGTACAGCTTCGGTTGAGCTGAAACTGTACCGGTTCAAACTGACCCCGGTGTATCTGTATCGATAAGCGTCGAGCAGGGATGATGGCGTCGGGAAACACGACATATGCCTCTGGAGAACCGTCATGCCGATGATTACGCTGCAGCTGTCCCGCCCGCTCGACGCCGACACGCGCCTTGCGGTGACCCGCGCGGTGACCGACCTGACGGCAGAAATCCTGGGCAAGAAGCGCGAGCTGACGGCACTGGCGTTGTCGCATGTCGAACACTGGTCGGTCGGCGCGGAAGGCGTCGGCGGATCACTGACAGCCTTCCACCTGGACGTGCGGGTGACCGCCGGCACCAACACCCGGACGGAAAAGTCCGCTTATATATATGCAGTCTGGCAGTCGCTCGACGAGTTGCTCGGTCCGCTGCATCCGGCGAGCTACATCGTCGTGACCGACATCGCAGCCGACAGCTGGGGGTATTCCGGCGAAACCCAGGAGTTGCGCCATGTCCGCGCGCGGCTGGCTGGGTAGGCTGGGGCAGCGGCTGTACGAAGTGCGCAGGCGCGCCCGGGCCAAAGCCGAACTGCGCGCCATGAACGATCTTGAATTGCGCGATCTCGGGCTCGGTCGGTCCGACGTACCGTCGGTGCTGGCCGGCTGCTTCGAACGGGAAGATCGCGATGACACAAGACGTGCGCACTGACCCCGGACGGCGGGGCCGTCGGATGCTGTGGCGGTCACGCCAGGTCTTTGGGCCCTGTGTGCTGCCCGAAGGCCTGACGCACAGTCGAAAAGTGGATGTCCACGATGTCGTCGATGTCTTCCGCATAGCCGCCCGCCATTGCAATGGCCAGCGGCAGGTCGCGGAAGCGGCACCAGTCGAACACCCGCGTGTCGCGCGCGGCCAGCCCGGTCTTGCTGAGCTTGAGCCGGCCGAGCCGGTCGCCCTCGAACGGGTCGGCGCCGGCCAGGTAGATGACGAACTGCGGCGCAAAACGGCGTTCGAGCGTGGCCAGTGCGTCGTCGAGCGCGGCAAGATAGGCCTCGTCGCCGGTGCCGTCGGGCAGTGAAACGTCGAGATGGCTGCATTCCTTGCGGAACGGGAAGTTGCGGTCTCCGTGCAGCGACAGCGTGAACACATCCTCAGCCTGGCCGAGAATCTCCGCCGTGCCGTCGCCCTGATGCACGTCGAGGTCGACGATGGCCACGCGCTCGATGCCGTGCTCCGCCTGCAGCAGCCGGGCGGCGACTGCGGCATCGTTGAACACGCAGTAGCCGGCGCCGCTGGCGTGCTTGGCATGGTGCGTACCGCCGGCCAGATTCACCGACACACCGTCGCGCAGCGCGCTCCTGCAGGCGGCGATGGTGGCGCCGGCGGAGCGGCGCGAACGTTCGATCATCTGCGGCGACCACGGAAAACCGATCATGCGCACTTCCTGCGTCGTCAGGTCGCCGCGGCTGACGCGCGCCACATAGGCTGCGTCGTGCGCACGCACCAGTTCGGCGTCGGTCGCCGCCGGCGGCTCGCGGAGCGTCACGCTCGGGAGCTCGGCAGCGACGCGTTCGCGCAGGCGACGGTATTTGTCCATCGGGAAGCGATGGGTGTCGGGCAGCGGCAGGACGAAGTGATCGGCGTACCAGGCGAGCATGTCGGGTGTGGGAGCAGGGCGGTCGCGCATTCTGACAGTGGGCCGCACACGACGGTTGCGACAGCTGTACCGGAACATGGGCGGTGCGTCGGTGTCTGTCGGCGCACCCGGGGTACGGCGCCGTCACTTATCGCTTACCATCGGTCGCGCCCTGTGCGGGATGCAACAGGGCGCGAAGCACTGGAGCCGCACCACGACATGAAATACACGGATTTGCGCGACTTCATCGCGCAGCTCGAAAAGAACGGCGAACTGAAGCGCGTCGCGCGCCCGGTGTCGCCCAATCTGGAAATGACCGAAATCTGCGACCGCGTGCTGCGCGCGCAGGGCCCGGCCATCCTGTTCGAGAACGCCGCCGGCTTCGACATGCCGGTACTGGGAAACCTGTTCGGCACGCCGGGCCGGGTGGCGCTCGGCATGGGCGTCAGCGGCGAGAAGTGGGCCGAGGCGCTGCGCGACATCGGTCGCACGCTGTCGATGCTCAAGGAACCCGAACCGCCCAAGGGCCTGCGTGACGCGTGGGACAAGCTGCCGATGATCCGGCAGGTGTTTTCCATGGCGCCGAAGAAGGTGTCGTCGGCCGCCTGTCAGGAAGTGGTGTGGGACGGAAAGGATGTCGACCTCGGCCGCCTGCCGGTGCAGACCTGCTGGCCGGATGACGCCGGGCCGCTGATCACCTGGGGCCTGGTCGTGACGCGCGGGCCGGACAAGAAGCGGCAGAACCTCGGCATCTATCGCCAGCAGGTGATCGCGCCGGACAAGGTGATCATGCGCTGGCTGGCCCACCGCGGCGGCGCGCTCGATTTCCGCGACCATGCGCGCAAATTCCCGGGCACGCCGTTTCCGCTGTCGGTGGTGCTCGGCTGCGATCCGGCGACCATACTGGGTGCGGTGACGCCGGTCCCCGATACGCTGTCCGAATACCAGTTCGCCGGCCTGCTGCGCGGCAGCCGGACTGAACTGGTGAAATGCCTAGGCAACGATCTCGATGTGCCGGCCAGCGCCGAAATCGTGCTCGAAGGCGAATTGCGCCCAGATGCGAACCACCCGTCCGGCTACGAACACGCGCCGGAAGGTCCGTTCGGCGACCACACAGGCTACTACAACGAAGTGGCCGAGTTTCCGGTGTTCACGATCACGCGCATTACGATGCGCAGGAATCCCATCTACCACTCGACTTACACCGGCAAGCCGCCGGATGAACCGGCCATGCTGGGCGTGGCGCTGAACGAGGTCTTCGTGCCGCTGCTGCAGAAGCAGTTTCCGGAAATCACCGATTTCTATCTGCCGCCGGAAGGCTGCTCGTACCGTCTGGCCGTGGTGTCCATGCGCAAGCAGTACCCCGGTCACGCCAAGCGCGTCATGTTCGGCGTGTGGAGTTTCCTGCGCCAGTTCATGTACACCAAGACCATCATCGTGGTGGACGAGGACGTGGACATCCGCAGCTGGCAGGAGGTGATCTGGGCGATGACCACGCGCATGGACGCACGGCGCGATACGGTCATCGTCGACAACACGCCGATCGACTACCTTGATTTCGCGAGTCCGGTTGCCGGTCTCGGCTCCAAGATGGGGCTGGATGCGACGAACAAGTGGCCGGGCGAAACCACGCGCGAATGGGGGCGAACGATCGCGATGGACGCTGACGTGAAACGCCGGGTCGACGCGATGTGGTCCGAGCTGGGGCTTTGAGTTCTCTGCCGCGGTCAAACAACAAGAGGAATGCATCATGGCCATCGGCCTTTACATCATCGGCGACGAAATCCTGTCCGGGCGTCGTCAGGACGGTCACTTCGCCAAGGTCCGTGCGCTGCTCGGCGAACGCGGTCTGCAACTGGCCTGGGTGAGCTATCTGGGGGATGAGCGCGAACGGCTGATCGAGGCTTTTCGCCGCTCGCTGGCCAGCGACGACATCGTGTTCTCCTGCGGCGGCATCGGCGTCACGCCGGACGACCACACGCGACAGGCCGCGGCCGCGGCGCTGGGTGTCGACTGTGTGCTGCATCCGGAAGCCGAAGCGGAAATCCGCGCCCGCTTCGGCGCCGAAACGACGGAGAACCGCCTGCGGCTGGGCGAATTCCCGGCCGGCTGCGCCATCATCCCGAATCCGTTCAACCGCATTCCGGGTTTCAGCTGCGGTCATCACCACTTCGTGCCCGGGTTCCCGGAAATGGCTTGGCCGATGATCGAATGGCTGCTCGACCACGCATATCGCGACCTGCATCACAGGACAGCCTGGCGCGAATCGTCGGTGTTCGTAACCGACGCGCACGAAAGCAGGCTGCTCGACATGATGGAAGCGATCGAGCGCGAGCACGGCGTGACGGTATTCAGCCTGCCCAGCTTCGGCAATGCCGAACGCGCCTATCCGCACATCGAACTGGGTGCCAAGGGTGAACCCGCAAAGGTCGCCGCAGCGATGGCGGCCATGCGCCACGAACTGATGCTGCGCGGGCTGGCCGTGCAGGACGCAGCCGACCGCTGACGGCGGGGGCGGAGGTACGCGGCCGGGGCTACAGGGCGAGCCAGTACNATGGCGGCCATGCGCCACGAACTGATGCTGCGCGGGCTGGCCGTGCAGGACGCAGCCGACCGCTGACGGCGGGGGCGGAGGTACGCGGCCGGGGCTACAGGGCGAGCCAGTACTTCGGGCGGCGTACGGCGAAGTTTTTTTGTGGGAGCGGCGGCCTCGCCGCGATCAGTGCAGCGATGGTCACCTTGCAGCGTGAGGATCGCGGCGAGGCCGCTGCTCCCACGCCGATCGACAGACGAAAAAAAGCCCCGCACTCGGCGGGGCTTTTTCATTCAGCTTGAAGAATCAGGCAGCGGCCTTCTTCTTCGCGGCGGTGCTGGCCGAACCCACGGCGCGCACGGTGGCCGACGTTGCGGCATTCACATTGGCTTCAGCCATTTCCACAGCTTGCTTGGCAGCCTTGCTCATGCTGTCGTAGGCGCTGTTGGCGGCGGCGATGGCCGACTTGACGGCGGCGACGGCGACGTCCGAACCGGCCGGAGCTTGCTTGGCGGCCTGGTCGAGCGTGGTGCTGACAGCCTTGTTCACTTCACCGACCTGAGCTTCGACGACCTTGGTCAGCTCTTCCTGAGTCTGCGAGAAGATTTCATAGACGCTGCGCGAGTAGGCAACGGCCTTTTCGATCGACGGCTGCACCAGACCACTCTGCAGCGAAACGATGTCCTGAACGTCCTTCGCACCCATCATGGTCTTCACGTTGGCGACGCTGTCTTCGAGCATCGAACGGGCGGTGTTCAGGTTCAGGGCGGCGAGGCGCTCGGTGCTTGCGAAGGCGGTGTTGGCCAGCGTCAGCAGGGCTTCGATGGTGTTCTTGTTTGCAGCGGCGAAATGTTCAGTCGTGAAAGCCATGGTGTAAGTCTCCATACATTTGATTGAAAGAGCGACCACGAAGCGAACAAATCGTTAAACGCTGACGGGCCACCAAAATGCGTGCGATACACACAGGACAAGAAGCGTCTGTATTGCACCGCACCATAACGTCGATTATAGGGGTGAGCAAAACGAAGTCAAGCTGTTTTTGTTGCACTGCACACAAAATCTTTGAAGCGACTTCGGCAAAGGAATCAATGTGATGTGAACGATCGTTCGGATCAAGAGCCGCAGTATCTGCTGCGTACTCAACATACGCGGGTGTATGCTTTCAGGTCAGTTCCGACAGCAATCTTGCTGCGGTGCGCTCGGTCTCTCGCAGATACGACGTGCCATGAAGGTTGTAGTGGTTGAGCAGGTGGTACAGCCGGTACAGTCCGCGCCTCGACGGAGCATTCGGATGCAGCGGCGAACGCTGCAGGTAGGCCGCGTACATCGCGGTCGGAAAGCCGCCGAACATTTCGGCCAGCGCGAAATCGGCTTCGCGGTCACCGTAATGCACCGCCGGGTCGAACACCGTCGGGCGGCCGTCGCCATCGACGCCGGCATTGCCGTGCCAGAGGTCGCCGTGCAGCAGTGATGCCGCCGGGCGATAGTCGAGGAACAGCGCGCCGATCCGCTCGACGATGCCCTGGATGTTGCTGACGAGTGACCCGCGCAGTCCGCCTTCGACGGCCGTCGAGAGCTGCGGCAGCAGGCGCTTGCGGGCGAAGAACAGCGGCCACGATTCGGAGCTGCCGTTCTCCTGCGGGTTGTCACCCAGCCAGTTGTCGCGGTTCAGGCCGTAATGCGGCCCGTGCACAGCGTGCAGCGCGGCCAGTGCTTCGCCAAAGCGCCGGCCGTGTTCGGCATCGCGCACCGGCTGCAGATCCAGCCATTCGAGTGCGAGCCAGGCGTATGCGTCGTTGCTGCCTTGCGAACGGATGGCCGGAATCCGGAAAGTGCCGGTCTGCGCCAGCAATGTCAGGCCGTCTGCTTCCGCCGCGAACACGGCGGCCCGGTCGGCCGGCAACACCTTGACGAAGAGCGGCCCGTGGCCGGTATCGATCCGCAGCGCACGACGGGTGCGCCCGGCCGGCAGTTCGCTGACTGCGTCGAACCGGCTGCACAGCGTCGCGGCGATGTGCCGTGCAAGTGCTTGCATTGCCTCCAGCGTCACGCGCCCTGGCCCCAGCTGTCGGCGAGGCGCGCATTGGCCGACGACAGCCGGCTCGCCAGTACCTGCAGGAACACCTCGTAGAAACGCATGCGGCAGGTTTCGGACGCGCGGCGGATGCGCTCGCCGTCGATCACGAACAGCAGGCTGTCGGTATTGCTGTGCACATCGTTGGCGCGCAGCTTCTGGTCGCGCGCGACGATCGACATTTCTCCGCAGCACTCGCCGGCGGTCAGTATGGTCAGCGTGCGGCCGAACTTCGAGACCGATACGTCGCCCTCGGCAATCACATACAGGTGGTCGCCCTGTTCGCCGTCCTTCATCAGCAACGTACCGGCGGCCACCCGTTCGAGTCGCGCGAAACGCGCGACTTCCCACAGTTCGACATCGCTGAAGTCGGTGAAGAAGGACAGGGTGCGCAAAAGCCTGAAGTGCTCGGCGACGTCCGAATCTTCGTCGCGCGGCCTGAGCCGGCGGTTGCGAAAGGCCTGGGCGAGGTCATGCGTGAATTCGGCCCAGTTCGCATAGCGCAGTGCGATGTCCTTGTGCATGGCGCGCGCGACCACGGCGTCGAGCGCCGGCGGCAGGCCGGGCCGGTGCACTGACGGCGGTGGCGGCTCGACGTGGATGATCTGATATACGAGGCTGTAGTTGTTGCTGGCCTGGAATGGAAGCTCGCCGGCCAGCAGCTGGTACAGCACGACGCCCAGCGAATAGATGTCGGTCTGCTGGTTCAGCGGCATTTCGCGCACCTGCTGCGGGCTCATGTACGCCGGCGAGCCGACGCCTTCGACCTGGGTGCGCTGATTGGCGGTGAACATCGCCGCGCCGAAATCGCTCAGCTTGATGTCGCCGTCGCGCGTCAGCAGGATGTTGGCCGGTTTGATGTCGCGGTGCGTGATGCCGAGCTGGCACGCGTAGTCGAGCGCGCGCGTGCACTTGAACATCAGTTCGACGATGCGCTCGACCGGCAGCAGGAAAGGCCGCTGGGTATGCGCGTCCAGCGTACCGCCGGCGACATATTCCATGACGATCCACGCTTCGTCGTCGCCGACCACCGCATCGTGGATCGGCACGATGTGCGGATGCTGCAGCTTGTCCGCCAGCGACGCTTCGTTGATCAGCAGATTGCGGTGCATCTTGCCGCGCGTGCGGTCATTCAGCACATCGGGGTCGATGCACTTGATCGCCACTTCGCGCTGCGCGCCCGGATCCCACGCGAGCCACACGGTGCTGGTGCTGCCGCGGCCGATGATGCGCCGCAGCTGGTAGCGGCCGAGCGTGCTGCCGGGCGGGTAGTCCTTCGGGCGCACGCTGTCCATCGTTCAGACGTTGGTGAGCCGCTGGTTGGCCAGCGCCAGCCGCTCGACCAGGATGCGCAGGAAGGCACGGTCGAAGCGATGCCGGCAGGGTTCGGATGCGCGCTCGAGCGCGGCATTCGCCAGATGGATCACCACCGACTCGCACAGCGTCGATACATCAGCGCCGCGCGTGCCGTGCTCCGGCGTGAGCCAGGCCATCTCGCCGACGCACTCGCCGGCCGACAGTACGTTGAGCAGCTTGCGCGCCTTGGTCACCTTCACCTCGCCCTCGGCGAGAATGAAGAAGCCGTCGGCCGCATCGCCCTCGCGCAGCAGCATCTGACCGCCGGCCACGCGGTGCCATTCGCCCAGCCGCACCACTTCCCACAGTTCGACGTCGGTGAAGTCGCGGAAGAAGGCGAGCCGGCGCAGCGAGTTGAATTTTTCGCTGTCGGCGATCCGGTTGTCCTGTTCGCGCAGCGATTCGCCGCGGAAGGCTTCGGCCAGATCGAAGGAAAAGGCGTCCCAGGTCGGGTAGCGGTCGTCGAGCGACTTCTGCAATGCGCGCATCACGATGGCGTCCAGCGCCGGCGGCAGCTCTGGCCGCAGCGCCGATGGCGGCACCGGCTCGGCGTGCGTGATCTGGTACATCATGCTGTAGTTGTTGCTGCCCTGAAACGGCAGCTGGCCGGTCAGCAACTGGTACATCACCACGCCGAGCGAAAAGATGTCGGTCTGGTGGTTCAGCGGGTGTTCCTTGATCTGCTGCGGACTCATGTAGGCCGGCGAGCCGACGCCCGACACCTGGGTTTCGCTGGCCGAGATCGACATCGCGGCGCCGAAGTCCGACACCTTCACATTGGTGCCCGGCTGGTGGTGACCATCGTTGCGCGGCTCTTCCACGCGCATGATGTTGGCCGGCTTCAGATCGCGGTGGATGACGCCGAGCCGCCACGCAAAGTCGAGCGCACGCGTGCATTTGAAGATCATTTCGAGCACGTCGCCGATCGGCAGCAACCGGTCCGGCCGGGTGTGCGGCTCCAGTGTGCCGCCACGCACGTATTCCATGACCAGATACGCCGGATCGGCGTCGGCCACCGCGTCGTAGATCTGCACGATGTGCGGGTGGGTGAGCTTGCCCGCCAGCGAGGCCTCGGCGATGAAGAACTTCTTCTGGAAACGCTCGGACTTGCCCCCTTCGCCTTCCGCCGCACCGCGCGCGACGATCTTGATCGCCACGTCGCGGTTGCCGAACGGGTCGTGCGCGAGGAATACCTTCGAGGTCGCGCCTTCGCCGAGCAGGCGCTGGATGCGGTACTTGCCGAGCAGGTCCATGTCAGCAGCCCGCCCGGCAACTGGTAGACACGGTCCCGTGGCCGGCCATGATTCAGCCCGCCGCCAGGCGGGCGCGCGCACGCGCGATGGCGGCGCGGACCTGTTCCGGCGCCGTGCCGCCGATGTGATTGCGCGCCGACAGCGATCCTTCGACCGTCAGCACCGCATACACGGATGCGTCGACCAGCGGCGAGAACGATTTCAGCTCGTCGAGCGACAGGTCGGACACGTCGCAACCCTTCTGTTCGGCCAGACGCACCGCACGGGCCACCGCCTCGTGCGCATCGCGGAACGGCAGGCCGCGTTTGACCAGCCAGTCGGCCAGGTCGGTTGCGGTGGCGAAACCCTGACGAAGTGCGGCGCGCATCGCATCGGGCTTGACCCGGATGCCGGTCATCATGTCGGCGAAGATGGTGAGCGTGTCGCGCAGCGTGTCGGCGGTGTCGAACAGCGGTTCCTTGTCTTCCTGATTGTCCTTGTTGTAGGCCAGCGGCTGGCCCTTCATCAGCGTGAGCAGCCCGACCAGATGGCCGTTGACGCGGCCGGTCTTGCCGCGCACCAGTTCGGGCACGTCCGGGTTCTTCTTCTGCGGCATGATCGACGAGCCGGTGCAGAAGCGGTCGGCCAGATCGATGAAACCGACGCGCGGGCTCATCCAAAGGATCAGTTCTTCCGACATGCGCGACAGGTGGATCATCACCAGTGCCGCGGCCGCGCAGAACTCGATGGCGAAGTCGCGATCGCTGACCGCGTCGAGCGAATTTTCGGTCACCGCCTCGAACCCCAGCTGCTCGGCGACGAAGTGACGGTCGATCGGAAAGCTGGTGCCGGCCAGCGCGGCCGAACCCAGCGGCAGCCGGTTGGTGCGGCGGCGGCAGTCGATCAGGCGTTCGCGGTCGCGCTGCGCCATTTCGAAATAGGCCAGCAGGTGGTGGCCGAAGGTGACCGGCTGGGCCACCTGCAGGTGGGTGAAGCCGGGCATCGCGGTATCCGTGTGCTGGGCGGCCAGATCGAGCAGGGCAGACTGAAAGTCGGTCAGGCGGGCGAGGATGACGTCGATCTCGTCGCGCAACCACAGCCGGATGTCGGTCGCCACTTGGTCATTGCGGCTGCGGCCTGTGTGCAGGCGTTTGCCGGCGTCGCCGACCAGTGCGGTCAGGCGCTTCTCTATATTGAGGTGGACATCTTCGTCATCGAGATTCCAGTCGAACTGCCCGTTCTCGATTTCCGCCTCGATCTGCGTCATGCCGCGCCGGATGTCGTCCAGATCGGTCTGCGCGATGATGCCCTGACGCGCAAGCATGGCGGCGTGGGCCAGCGAGCCGCGGATGTCCTGCCGCCACATGCGGCGGTCAAAAAATACCGAAGCGGTGTAACGTTTCACCAGTTCGGACACCGGCTCTGAAAAACGGCCCGACCAGGCCTTGGTCGGCTCGGGCTGCGAAGGATGGCTCATGATGGCAACGGGTAGAAGAAACGCGCGATGAGAAGCGTCGGAAAAAGGACTGCAAGTATAGGCCACCGGGCAGTCTGCCCGTGGCGGAGCGCCGCTTGAGGCCGTCGCGCGCGCCTGACTGGCGCAACCTGGGCGTGGTGCTGCGCACCGTGCTGCTGGTCAACGCACTCGCCGCCTTGGCGCTGCTGGCGCGCAACCGCAGCTGGGACGCGCTGCTGCTCGACGCCATGGAAATGGCGGCGCGGGTCGAACCGGCGCTGTTGATGTCGTTGCTGCTGCTGTATCTCGCGGCGCCGCTGTTCGCCCGCCTGCCGGTACGCGCCGGCTGGGCGCTCGTGGCGCTGTGCGCGCTCGTGTGTACCTTTCTAGCCGAAGCCATGACCGGCTGGGCGATCGAGGACATGAAGGCCTGGCCGGTGCGCGAGGCCCTGTGGGCGCTGCTCGCGTCGGCCGCGGCGATGGTCTATTTCACCGTGCAGGAGCGCGCGCTCGGCCCGGCCATCGCGCAGGCGCGTCTGATGGCGCTGTCGGCGCGCATCCGTCCGCACTTCCTGTTCAACAGCCTGAACGCCGTGCTGGGCATCATGCGCGAGGACCCGCGTCGGGCCGAACGGGCGCTCGAAGAACTGTCCGACCTGTTCCGCGTGCTGATGCGCGAAAACCGCGAACTGGTCACGCTGGGCGAGGAACTGGCGCTGTGCCGCCAGTACATGGCGCTGGAAAAGCTGCGTCTGGGCGACCGGCTCGGCGTGCTGTGGCAGACCGACGGCTGCCCGCCGGACGCCCGCGTGCCGCCGCTGATGCTGCAGCCGCTGCTCGAAAACGCGGTCTATCACGGGGTCGAGCCGATGGCCGGCAATGGCGAAGTCAGGGTCTGCGTGACGCGCAGCGGCAACGAAGTGGTGGTCGAGATCGACAATCCGGCGCCGCCGCGCGACGGCCGGATGGCGGCGCACGGCGGCGGCAACCGCATGGCGCTGGACAATATCCGTGAGCGGCTGATGCTGTTCTTCGACCTGGAAGCGCAGCTGGATGCCGGCGAACAGGATGGCCTGTACCGGGTGCGCATCCGCTTTCCTTATCGGGCGGCCACATGACCGACCGCCCGGCCGAACTGCGCGTCTTCATCGCCGACGACGAGGCGCCTGCCCGCCTGCGTCTGCGCGCCCTGTTGTCCGACATCGCACCCGAACTGCCCAATCGCGTGGTTGGCGAAGCAGCCAACGGGCATGAAGCGCTCGACGCGCTGCAGGCGCTGCCACCGCACGATGTGGCCGATCTGGCGCTGGTCGACATCCGCATGCCCGGCATGGATGGCATCGAACTGGCCGCGCACCTCGGCCGGCTGCCGGCGCCACCGACGCTGGTGTTCTGCACCGCCTACGACCAGTACGCGGTGCGTGCCTTCGAACTGAATGCGGTCGATTACCTGCTCAAGCCGGTGCGCGCCGCCCGTCTGCTCGATGCGCTACGCCGCGTGCCCGGCCGGGCGGTGCCGGCCGACGTCGTGCAGAGTCTGTTGCCCGGCGGACGCCTGCACCTGTCGTGCAGCGAACGCGGCCGCATCCTGCTGGTGCCGGTGCGCGATGTGCTGTATCTGCGCGCCGAGCTCAAGTACGTCACCGCGCGCACCGCCGAACGCGAATACCTGCTGGAGGAACCGCTGGCTGCGCTGGAGCAGGAATTCGCCAGCCGATTCGTGCGCATCCATCGCAGCTGCCTGGTCGCGCGCGATGCCGTGGTCGGTTTCGAGCAGGTGCGCGACGGCACCGACGGCCACTGGGCAGTCGTGCTGAAAAGCCTGGAAGAGCGCCTCCCGGTCAGCCGCCGGCAGTGGGCGCAGGTCAAGGCGGAATTCGCGGAGACGGGGCGCGGGTAAGGCGCCTGGGCTTCGGCAGGTGGTGGTTGTGGGCGAGGCGTCCGCCGAGGCCGTCTTTACAGGCGCCGCTCCCTCCGGAAATGTTCGCGCCGCACGGCGGCCGTCACTGCGTGGGCGGAGAGGACGGGCGGTAAATGTTGCTCGCAGCCCCTTTGGCTTATCCGCTGTTCCGCAGCGCCGCAGCCACGCCATTGATGGTCAGGTGGATCGACCGGCGTGTGCGTTCGTGGCGATTGCCGCTGCGGAAACGGCGCAGCAGTTCCACCTGCAGGTGATTCAGCGGCTCCATGTAGGGGAAGCGGTTGCGGATCGAGCGGGCGAGCAGCGGATTGGTGGACAGCAGTTCCGGCGCGCCGGTGATCTGGCTCACCGCCTCCAGCGTGGCCTGCCATTCCGCGCGGATGCGCGAAAAGATCGCGGTGCGCAGCGCTTCGTCCTCGACCAGTTCGGCGTAGCGGCTGGCGATCGCGATGTCGGTCTTCGACAGCACCATGTCGATATTGGAAATCAGCGTCGCGAAGAAGGGCCACTCGTGCACGATGGCCTGCAGCCGCGCCAGACCGTCGGCGTGCTTGGCGCGATATTCGTTCACCGCGGTGCCGAAGCCGTACCAGCCGGGCAGCATGAGGCGGCACTGTGACCACGAAAACACCCATGGAATCGCGCGCAGGTCCTCGATCTTCTGGCCCTTCTTGCGCGAGGCCGGGCGCGAGCCGATGTTCAGCTCGGCGATTTCCGAAATGACCGTCGACTCCCAGAAGTACTTCTCGAAACCTTCGGTTTCATAGACCAGACTGCGGTAGGCCTTGAAGGCATATCCGGACAGCTCTTCCATCGCATCGGTGAATTCCGGCGGCGCATCGCCTTCCCGCTTGCCCAGCAGGGTCGCCTCGAAGGTGGCAGCGGCCAGCACTTCCAGGTTGCGACGGCCGACATCCGGATTCGAGTACTTCGACGCGATCACCTCGCCCTGTTCGGTGACCCTGATCTGGCCCTGCACCGCGCCGGCCGGCTGCGCGAGGATGGCCTGGAAGCTCGGGCCGCCGCCCCGACCGACCGAACCGCCGCGGCCGTGGAACAGGCGCAGCCGGATGCCGTGCCGCTTGAACACCTGCACCAGCCGGGTTTCCGCCTTGTACAGTTCCCAGCCCGAAGTCAGGAAGCCGCCGTCCTTGTTCGAATCGGAATAGCCCAGCATCACTTCCTGCGTCGTCGAGCGGGCGTCGAGCAGCACGCGCCAGATCGGAATGGTGAAGATGCGGTCCATCACGCGCGGCGCATTGCGCAGGTCGCCGATGGTTTCGAACAGCGGAATGATGTTCATCGCGGCGCGTCGCTCATGCACGTTCAGCAGCCCGACTTCCTTCAGGATCAGCGCCACTTCCAGCATGTCCGACACGCCGTCGGCCTTGGAAATGATGTAGTTGGGCAGTGCTTCGGGGCCGTACAGCGCGTGCATCTGTGCCGCCGTGCGCGCGATCGCCAGCTCACCTTCGGTTTCTTCCGAAAACTGCATGAAGCTCGAGGTCAGCGGCCGCGGCGTGCCCAACTCGTTGATCAGGATTTCGATGCGCTGCTCTTCGCGCAGCTCGAGGTAGTTGTTGCACACGTGCGCGTTGGCGAGCAGTTCGGCGATCACGCGTTCATGCACATCCGAGTTCTGCCGCAGGTCGAGCGCGGCCAGATGAAAGCCGAACACGCGTGCCGCATGGCGCAGGCGGCGCAGCCGGCCGCGCGCGATCAGGCGCGACTTGTGGCCGATCAGCGAATCGTGGATCACGTCGAGGTCGCGCACGAATTCGGCGGCCGTGCGATAGGGGTCGGCGTCGCCGACCGCCTTCCAAAGCGCTTCGTGCTGGTCGAGCGTGCGCGCGGTGGCGGCCAGCCGGGCATAGATGCCGGCCAGCGCGCGCCGGTACAGTTCGTCCTCTCGGTGCGGCGACTTGTCCGGTGCGGTGGCGGCCAGTACGCGCAGTTCGTCACTGACATTGTTCAGCATCATGGTCGAACACAGGTCGGTGTCGAGGATGTGCACCTGGGTCAGGTAATAGTCGAGCGCGCGGGCCGACTGCACGCGCAGCGTCGAGCGCAGCACGTCGGCCGTGACGAACGGGTTGCCGTCGCGGTCGCCGCCGATCCACGAACCCATGCGCAGGAAGCTGCCGATGTCGCGCTTGTGCTCCGGGAAGGCCGCTTCGAGCTGGTCCTCGACTGCGTTGTAGACGCGCGGCAATTCGCGCAGGAAGGTGTAGTCGTAGAAGGACAGTCCGTTGATCACCTCGTCGGCGACCGACAGGCGCGTGCGCCGCAGCATGCGCGTCTGCCACAGCGAAGTGATGGTGCGCCGCACCGCTTCGTCGTGGTCGGCCAGTTCTTCAGGGGTCAGGCGGGTGCGGTCGCGCTCATCGATCAGCCGCGCAATCTTCATTTCCTGACTGAGGATGCTCTTGCGCTGCACCTCGGTCGGGTGGGCGGTCAGCACCGGCACCACCAGCGCGTCGCGGAAGAAGCCGATGATTTCCTCAGCCGGTACCTTGGCGTCGAGCGCCTTGCCCAGGGCATTGGCCAGCGTGCCGGGCCGCGGTGCGTCGCCGGCGATGGCGTGCGCCCGGGCGCGCCGGATGTGATGCTGATCCTCTGCGATATTGGCCAGATGCAGGAAGTAGCTGAAGGCGCGCACCACGATGATGGTGTCGTCGTCACTCAATCCGTTCAGCAGCTTCGCCAGTTCTGCGCGCGCTTCGAGGTCGTCATCCCGGCGGAAGCGCACGCACAGCTGGCGCACGTTCTCGATGATTTCGAACATGCGGCTGCCTTCCTGTTCGCGCACCACGTCGCCCAGCATGCGGCCAAGCAGGCGGATGTCGTCGAACAGCGGCTGGTCCTTGTCGTGTGCGGCGCGTTCGTGCGTCGCAACGGGCGTCTGGGCCTGTTGATTCACGTGCAATCCTTCCAGAAGATCGGTCAGGTCGGGAACGACGCCGCCGGCCTGCATTGGCAGGGCGGTGCGTTCCATTCAGGGCTGCTAGAATCCGAGGCCGTTTCGCGCGCTGCCTGCAGGAGCCGGTGGGGCTCCTGATCACGCTGGCGCGCGGTGTGTTCACCTCACGCCCCTTATCCCTCATGGACTACCCGGCCGGCCTGGAGAACGTGATTTCGGATCTGTCGAATCCCGTCCCGCAGCATGAAACCCAAGCTTACCCGAAGCCCGCGCGCATCGTGATTGCCTCTCGCGAATCGCGACTCGCGATGTGGCAGGCGGAACACGTGCGTGACAGATTGTCCGCCCTGTACCCCGGCACCCAGGTCGACATACTGGGCATGACCACTCGCGGCGACCAGATTCTCGATCGTCCGCTGGCCAAGGTCGGCGGCAAGGGCCTGTTCGTCAAGGAGCTCGAAGCCGCGTTGCTCGAGGGGCGCGCCGATCTGGCGGTGCATTCGATGAAGGACGTGCCGATGACACTGGCCGACGAATTCGCGCTGGTGGCCACGCTGGAGCGCGAAACGCCTCAGGATGCCTTCGTGTCGTCGCGCTACGCCAATCTTGACGAATTGCCGCCGGGTGCCGTGGTCGGTACATCCAGTCTGCGCCGCGAAGCGCAGCTGCGCGCCCACTTTCCTTATCTCGCCGTGACCAGCCTGCGCGGCAATCTCGATACTCGGCTGCGCAAGCTCGACGAAGGGCAGTACGACGCGATCATCCTGGCGGCCGCCGGGCTGAAGCGGCTCGGCCTCGGTGGTCGCATCCGCGCAACCATTCCGGTCGAGCTGTCGCTGCCGGCCGCCGGGCAGGGCGCGCTCGGCATCGAGGCGCTGTCGTCGCGACCGGAAGTGGCGGCCTGGCTGGCACCGCTGGTGTGCGGGCCGTCGCAGGCCTGTGTGCGCGCCGAACGGTCGGTGTCGCGTGCACTGGCCGGATCCTGTGAAGTGCCGCTGGCCGCCTATTGCGTGGTCGATGGCGGTGCGCTGTGGCTGCGCGCCCGGGTCGCCCTGCCGGATGGCACGCGCATCGCCGCCGCCGAAGTGCGCGGCAACATCGCCCAGCCGGACGAACTGGCAGCCGAATGTGTGGCACTGCTGCGTGCCGACGGTGCGCAGGACATCCTCAACGCCCTGGACACTCGATGACCGGGGCAGGCAGCGCGCTGGCCGGACGCCGTGTGCTGGTCACCCGCCCGCGCACCCAGGCGGCCGCGCTGGGCGAGGCGATTCGCGCAGCCGGCGGTGAGCCGCTGCTGCTGCCGCTGATCGACATCGAGCCGCTGGACGATGTGCAGGCGGTCGCCGACGCCGCCGGCCGGCTCGACACGCTCGCGCTGGCCATCTTCGTCAGCGCGAACGCGGTGGCGCATACGCTCGACGTGATGCTGCCGCTGCGCCCGTGGCCACCGGATCTCGCGGCGGCCACCATCGGCGAGCAGTCGGCGCAGGCGCTGCGGGCGCGCGGCATACCTCGGGTCATCGTGCCGCATGGGCGCTCCGACTCCGAGGCGCTGCTGGCATTGCCGGAACTGTCGGCCGCCGTGCTGTCGGGCCGCCAGGTACTGATCTTCCGCGGCGACGGCGGCCGCGAACTGCTCGGCGACACGCTGCGCGAGCGCGGCGCATCGGTTGACCACGTCACCTGTTACCGTCGACGTGCGCCGACCGAGGGCGCCGCCATGCTGCACGAGGCGGTGATGGCCGGCCGGCTGCATGCGCTGACCCTTACCTCGTCCGAATCGGTGCGCAATCTGCGCGCGCTCGCGACACCGGATTGTTTCGAGCGGCTGAGTGGCTTGCCGCTGTTTGTGCCGCATGCGCGCATCGCCGAACAGGCAGCGGAACAAGGTTTCACGCGGGTGATCGAGACGGCCGCCAGCGACGCCGGCCTGATGATCGGTCTGACCGACTATTTTTCGCAGTACGCCTCCACCGAATCGACATGACAGACCCGTCCCCGAATTCCGCAACACCGATGCCGTCCGCAGTGAGCCCCGAACGGACCGACGTCCCGCCCGGGGCCGCACCCGATTCGCGGGCCGCGCGCGAAACCCGCCTGCCGGGCTGGCTGCTGCCGGTGGTCGTGTTCGTGCTGATCGTGTTCGGCCTGCTCAGCTTCTTCATGGTGCAGCGCATGCGCGTGCTCGAAGCCGAACTGAACAAGCGGGTGGCGGCCGTCGGCGCGCAGGCGGTTGAAGCGAGCCGCGCGAACGAACAGGGTGCCGAAGGCATGGCCAGCCATGGCGAGCGACTGGGCAGCCAGGAAGCGCAGCTGTCCGAGCTGCGCGCGCGCATCGAGGCCTACGAATTTCTGGCGGACGATCTGGTGCGCACCTACGACGAGCGCGCACTGGCCGAGGTCGAACATGCGCTGGTGCTCGGCCAGCAGCAGCTGCAGCTGGCCGGAGACGCCAAGCTGGCGCTCAGGGCACTGTCCGGCGCCGAAGCACAGCTGGCGCGCAGCGACACCGGCCGCTATCTGCCGCTGCGGCGCGCCATGGCCAATGACATGGAACGCCTGCGGCGCGCACCGATGGCCGATCTGGCCGGGCAGGCGCTGCGCATCGACACCTTGCTGGCCGCCATCGACACGCTGCCGCTGGCTTTCGAGCGTTCGCCGTCGGAACCGCCGGCGACTCCTGCCACGCCGGTTGCCGACACGTCCTTCGTCGAGCGCCTGCTGCAGGACATCTGGGGCGAATTCCGTCAGCTGGTGCGGATCGAGCGGCTGGATCGCCCGGATCCGGTGCTGCTGGCGCCGTCGCACAGCTTTTTCCTGCGCGAGAACCTGAAACTTCGCCTGGTCAATGCGCGTATCGCGCTGCTGCAGCGCAATGGTGCGATCTGGCGGGAAGACATCCGGCTGGCGCGCGAGTGGGTGGAGCGCTACTTCGACACCCGCGCGCGCGCCACCGAGAACGCATTGACCACTTTGCGCCAGCTCGGCATGGTGGATCCCGGCGAAGCGCTGCCCGACCTGAACGAATCGATGAGTGCGCTGGCGCAGCTGAAAGCCAGTCGCCAGCGCGTGCCGGTCGTGCGCGAGGGGGCGAACTGATGGTGCGCCTGCTGCTCTGGCTGCTCGGCCTGTGCGTGCTGGCGGTCGGCCTGGTGATCGCGGCGCGCGAGAATGACGGCTTCGTGCTGCTGCAGTGGTCGCCCTGGCGCATCGAGCTGTCGCTGAATTTCTTCATCGTCGTGCTGTTGCTGGGCGTGGCCGCGCTGTACAGCCTGTTCCATTTCGTCGACGGTCTGCTGCGCATGCCGGCGCGCGCGCGGCGCTACCGCCTGCGTCAGCGCCGTCAGCGCGCGGTCACCGCGCTGCGCGATTCGGCACGGCTGTACTTCGAAGGCCGTTACGGCCAGGCGCAGCGCAGTGCCCGGGTGGCGGTCGAAGGCGGCGAGTCACCCGGGCTGGCGGCCTTGATCGGTGCCCGCGCGGCGCATGAAATGCGCGAGTCCGATCAGGTCGACGACTGGCTCGCCCAGGCGGCGCAGCATGACGATCTTCGCACCGCCCGCCTGATGACCGAAGCAGGCATCCTGACCGACCGACGCGATTTCGCCGATGCCCTCACCCGCATTGACGCGCTGCAGTCCGGCGGGCAACGCCATGTTGCGGCATTGCGGCTGGCGATGCGCGCGCGCCGCGGGCTGGGCGACTGGGTCGGCCTGCTGCGCGTGGTACGCCTGCTCCAGAAGCATCGTGCGCTGACGCCGGAGCAGGCCGCACCGGTGCGCCGACAGGCGCACATGGGTGCGCTGCGTGAGGCCGACCCGGCTGATCTTGACGCCTACTGGCGCGACTTGCCCGCGCTTGAGCGGGAAGATGCACAGGTGGTACGCGCCATGTGCGAAGCACTGATCGCCGATGGACAGCAAACGCAGGCGCGCAAGCTGATCGAGGCGCAACTCGACCGCGAATGGGATTCCGCGCTGGTCGTGCTGTACGCGGAAACGGACGGCAGCGATGTGCAGGCCCGCATCGGTCGCGCCGAAGCGTGGTTGCGCGTGCATCCGGGGGACGCCGGCCTGTTGCTGGCGCTGGGCCGGCTGTGCCGCACGCAGCAGCTGTGGGGCAAGGCACAGAGCTATCTCGAAGCGGCTCTGGCCGTGCAGCCGACGCGCGGCGTGCATGTCGAACTGGCGCTGCTGCACGAACACCTCGACCGCGGCGAGGATGCGCGCAGTCATTTCCGATCGGCTGCGCTGATGGGTTGAATCGTCATGCCATCTGGCATGATTGGGTCATCCCGCTTTTTGCCCATCCATCATGAACAACCCGTTTGGACACGCCCCGGCCGAAGCGGCCGGCGGCAACCCCTTCGCAGCCGGCTCGCCGGCGCTGCAGCGCGAGCCGGTCTCGTTTTCCGGACGCGGTGGCGAGTACTTCGGCATCTGGATCGTCAATCTGGTGCTGACGCTGCTCACGCTCGGCATCTATTCGGCCTGGGCCAAGGTCAGGCGGCTGCAGTATTTCTACCGCCACACGACGCTCGGCGGCGCGGCCTTCGATTATCACGGCGATCCACGCGCCATCCTCAAGGGCCGGGTCATCGGCTTCATACTGCTGCTGGCCTACAACGTGTCGTTCCAGTTTTCCATCATCGCCGGCATCGCGGTGGCCGTTGCGCTGGCGGCCGTCATGCCGGTGCTGCTGATGCGCTCGCTGCGCTTCCGGGCGCATTACTCCAGCTGGCGCGGCCTTCGCTTCGGTTTCGACGGTGATAGCGGCGGCGCCTATTCGGTGTTCCTGAAGTGGCCGATCTTCAGCGTGCTGACGCTGTATCTGCTGGGACCGATGTGGCACCAGCGCATGAAGGCCTACCAGTTCAATCACGCGCGCTTCGGCGGTGCGCACTTCGCCATCGACGCGCCGGTGGGCGTCTACTATCGCATCTATGGCGCGGCGATCGCGGTCGTGCTTGTTGGAATGGCGGCCATCGGTGCGCTGCTCGGGACACTGGCCGACGGCAATCCGGCGGTATTCGCGCTGGCGCCGCTGCTGTTCATCCTGCTGCTGCTGTTCGTCCAGCCCTATCTGTCGGCACGCCTGCAGAACCTGGTGTGGAACCACATGAAACTTGACGGTCACCGTTTCGAATCGACGGTCAGTGCGCGCAGGCTGTACGGGATCATGCTGACCAACCTGATCGGCGTGATATGCACGCTCGGCCTGTTCATGCCATTTGCGGCCATCCGCCTGGCGCGCTACCGGCTGCAGAGCGTCACGATGCTGTGCGCTGGTCCGCTCGATGATTTCATCGCCGGGCAGGCGCAGGACGCCGCCGCCACCGGCGAGGAGGCGGCAGACCTGTTCGATGTCGACATCGCCCTCTGATCCGGTGACCGACGTCGCCGCGTTGTACTTTGACGGCCGCAGCGCGCGGGCGCACGTTGTCACGCTGGGCGTGACCGATGGCGTGCTGCATGTCGAAGGCGACCAGGTGTCGCGCAGCGAGCCGCTCCCTGCACTGCGCGTGTCCGAGCCGATGGGCGATGCCGCGCGCCTGATCAGCTTTGCCGATGGCGCCCACCTGGAAGTGCGCGACCATGCCGCCTTGGCGCGACTGCTCGAGGCCACCGGCCATCGTGATGCGGCCGTCGTGCGCTGGGCGTTCCAGCCGCGCATGGTGGTGATAGTGCTGTCGGCGTTGCTGCTGTCGGTCTGGCTCATCATGCAGTACGGACTGCCCTGGGCCGCCCGTGTCAGCGCGCCGCTGGTGCCCGACAGTGCGATGACCGCGCTGTCGGAACGCACGCTCGAATGGCTGGACCAGTCGCTGACCCGTCCGACGACCTTGCCGCCGGCGCGCCAGCAGGCGCTGCGCGAGGCGCTTTCGTCGGTGGCGTCGGTCGATGGTCAGCCCATCGCGCATACGCTGCTGTTCCGCAGCAGCGGGCAACTGGGTGCGAATGCCTTTGCGCTGCCCGACGGTACGCTCATCGTCACCGACGAACTGATTGCGCTGGCCGGGGCTGACGCGCCGGTACTGGCCGTGCTGACACACGAACTGGGGCATGTGCAGCAGCGCCACGGCGTGCGCATGCTGCTGCAGGGCTCGGTGACCGCACTGTTCATGGCCTGGTATCTGGGCGACATCAGCAGTCTGCTGGCCACCGCTCCGACGGCGCTGGTACAGGCGGGCTATTCGCGCGACATGGAACGCGAAGCCGACGATTTCGCCGTGAAACTGCTCCGCACACGCGGACAGTCCCCCGAATTGCTGGCTGGCATGCTCGAGAAGCTGGCCGCCGCGCACGGTGATGACAGCGCGAGCCGTTCCGGGCCAATGGGCTGGTTGTCCAGCCATCCGGATACCGCCGAACGCATCGCGCGGCTGCGCGGCGAGGACTTCATCATCCATTGACCCTGATCAAAGTAGGGCTTTGACGTCTTGAGGATACTCCCGCTACCAAATTCGGATTTCAGTTCTCGGGAGTAACAAAAATGAAGGCGATCAAGTGGGTGGGTGTGGCAGCGCTGACGGCCGTGGCAGGCGTTGCGCAAGCGGCCGATGAAGGAAACTGGATGGTGCGCGCGCGGGTACTGCACATGAACCCGCACAACGGCAATGGCGGCGGTCTGGTCGGCGCTGGCGCCCTTCCCGATGTCGAAGCCGAGAGCAAGGTGTTCCCGGAAATCGACATCAGCTACTTCTTCACCAAGAACATCGCTGCCGAGCTGATCCTGACATACCCGCAAAAACATGACATCGATCTGGATGGCCTGGGCAAGATCGGTTCGGTCAAGCATCTGCCGCCGACGCTGACGCTGCAGTACCACTTCAATCCGGAAGGTACGATCCGTCCCTATGTGGGTGCGGGCATCAACTACACGCGTTTCAGCAGCGTCGATCTGGATGCGAACCTCGCGGTTGCCGGAACGACCGGGTTGCCGCTTCGCATTGATCGCAGCAGCTTTGGCTGGGCGCTCCAGGTCGGAGCAGATTACAAGCTCGCGGACCAATGGTTCTTCAACGTCGATGTGAAGTACGTGACCATCAGTACCGACATCCATGTCCGGAACGATGCAGTGGCCTTGCAGGGCCAGAAGGTAAGCAAGCTGGATATCGATCCGCTGCTGGTGTCGGTCGGCATCGGTTATCGCTTCTGAGTTGTAGCGCCTGACTGACGGCAAAGGGCCAAAAGCCCGAACGCCGGCAGGCAGGATGAGGGTCTGTCGACCATGCACCGTGAGACACGATGCATGGTCGACAGACCCTGATGAGTTCTTCCTGTGGTCCCGGTTCGGGCGCCTTTGAGGTGCCCGTTTTTTTGCATGTTGAACGCGTCGGGCCGGGGCGGGGCGGGGCGGTGAGGCAGACCTGTGGGAAGCGGTGAACGCCGCGAACGGGCGCGTGATCCGCTTCCACAGCGATCGCGCCGCGCATTCGCCGGCAGGGGTTGCAGTTTTCATTGCGGCAGGTGTTGGGCATCGCTGCGCTCACCCCAACCTACTTGCCGTACTTCGTAGGTTGGGGTGAGCGCAGCGATGCCCAACACCGGGCCGGAAGCAGTGCTTGCCGAATTTGCTTGTTGAACGGAGGCTGGCTTTGCACACAGCCAGCCTGTTCGGCATGCGCTGCGAAACCCCGATGAAACGGAGGCTGGCTTTGCATAGCCAGCCCGTTCGGCAGGCGCAGCGCGTGCGCTGCGAAACCCCTGCCTCACCCCCCCGCTACATCCACGGGTCGCTTTGCACGGCGGCCCGGTTCCGCGGGCGCGAAGCAGTGCTTCGCGAAACCGCCGCTACACCCACTCCCTTGGGGGCAGGAAGTCGGTGTAGAGCTTTGCTTCCGGCGAGCCCGGTTCCGGGTGCCAGTCGTAGCGCCACTTCACGATCGGCGGCATCGACATCAGGATGGATTCGGTGCGGCCGCCCGACTGCAGTCCGAACAGCGTGCCGCGGTCGAATACGAGGTTGAATTCGACATAGCGGCCGCGCCGGTAGGCCTGGAAGTCGCGTTCGCGTTCGCCGTAGGGCACATCGCGGCGGCGCTCGACGATGGGCAGATAGGCAGCGAGGAAGGCGTCTCCGACCGCCTGAATCACACCCCAGCCGTGGTCGAAGCTGACTTCGCCATCGGCACCGAGGTCATCGAAGAACACGCCGCCGATGCCGCGCGCCTCCTTGCGGTGCTTCAGATGGAAGTACTCATCGCACCACTGCTTGTAGCGTGCGTGGGTGTCGGCACCGAACGGGGCCAGTGCGTCGCGGCAGGTGCGGTGGAAGTGCGCGGCGTCTTCTTCGAAGCCGTAGTAGGGCGTGAGGTCCATGCCGCCGCCGAACCAGGACACCGCATCGCCGGACGGCGGCTGCGCAGTGAAGAAGCGCACGTTCAGGTGCACCGTCGGGATGTAGGGGTTGCGCGGGTGAAGCACCAGCGACACGCCCATGGCCTCGAACGAGGCGCCGGCCAGTTCCGGTCGGTTAGCCGAGGCCGACGGCGGCAGGTTGGGGCCGCGCACATGCGAGAAATTGCAGCCGCCGCGCTCGAATACATTGCCTTCTTCGACCAGCCGCGTACGCCCGTCGCCCTGCAGGCGCTCTTCCGGGCCACGCACCCAGCCGTCAGTGATGAAGGGCTTGCCGTCCGCCGCCTGCAGACCGTTGATGATGCGGTCCTGCAGACCGAGCAGCCAGCTGCGTACCCTCTCTGCGCGCGCGCTCATCGCCGTGACGCCCGGTAGCCGATGTCGCGGCGGAACTGCATGCCGGCGAACTGCACCTTGTCGCACAGCAAGTAGGCGGCACGCTGCGCCTGCTTCACCGTGTCGCCCAGCGCGGTCACGCACAGCACACGCCCGCCGGCGGTCACGACCTGACCGTCCTGCGCCGACGTGCCTGCGTGGAAGACATGGCTTTCCGCCGTGTCCGGCGGCAGTCCGCTGATGGCGTCACCCTTGCGCGGCGCATCCGGATAGCCGGCAGAGGCCATGACCACGCCGAGGGCGACGCGGCGGTCCCAGTCGGTGTGCGCTTCGGACAGTCGGTTTTCCAGCGCGGCTTCCATCAGGTCGACCAGGTCAGTCTTCAGCCGCATCATGATGGGCTGGGTTTCCGGGTCGCCCATGCGACAGTTGAATTCAAGCACCTTGACGTCTCCATCCGGTGAAATCATCAGGCCGGCATACAGGAAGCCGGTGAAAGGCAGTCCATCCAGCGCCATGCCGGTCAGCACCGGCTGGATCACCTCGCGCATCACGCGAGCGTGTATTTCCGGCGTGACCACCGGCGCCGGTGAATAGGCGCCCA
The DNA here is from genome assembly GCF_024580155.1 of Methyloversatilis sp. XJ19-13. Lineage (NCBI taxonomy): Bacteria > Pseudomonadati > Pseudomonadota > Betaproteobacteria > Nitrosomonadales > Sterolibacteriaceae > Methyloversatilis > Methyloversatilis sp. XJ19-13. Next base: position 251,104 of record NZ_JANINH010000006.1, on the reverse strand, counting down.
TGCCGCCGGTATTCGGGCCGGCATCGCCGTCGAGCAGACGCTTGTGATCCTGGCTGGTGGCCAGCGGCAGCGCGGTCACGCCATCGCACATGGCGATGAAGCTCGCTTCTTCGCCCTGCAGGAATTCCTCGATCACGACGCGCGACCGGCCGCTCTCGTTGTCGGCGAGCATCATGCCGATGGCGCCGTGCGCCTCGGTCAGCGTCATGGCCACCACCACGCCCTTGCCGGCGGCAAGCCCGTCGGCCTTGATGACGATGGGTGCGCCCATTGCATCGACATAGGCGTGCGCAGCGGCTGCATCGGTGAAGGTTTCGTAGCGCGCCGTGGGAATGCTGGCGCGGACCATGAACTGCTTGGCGAAGTCCTTCGAGCTTTCAAGCTGGGCGGCCTTGCGGGTCGGACCGAAGATCTTCAGGCCGCGCACCCGGAAACAATCGACCACACCGGCGGCCAGCGCCGCTTCCGGGCCGACCACGGTGAAGGCGATGTTCTCGCCTTCGACGAAGTTGATCAGTTCGGTGAAATCGGTGATCGGCAGATTTTCCAGACCGGGTTCGAGCGCCGTACCGGCGTTGCCGGGCGCGACATAGACCTTCTGAACACGCGGACTTTGCGACAGCTTCCAGGCTATCGCGTGTTCGCGTCCGCCTGAACCGATGACCAGCAGCTTCATGATGCGTCCTTCTTCAATGCGTATGCCGACCTGCGGCCGGAAATCGTGGCACATCTGTTTTCCGTGGCCCGGCGCGCCGCCCGCCGGGCCGCCCCAAGGGCGGCGCAGCCCCCACGGTGGGGGTGAAGCCGGGGTTGCGCAGCGCATGTGCTGCGCCGGCAGAACGGGGCGGCTGTGCACAGCCGCCCCTCCCGAGCGAACACAGTGAGCGTGGGGGCATTCATCTCAGTGCCTGAAATGTCGCGTGCCGGTGAATACCATGGCCAGGCCGTGTTCGTTCGCCGCGGCGATCACCTCTTCGTCGCGCATGCTGCCGCCGGGCTGGATGATGGCCCTCGCGCCGGCTTCGGCCAGTACATCCACGCCGTCGCGGAACGGGAAGAAGGCGTCCGATGCCACCACCGAACCGGCGATCGTCAGGCCAGCGTTCTCCGCCTTGATGCGGGCAATACGTGTCGAATCAACGCGGCTCATCTGTCCGGCGCCGACACCGACTGTCGCCCCGTCGCGGCAATACACGATGGCATTGGACTTCACGTACATCGCCACGCGCCATGCAAAGGTGAGGTCGGCCATTTCCGCGCCGGTCGGCGCGCGCTGCGTGACCACCTTCAGCCGGCCTTCGAGCGATTCCGGTTCGTCGGCGGTCTGGATCAACAGACCGGAGCCCACGCGCTTCGCGTCGTGAGAATTGCGGCCGCGCGCCCAGGCGCTTGCGCCCTGCGGATCAACGCCGTCGAGCGCAATCTCCAGCACGCGCACATTGGCCTTGGCCGCCAGCACCGCCAGCGCGGCCGGTTCGAATGCGGGGGCCATCAGCACTTCGACGAACTGGCAGCTGACCGCTTCGGCTGTCGCCGCATCGACCGGGCGGTTGAACGCGATGATGCCGCCGAAAGCCGAAGTCGGATCGGTGGCGAGTGCCTTGCGGTAGGCCTCCAGCGTGCTGGTGCCGAGTGCCACACCACAGGGATTGGCATGCTTGACGATGACGCAGGCGCCGGTTTCGAAGCTCTTGACGCATTCCCACGCCGCATCGCTGTCGGCGATGTTGTTGTACGACAGCTCCTTGCCCTGCAGCTGCTTCGCACTGACCAGCGAGCCGGGCGCCGGGTACAGGTCGCGGTAGAAGGCCGCGCGCTGGTGCGGGTTTTCGCCGTAGCGCAGGTCCTGCACCTTGACGAAGCGGCCATTGGATTGCGCCGGAAACTCGGCGCGCGTGCCGTCGGCGTTCAGCGAAGACAGGTAGTCGCTGATCGCTGCGTCGTAATTCGAAATGCGGTTGAATGCCGCCACCGACAGGGCAAACAGCGTGGCTTCGGACAGCGTGCCCGAGGTGCGCAGTTCTTCGAGCACGCAGGGGTACTGCCCGGCATCGGTCAGCACGCCGACACCGCGCCAGTTCTTGGCAGCCGAACGCACCATGGCCGGGCCGCCGATGTCGATGTTCTCGATCGCGTCTTCGAGCGTGCAGCCGGGCTTGGCGACCGTCGCCTCGAACGGGTAGAGATTCACCACCAGCAGGTCGATGACCGGAATGTCATGTTCGGCCAGCGCCTGCATGTGCGCGTCGACCTCACGTCGCGCGAGCAGGCCGCCGTGGATGCGCGGATGCAGCGTCTTGACGCGACCGTCCAGCATTTCCGGAAAGCCGGTGTGCTCGGCCACTTCGGTCACCTTCAGACCGGCTTTCGCCAGCAGCGCGGCCGTGCCGCCTGTGGACAGCAACTCGACGCCGAGCCCGGTCAGGGCGGTGGCGAATTCAACGATGCCGGTCTTGTCGGACACACTGATCAATGCACGCTGTATCTTCATGCGCTTTTCCGGGAGGGTGTTGGAGGGCGGTGCGGAGAGGAATGGATGGGCTAGATCATGCCGTGATCGTTCAGCTTGCGCCGCAGGGTATTGCGGTTCATGCCCAGCATGTCGGCGGCGCGCGTCTGGTTGCCTTCGGCTTCGCGCATCACCACTTCGAGCATCGGTCGCTCCATCTGTCTGAGCACCATGTCATAGATGCCGCTTGCGGCCTCGCCATCCAGATCCTGGAAGTAGCGTTCCAGCGAATGGCGGATGCACTCGGCAATATCACTCCGTCCGCTCATGGCGGCATCTCCCTGATGGTCCGGCCTGCTCCGTCGCCCTGTTGAGCGATCAGGCGGCCAGTTCCTGCGCGTGTTCGTCCAGTGCACCCGGCTCGTAGGCCAGACGATGGTTGTCGGCCGCCATGCGGCCGAAGAATTCGTCGATTGCCGCCAGTTGCCGGTCGGTGCCTTCGAGCTGGTTCATCGCGTGGCGGAAGGCGGCTGACCCGATGAGCCCCTTGGTGTACCAGGAGATGTGCTTGCGGGCGATGCGCACGCCCGATTCGATGCCATAGAAACCGTACAGGTCTTCGATGTGCTCGCGGCACACGCGATGGATTTCCGACACCTCGGGCGGCGCCAGCAGATCGCCGGAGGCCAGGAAGTGTTCGATCTCGCGGAAGATCCATGGCCGGCCCTGCGCGGCGCGGCCGACCATCACGCCGTCCGCGCCGCTGATGGAGAGCACGTCGCGCGCCTTCTGCGGCGTCGTGATGTCGCCATTGGCGATCACCGGAATGTTCACCGCGGCCTTGACCGCGCGGATGGTGTCGTACTCGGCATGGCCGGTGTATTGGTCGGCGCGCGTGCGGCCATGGATGGCCAGCGCGCGGATGCCGCACTGTTCGGCCACGCGCGCCAGCATCGGGGCGTTCCTGTTGTCGCGGTTCCAGCCGGTGCGCATCTTCAGCGTGACCGGGGTGTCCGGCACTGCCCGCACGACGGCTTCCAGAATGCGCTCGACCAGCGGCTCGTCCTGCATGAGCGCCGAGCCGGCCATCACGTTGCAGATCTTCTTGGCCGGGCAGCCCATGTTGATGTCGACGATCTGGGCACCGCGATCGACGTTGTGGCGCGCGGCGTCAGCCATCATCTTCGGATCGGCGCCGGCGATCTGCACCGAAATCGGCGCCACTTCTCCGTCGTGGTTGGCGCGGCGCTGCGTCTTCGCACTGCCGTACAGCAGCGAATTCGACGTGACCATTTCGGACACGGCCAGCCCTGCGCCCAGCTTTTTGCACAGCTGGCGGAAAGGGCGGTCGGTCACGCCAGCCATGGGCGCGACGAACAGGTTGTTTCGCAGGTTGAAGCCAACGAAGTGCATGGGGTGCGGGGGCATTGCCGACGAACAGGGGCGCGATTCTAACCCGATGCGCGGCCGGGGCGAAGCGTGTCCGTCACGCAAATGCGGTCGAAATTTCTGTCGGCCGTGGCTACCAGCCGCGCGCGCCGAACATCATGCGCCGGCCGATGAACTGACGGGCCGGCGGACAGGCATCCAGCAGCGCGAGCGCGGCGCCCCGCGCATGGCCGGCGAGTGCGCCGAGCCCGGGATGCGAGCTGCCGAAACCGAAGATGCGTACCAGTCCGTCGGTGAACCGGCCGGTGGCCATCCGGTCGGCGCGGCGCAGCCGGGCGTACGCCTGCAGCGCCACGGCTGGGTCGCCGGCATGGCGCGCCAGCGCAGGCAGCAGGCAGGCGGACAGCTGGGCGACATCGCGCAGGCCGAGGTTGAGGCCCTGGCCAGCCACCGGGTGCAGGGTTTGCGCCGCATTGCCCAGCCAGACCTGGCGTCCGCTGACGATGTCGCGGCGCATGCGCAGGGTCAGTGGCCACGCGCTGCGCGGGCCGACGGCCGAAACCTCGACGCGTCCGCCCAGCGCATCGTTCACGCGCGCGGCGAAGGCGGCGTCGGATTCGGTGATCAGTGTCTGGGCGTCGCCACTGGCGCAGGTGTACACAAGGGCGTAATCACGCCCGCAGGGCAAAAGCGCCACCGGGCCCTGCGGCGTGAAGCGTTCATAGGCCACGTTGTCATGCGGCCGGGCCGGCGTGACCAGCGCAATCACGGCGTGCTGGTCGTAGTCGCGCTGTTGCGACAGCGCCTCGTCGTCAGTGATGCGGCCTTCGCACCAGAGGAGTGTGCGCGCCATCAGCTCGCCGCCTGCCGTGCGGACATGCACCGTTTCGTCGCCTTCGTGCGCACCGAGCACCGCGCTGTCGTGCTGCACGGTCAGGCCCAGCTGACCGGCGCGTTCGCGCAACGCGCGCACCAGCGTTCCGGCGCGCGCCACATGGCCGAGCGCCTCGAGGCGGAAGTCTTCGGCGCGCAGTTCGGTGCGGCCCAGGTGCCCGCGCTGCGAAATATGGATGCGCCGGATCGGCGTCGTGCCGGCAACCGGCCAGGCTTGCAGGCCCCGCAGGATGTCGCGCGAGCCGGCCGACAGCGCGATCACGCGCGTGTCATCGAGCGCGCGTCCGGCGGGGCCGGCGTCCAGCACCGTCACGTCCAGCCCCGCCGCGCGCAGCGCGCAGCCGGCGGCCAGCCCGACCGGGCCGGCGCCGACGATGACTGCGTCGCGCACGGTCGCTGTCGGCGCGTCACTCATCCGCGTGCCTCGCGCATGACGGCTTCGACCTCGGCGATCGTCTTCGGCGTGGCCGAGGTATAGATATCGCAGCCGTCGGCGGTCACGACCACGTCATCTTCGATGCGGATGCCGATGTTCCAGAACGCTTCCGGTACGTCGTCGGCCGGGCGCACGTAGCAGCCGGGTTCAACCGTGAGCACCATGCCGCCCTCGAGCGTGCGCCAGTCCTGCTCGCCGGCGCCGGCGCTGCCCGGACGGGGGCGGTACTCGCCGGCGTCATGTACGTCCATGCCCAGCCAGTGGCCGGTACGATGCATATAGAAGCGCTTGTAGGTGCCCTGTTCGATCACGCTGTCGGCGCTGCCTTCGAGCATGTTCAGGTCGATGAAGCCCTGGGCGAGCACGCGCACGGCAGCGTCGTGGTAGTCGATGAATCGTGCGCCCGGCCGCACCGCGGCAAACGCGGCGTCCTGGGCGGCCAGAACCAGCTGGTAGAGGTCGCGCTGGGCCGCGCTGTAGCGCCCATTCACCGGCCAGGCGCGGGTGACGTCGGACGCATAACCGCCGAGTTCGCAGCCGGCGTCGATCAGCAGCAGGTCGCCGTCGCGCAGGGGGGCGTTGTTCGATACGTAATGCAGCACGCAGGCGTTGGCGCCACCCGCCACGATCGAGCCATAGGCCGGGGCTTCCGAGCCGGAGCGACGGAATTCATACAGCAATTCGGCTTCGATTTCGTACTCGAAAGCGCCCGGCCGCGTGGCCTGCATGGCGCGCCGGTGCGCGCGGGCGGAAATTTCGGCGGCGCGGCGCATGATGTCCAGTTCGTGCGCGTCCTTGATCAGCCGCATGTCGTCCAGCGGCTGGCGGATGTCCAGCAGTTCCGACGGGGCGAACTTGCCGGCGCGGCTCTGCGCGCGCACGGCATTGAGCGCCGCCATCATTCGATTGTCCCATGCGGCATCTTCGCCGATGACGTAGTGCAGGCGTGGCTGGTTGGCGATCAGCTCCGCCAGCTTCGCGTCCAGTTCGGCGTAGCAGTGCGCCGCGTCGAAGCCGAACTGCTCGCGTGCCGCATCGGGTCCGTGACGCCAGCCATCCCAGATTTCGCGTTCTTCGTTCTTTTCGCGGCAGAACAGGATGGAGCGGGGTGCATCGCCCGCGATCAGCACCAGCACCGCCTCCGGTTCGCTGAATCCGGTCAGGTAATAGAAGTAGCTGTCGTGGCGGTAGCCGTAGTGGGTGTCGCGGTTGCGCAGGTGTTCGGGGGCCGTGGCGATCACGGCGACGCCGCTGCCCATGCGTTCGATCAGGCGGGCGCGGCGTTCGGAATAGGGGTGCATGACGGGTTCCGGCATTCGATCAGGGAGGGAGTTTAATGCCAACAGACCTGGCGTTCCGGAATGCGTTCCGGTTCCTCGTGCGGCATCCGGTCCCGAAATGTCCTGTTTCATGTCGCGCCGGATTTGCTTAAGTCTCCATTAATGTTCGCCGGCAAACATGCCCTCCATCCCAATGGAGGCATGCGATGAACCAGGCCGCAACACTGTGTACCCTTGCAGGAACGTCCGCCGTGCATTCCGCCGGTGTCCGTGCGTGCGTGCTGGGTCGCGGCATGGCGCCCGCGCTGTCCGACCCGGCGCTCGAAGTCGTCGGCCGCCTGCACCCGGAACGCGCCGCGCTCGAACGCTTCATCGCCGGCTGCTTTTTCCGCGGCTACGGTGCGGTGATCACGCACTTTGCCGACACGCTGCTGGGTGTGCGCAACAGCGATGGCCAATGGGCGGCAGGACTGGGCTACAGCTTGCCGGGCGTGCGTCCGGTGTTCATCGAACAGTATCTCGATGTACCGCTCGAAAGCGCGCTGGGCGGTGTGCTGGGCGAGCGGGTCGCCCGCGCCGCGGTGGCCGAGGTGGGCAATATGGCGTCGACGTCCGCCGGACTGGGGCGTCTGCTGATCGCACTCGCCACGCAGCATTTCTACGCGCAGGGCCTGGATTACGTGGTGTTCACGGCCACACGCGCGCTGGCCAATTCGTTCGTGCGCCTGGGCATTCCGATCTTTCCGGTGGCGGTGGCCGACCCGGCACGGCTGCGCGACGGTGTCGGCAACTGGGGCAATTACTACCGCAACAGCCCGACGGTCATGGTCGGCCGTATTGCCAGCGGTCTGCACACCGTCGTCGAGGACGCGGCGTGAGCCGTCAGGCAGTCCTGATCGATGCTCACGGTGTCGCCGATGACGCGACCGTCATCGGCCGCGTCGACGCGCTGACCGAACGGCTGGCCGGGTGCCCGGGGCAGGTCGTTGCCCTGCTGGCCGACAACGGCATCGACTGGCTGGTGGCCGATCGGGCCATCCGCCGGGTCGGCCGGGTCGCCCTGCCGTTGCCGACCTTCTTCACCGACGCGCAGTGCCGGCACGCGCTCGACGCCGCCGGTGCGCCGGTGCTGCTGACGGATGACCCGGCACGCGCCGCGCGACTCGGGTTGAGCGCCAGCACGAGTTCGTCGCAAGGTCTGTCGGTGTGGACACGGCGCAATGAATCGGCGGTGGTCGTCCCGCCGATGACCACCAAGATCACTTTCACGTCGGGTACGACCGGCCAGCCCAAGGGGGTCTGCCTGACCGCGGCGCAACTGTCGGCGGTCACCGGTTCGCTGGTGCAGCTTGCACGCGAACTGGGCATCCGGCGCCACCTGTGCATGTTGCCGCTGGCCGTGCTGCTCGAAAATGTGGCGGGCGCCGATGTGGCCCTCGCGCTCGATGGCGAATGCGTGGTGCCGCCGCTGTCCGACGTCGGGCTGCACGGCTCGAGCAGTTTCGATGTACGGGCGGCACTGGCTGCGCTGCATCGCTGGCAGCCGGACAGCGTCATCCTGCTGCCGCAGATGCTGACCGCGCTGGTGGCCGCCGCCGAAGCGGGCGCAGCGGTACCGCACGGCCTGAAGCTGGTGGCGGTCGGTGGCGCCCGGGTGTCGCCCGACCTGATCACGCGTGCGCGGGCGCTCGGTTTTCCGGCCTGCGAAGGGTATGGCCTGTCCGAAGCGGGTTCGGTCGTGGCGCTGAACCGGCCGGACGATGCACCCGGGGCGGTCGGCCGCGTGCTGCCCCACCTCAGGGCAGAGATCGCGCCGGATGGCGAGATCCTGCTGCACGGCAGCCGGCTGGCCGGCTGTCTGGGCGCTGCCGCGCCGGCCGACGGACCGCTGCACACCGGCGACATCGGCCACGTCGATGCGCGTGGCTGTCTGCACGTCACCGGCCGCATCAAGCATCAGATCATTACCGGCTTCGGTCGCAACGTGGCGCCCGAATGGCCGGAAGCGGAACTGCTGGCCGCGCCGTCCGTGGCGCAGGCGGTCGTGTTCGGCGAGGGTCGGCCGGAGCTGTGCGCCGTCATCGTGCCGCGCGGCGAGGTGACCGACGAAGCGCTCGCCGCCGTGGTGCGCGCGGCCAACGACCGCCTGCCCGATTACGCCCGGATCATTCACTGGCTGCGTGCCGACGCGCCTTTTTCTGCGCTCAACGGGCAGGCGACCGACAACGGCCGCGTGCGCAGGGATCCCATCCTCCGGGTCTACGGCGAACGGCTCGCCGTGCTGTACGCAGCACCTCCCGAAGCACACCTTCCCTTCACTGCGGAGACCTTTCCCGATGTCGTTTCATGAACGCCTGCAGCGCGAAACCGCTGCCGAACGCGCCCACCTGCTGAGCGCTCCCATCCTGCAGGACGCGGTGTCCGGTCGCGTGACGCTGACGCAGTACCGCGCCTTCCTCGGTCAGGCCTTCCATCACGTCCGGCACACGGTGCCGCTGCTGATGGCCTGCGGCGCGCGCCTGCCGGCACGGCACGAAGCGCTGCGGCACGCCATTGCCGAGTACATCGACGAGGAGATCGGCCACGAGGAATGGATACTCGACGACATCGCGGCCTGCGGCGGCCAGAGGGAAGCTGCCCGCAACGCCGAGCCCGGAGTCGAGGCCGAATTGATGGTGGCCTACGCACACGACTGGATTGCGCGCAAGAATCCGGTCGGATTCTTCGGCATGGTGCATGTGCTCGAAGGCACCAGCGTGTCGATTGCGACCACTGCGGCCGAGCGCATCGCGCACAGCCTGCATCTGCCGCCGGCCGCCTTCACCTACCTCAATTCGCACGGCTCGCTGGACCAGGAACATGTGCGTTTCTTCGCCACCCTGATGGACAGCCTGGACGACGAGGATGACCGGCTGGCGGTCATCCATGTGGCACGTGTGATGTACCGGCTGTACGGCGACCTGTTTCGCTCGCTGACTCGTTCGCTGACGCCGCTGCATGAGGCGGTTGCGGCATGAAGGCAGATCTTCGCGTGGTGCTCACCGGCGCCACGGGCGGCATCGGCGCGGCGATCGCGAAGGCGCTCGCCCCGCGCTGCGCGGCGCTGCTGCTGGTCGGTCGTGACGTGGTGAAACTGGCGACGCTGCAGGCCGAACTGACGTTCGCATTTCCCGCTCTGGACGTGCGTATCGTCCGCGCGGATCTGACCGCTGCATCCGGCCGGGGTGCCGTGCTGGCGGCGGCCGAAGCACTGCCGGGCGGCGCGGACCTGCTGATCAACAACGCCGGTGTCGGCCAGCTCGCATGGTTCGAGGACCAGTCACCGGAACAGATCGAACATATCCTGCACACCAACGCGCTGGCGCCGATGCTGCTGGTACGTGCGCTGCTGCCGCTGCTGCACCGGCAGAAAAAGGCGTGCGTGGTGAACATCGGCTCCATCCTGGGCGACATCGGTCACCCGGGCAGCGTCGCCTACTGCGCGAGCAAGTTCGCGCTGCGCGGCTTCAGCGAAGCATTGCGACGCGAGCTGGCTGGCAGCCGCATTGAACTGCAGTACCTCGCTCCGCGTGCCACGCAGACCACATTGAACAGCCCGGCCCAGGTCGCGCTGAACCGCGAGCTCGGAGTCGCCAGCGATACACCTGAGACGGTCGCGCAGGCGCTGCTGGCGCTGCTCGACAACCGGCGTCCGGAAGCGCATCTCGGCTGGCCGGAACGCCTTTTCGTCCGGATCAACCGTATGCTGCCGTCGCTGGTCGATTCCAGCCTCGCAAAACAGCTGCCGGTCATTCGTCGTTACGCACAAACAGTCAGCAAGCAAGAGGAGTAAACACATGAAGATGTCGATCAAGACCTTTCTATCGGTCACCGCCCTGTTCCTGATCACGCCGGCCTGGGCAGGTCTGGACGAGTCGATCACCCGACTGCAGTCGGAGTGGGAACAGATCAAGTACAAGCAGCCGGCCGACAAGCAGGAAAAGGCCTACGAGGCGCTGACCAAGGACGCCGCTGCCGTGCGCGCGGAGCATCCTGACCGCTCCGAAGCCGACATCTGGTACGCCATCGCACTGGCCAGCCAGGCTGGTGCGAAGGGCGGGCTCGGCGCACTGTCGCTGGCCAAGGAAGCGCGCACCGTGCTGGAACAGTCGCTGGCGCGCAATCCGGAGGCGCTGAATGGCTCGGCCTATGTGACGCTGTCTTCGCTGTACTGCCAGGTGCCCGGCTGGCCGATCGGCTTCGGTGACAAGGACAAGGCGCGCGAACTGCTTAACAAGGCGCTCGCGCTCAACCCGAACGGCATCGACCCGCACTACTTCATGGGCGATTGCCTGTACCGGGCCGGCGAGTACGAAAAGGCACGGGCATCGCTGGAAACGGCGCTCAAGGCGCCGGCACGCCCGAACCGCCCGCTGGCTGACGAAGGGCGCCGCAAGGAGATCGAAGTGCTGATGGTCAAGGTGAAAGAGAAGCTCAAGTAGCCCCCTGATACCGCACAACCGGCCGCAACGCGTTTTGGAGCGACAATGACGCACTTCCGATATGGCGCGATCCGACCGATGAGGGTTCTGCTGGTTGAAGACGACGAACTGCTCGGCAGCGGCATCTGCGACGCGCTGGAGCGCACGCGCTACACCGTCGAGTGGGTACGCGATGGCGCGCAGGCGCTCGAGGCGCTGCGCGGCTCGGGCGTCGATCTTGCCGTGCTCGATCTCGGCCTGCCCCGGATGGACGGCATGGAAGTGCTGCGCCGTGCGCGCGAGGCCGGCGTGACCACACCAGTGCTGGTGCTGAGCGCGCGCGACACCACGCTGCAGCGCATCGGCGGCCTGGACGCCGGTGCGGACGACTATCTCACCAAGCCGTTCGATCTGGACGAGCTGATGGCGCGTATCCGCGTGCTGGAGCGGCGCACCCGCGGTGCGGTCGTCAATGTGATCCGCCACGGCAGCATCGAGGTCGATACCTCGGCGATGACGGTCAGCGTGGACGGCCGCAACGTCGAACTGCAGCGGCGCGAATACATGGTGCTGCGCAAGCTGCTGGAGAACATCGGCCACGTGCTGAGCCGGCAGCAGCTGGTGGACAACATCTACGGCTGGGACAGTGAGCTGGAAAGCAATGCACTCGATGTGCACATCCACAATCTGCGGCGCAAGCTGCATCCCGGCCTGATCCGTACGGTGCGTGGTGTCGGCTACGTGATCGATCCGCTGCCGGCGGCTGCCCGGTCCGACCGCTGACGTGGCGCCGCCGGGACGCGTGTCGATACGCCTGCTGCTGCTGGCCGGCAGCGCAATCATCCTGCTCGGCGTGCTGGGCAGCACCGTGTGGCTGGCCGTCGTGGCCGGCCGCGACGAGGCGGACGAACTGTTCGATGCCCGCCTCGCCACCTCGGCGCGCGTACTCGACAGCCTGATGGCGCGCCAGATCGAGCACGCCACCCTCAGTTCTCCGCTGGTCATGGATCTGCCGGCACCGATCCGTGCCGGGGCCCGGGCGCACGACAGGGCGATCGATGCCGGCTCGAACATGCCTTTGTCTTGGCGCCTGCAGGACTGGCTGTTCGGCCACCACGACGTCGAGACGCCACTTGGCCACGAATACGAAACCCACATCGCCTACCAGATCTGGAGCGATGCATCAGATGAGGGCCCGGCCGCCCTGCTGGCGCGCTCCTCGTCCGCACCGGCCGCGCCCTTCGCACCGCTGCGAAAGGGCTTCAGTGACCATACGCTGGAGGACGGCGTGTGGCGCGTGTTTGTGCTGCATTCGGGCGACGTCTGGATACAGGTGGGCGAGCGCGCCGACGCGCGCGAGGAACTGTCGGCCAAGCTGGGATGGGCCACCGGTGCGCCGCTGCTGATCGGATTGCTGGTGGTGCTGTTGCTGACCGGCCTGCTCATCGGATACGGGCTGGCGCCTCTGTCCGAGCTGGCCGAACGCATTTCCGCACGCCGGCCGCAGGACGACGAGCCCCTTTCGCTGACCCGGGTGCCGAGCGAGATCGAACCGGTGCTGAGCGCGCTGAACGGCCTGTTCGGCCGCGTGCGCAGCACGCTGGAACGTGAACGTCGTTTCATCGATTCGGCCGCGCACGAGCTGCGGACACCGCTGGCCGCGTTGAAGATACATGCCCAGAACGCCCGCCGCGCGGAGGACGCCGCACAGCGCAATGCATCGCTTGACCACCTGCTCGCAGGCGTGGCGCGCACCGTACACCTGGCCGAACAGATGCTCGCGCACAGTCGCGCCGGGAGACCGGCAGACGATGCAGCGGTCTCGCTGCGCAGCGTCGTGATTGATGCGGTGAAGCACCGGCTACCTGGCTGCGAAGCGAGCGGCCACGCACTGGAACTCGATGTCTGCGAAGATCTCTGCGTGGTGCTTGCCGACGCCACCGGCCTGTCAAGTATGGTCGGCAATCTGATCGACAACGCACAGCGGTATGCGCCGTCGGGCAGCGCAATCCAGGTTGCGCTGCACGCTCGCGACGGTCAGGCCGTGCTGTCGGTCAGCGACGCCGGTCCGGGTATTCCGGCCGAGCTGCGCGAACGGGTGTTCGAGCCCTACTACCGCATACCCGGTTCGGCCGGCAGCGGCAGCGGACTCGGGCTGGCCATCGTGCGCGAAGTGGTCGAACGTCTCGGCGGCCAGATTGCGCTGCTCGATGGCGAAGGCGGCCACGGCATGCGCGTGGAACTGACGATACCGCTGCTCAGCGAGCGCTGACCGAGCGCGCCAGCGCGTCGACGTCGGCCAGCCGCTGCGGTGTGCCGACGTCGAACCAGTGCCCGGTGTGCAGCGCGCCGGTCACCTGCCGCCCGCGCATCGCTGCGCGCAGCAGCGGCGCCAGTTTCGCCGGCGCATTCGGGTCGAGCGCTCCGAACAGTGACGGGTGGTAGGCGGCAACACCGGAAAAGGTGAGCTTCGGTCCGCCGGTCTCGCCGACGTGTCCGTCGACCAGCGTGAAGTCGCCGTCGGGGTGATGTGCCGGATTCGGCACCAGCAGCAGATGGGCCAGCGTGCCGTCCGCCTGCAGCGTGCCGGCTGCGCGTTGCAGGGCCACGACATCGACGTCGCACCAGATGTCGCCGTTTATCACGATGAACGGCTTTACCCCGAGCAACGGCCGCGCATGCGCGATGCCGCCGGCGGTTTCCAGCGCGCCCGGCGGCTCGGCCGACCAGCGGATGGCCGCGCCGAACGTCGCGCCGTCGCCCAGCGCCTCGACCAGCCTGTCGCCGAGGTGGGCATGGTTGATCACCAGATCGGTCACGCCGGCCGCCACCAGGCGCTCGATGTGCCACACGATCAGCGGCTTGCCGCCGACTTCCAGCAGTGGCTTGGGCAGATGGTCGGTCAGCGGCCGCATGCGTTCGCCGCGTCCGGCGGCCAGGATCATGGCCTTCATCGCAGGCGCCTCAGAAGGTGTAGCCCGTTTGCGGCTTGATGCCTTCAAGCCGTTGCAGCAGGCGGGCGAGCGGCGCCAGGTCGCGGTAGCGCTGGCTGGTCTGCAGCAGGTACTTCATGACCCGTGGCAGGTCCTTCAGGTAGCCGTCCTTGCCGTCGCGGTGATACAGGCGGGCAAAGATGCCCAGCACTTTCAGGTGGCGCTGCACGCCCATGAATTCGTAATCGCGGTGGAAGTCGGCGAAATCGGCTCGCACCGGCAGGCCGGCGCGGCGCGCGCCCTGCCAGTAGCGGATCAGCCAGTCGAGCACCTGATCTTCTTCCCAGTCGATGTAGGCATCCTTGAACAGGCTGACCAGGTCGTAGCTGATCGGTCCGAAGACCGCGTCCTGGAAGTCGATCACGCCCGGGTTGGGCCGGGTGACCATCAGGTTGCGGCTGTGATAGTCGCGGTGCACGAAAACCTGCGGCTCGGCCAGATTGACCGCGAGCACACGGTCGAACACTTCGTACAGGGCGTTCGCCTCCTTTTCATCGAGCTCGGCCTTCAGGTGGCGACCGACGTACCAGACGGGGAACAGCTCCATCTCGGCCAGCAGCCGGTCGTGGTCGTAGGCCGGCAGCACATCCGGCCGGCTGGCTTTCTGGATGTCGATCAGGGTGCTGGTCGCGTCGTGGTACAGCGCAGCCGCGTTGTCGGCATCGAGCACGTCGAGATAGGTGGTGTTGCCGAGGTCGGACAGCAGCAGGAAGCCGCGCTCGACATCCTGCGCGCGCACCGCCGGCACGTGGGCGCCGGCCGACTCGAACAGCGCCTGCACCGCGAGGAAGGGGCGGCAGTCCTCCTGCGGCGGCGGGGCGTCCATCGCGACATGGCTGGTGCCGTCGTCCAGCGTCACGCGGAAGTAACGGCGGAAGCTGGCGTCGGCCGAAGCCGGGCGGATGTCGAGCGGGCGGCCGGGAAACTGCTGTTGCAGCCATCCGGTCAGGGCGTCAAGGCGAAGGTCTTGTGTCATGGGGCGGGTGTCGTGAGCGAACTGAGGACGAACTGTCGGCGTCCGGACGGGCGGGCGGTGGCAAATTGTTGCCGATGCGGACCGGGAAGCGGGTGGCGTTTGATAAGATGCGCGATTCTATAACGCGGCTGCAGACAGTCCGGCAGATGCACGCCGTGACGCTGTCGCCGTCATCCAACCGCGATCTGCCCGCTTCCAGTTTCCTCATTCGTGCTCAGGCGTTCCGTCACTTTCTATCTGGTCTGGATGTCCTGCGCCGCGCAGGCGGCCGACGCGCTGCCGCAGCTGCAGGTCGATCCTTCGCTGGTGCCGCAGTCGCGTCGTCCGGCGGCGACCGTGAAAGGCACGACGCCGCCGAAGCCGGGCAGTCCGACCGCAGCGACGCCGGCTGCGTCCGCCCAGCCTGCGACGGTCGAAACCGTGCCGGTGCCGGCGCCGGGTGAGGTTGTTGCGACGCCGGTGGCGCCCGCGGAGGCGGCCCCGGCTGCCGCTGCACCGGCGGCCGCAGCGGTCGCCGGTGCGTCCACCAAAGCACCGACTCCTGCCGCCAGGGCAGCCGAACGCGCCATGACTGCCGTGCCCGCTGCACCGGTTGACGGCGCCACCGCGCCGGGCCTGCGCAATCTGCCGGCGCTCAAGGTCGACCGCGCACTTCTGCGGCAACCGTCTTCGATCGCACGCCGCGCCGCGCCCGGCGTGCAGTCGCCGGACGACATTCCGGTGCGCGGCAACGTGAGCACCGCGCGCAACATGCCGCCGCTGAAGGTCGATCGCGCGCTGATGGGCGCACCACCCGTCGCGCGCCGCGTCAAACCTGCTCCGGCGGAGGGCATTGCCGCCGCAGGCGCGGTACCCGCTGCAGCGGCGGTCGCCGAGGCGGGCATGCCAGGCGCCGCCTCACTGCCGAGCCTCGTGCCCGAAGACGATGCGTCACAGATGATGTACGGCACGATGACGCTGTCGGAATTCGTCGCACGCAACCCGGATTCCCGCGTCACGCTGCTTTCCGCCGAATCGGTCAGCGGTACGACCGACGAAGTCATGCGCGCCGAGGGCAATGCCGAGTTGCGTCGCCCCGGCACCACGCTGACCGCCGACCGCATCCACTACGAACCTCCGACCGAGGAACTGCAGGCCGACGGCAACGTGCGGCTGGTGCGCGGCGAAGACCGGGTCGAGGGCCCGTCGCTGCGCTACCGGCTTGATCGCAGCGAAGGGGTGTTCGAAAAGCCGCAGTACTCGCTGCGCCGCAACCTGCAGACCGGCGAAAACCTCCGGACGACCACCGGTACCGGCCAGGCCGACCGCATGGAGTTTCTGGGCGAAAACCGGGTGCGCATGACGAACGCCACCTACTCGACCTGCGGGCCTGACAATCCCGACTGGTATGCCAAGGCGGAAACGCTGGACCTCAATTTCGAGTCCGACGATGGCGAAGGCCGCAACGGCACGATCTACTTCAAGGATGTGCCGGTGCTGTACTCGCCCTGGCTCGATTTTTCGCTCAATAACCGTCGCAAGTCCGGTTTCCTGTCGCCGACCTTCGGCACGACCAACCGGACCGGTATCGACTTCCTGCTGCCGTACTACTGGAACATCGCGCCCAACATGGACGCGACGATTGCACCTCGTGTGCTCGGTACGCGCGGCCTGATGATGAGCAACGAGTTCCGCTACCTGAACCACAACTACAGCGGCATCGCGCGGCTCGACTACCTGTTCAGCGACCGCATCCTGGATCGCGATCGCCATGCGCTGAGCCTGCAGCACACGCACCGGATCACCGATCGGCTGACTGGCCGCATCAACTACAGTGAAGTGTCGGACCGCAACTACTACACCGACCTCGGCAGCCGTCTCGCCATCACGTCGATCAGCTACCTGCAACAGGAAGGTTCGCTGACCTACGCCGGGGACTGGTGGAACGCCACGGCGCGCGCGACGGAATACCAGTCGCTGGCCAATCTGGCTCCGCTGTATTCGCAGTTGCCTGCGGTTACGCTGAATGCATTCCGCGCGGATCTGCCTTTCGGCTCCGTGTTCCAGATGAAGAGCAGCTACACCGACTTCCGCATCAGCGACACGACGCGTGACGAAGGGCGCCGCATCGTCGTCTATCCGCAATTGTCGTTGCCGATGCAGACCTCCTACCTGTCGGTCACGCCGAAGGTCGGCGTGCATTACAGCAATTACGACGTCACGCGCGGTACCAACAACGCCGGGCTGGACACCTCGCTGACGCGCGCCATTCCGATCTTCAGTCTCGACGCCGGCACGGTGTTCGAGCGCGATTCCGACCTGTTCGGGCAGGGGTATGTGCAGACGCTGGAGCCCCGTCTGTATTACGTGCTGTCGTCGTACAAGGACCAGTCGGACTTCCCGGTGTTCGACACCGCACTGGCCGACTTCAACTTCGCACAGATCTTCTCCGAGAACGTGTTCGTCGGTCAGGACCGCATCGCCGACAGCAACCAGGTGACCGCGGCGACGACCTCGCGTTTCATCGATCCTGAGAATGGACGTGAGCGCGCGCGGGTTGCCCTGGGGCAACGTTTTTATCTGAGCGATCAGCTGGTCACCCTGCCGGGCGGCACGCCGCGTACCGAGCGCATCGCGAGCACGCTGGCCGCGGTGTCGGGAGAATTGCTGAAAGATACGTATCTGGACGCCGCGATCCAGTACAACACCGACCTTTCGCAGACCGAACGCTACAGCGTGTCGGCCCGCTACAACCCGCGTCCGGCGCATGTGTTCAACGCGGCGTACCGCTTCCGCCGCTCCAACAATCCGGCAATCAATGATGTGCGTGACGTCGACTTTTCGGTGCAGTGGCCGCTGACCAACCGCTGGTATGCGGTGGCGCGACACAACTATTCAGTCGCCGATCGCCGGCTGGTCGAAGGTCTGGGTGGCCTTGAATACAACGGCGGCTGCTGGGTGGGTCGCATCGTGTTCCAGCGGATCGCCCTCGGCGCCCGGCTGGCCGGGCAGACGACGACCGAGTTGCGCACCCGTACAGCACTTTTCTTCCAGCTCGAACTCAATGATTTCTCACAGATCGGCTCGAACCCGCTGGATGCGCTCAAGCGCAGCATTCCGGGCTACGGCCAGATCAACCAGAGCGCCGCCGATCCGATCTTCGGCGGGGATTACTGATGGACCTTCGAACATGCTGAATAAAATCCTCACCTTCCTGCTGTTGTCGCTCGGTGTCGCCCTGGCGGGCACCGTGCAGGCGCAGCCCGCCGAGCGGCCGGACATCGTCGAACTGGATCGCATCGTCGCCGTGGTGAACGACGAAGTGATCACGCTGCACGAACTGCGGTCGCGCATTTCCGAAACCTTTGCGCAGATGCGCAGCCGCAATGTCACGCCGCCGCCGGCCGAAGAATTCGAACGCCAGCAGCTCGAACGCATGATTCTCGAGAAGGTGCAGTTGCAGCACGCGGCAGAGACGCAGTTGCGCGTCGATGACCGGCTGCTCGATGCCAGTCTTTCGCGCATTGCCGAAAGCAACCGCATGGACGTGCCGCAGTTGCGTGCAGCCATCGAGCAGGACGGCATGGCGTGGTCGCGCTTCCGCGAAGACATCCGCAAGCAGATCATCATGAGCCGCCTGCGCGACCGCGAAGTCGAAAGCCGGGTTGTCGTGACCGAAGGCGAAATTGCGAACTTCATCGCCAATCCGGAGCGCAAGCCGGACCAGAGCGAGGAGTACAACGTGTCCCACATCCTGCTGCGGGTGCCGGAAGGCGCGAGCCCCGATCAACTGATCAGGCTCAAGGCGCGCGCCGACGCCGCGCTCGAGCAGATACGCAAGGGCGAAGACTTTTCGCGCATTGCTGCGTCATATTCCGACGCGCAGGACGCTGTCAATGGCGGCAGCCTCGGCTGGCGGCCGCTCGATCGCCTGCCGGCACTGTTCGCCGATGCCGTGCCCAAGCTCAAGCCGGGTGAGGTCAGCGACGTGATGCGCAGCCCGGCCGGTTTCCACATCCTGAAGCTGGTCGAAAAGCGCGGCGGCAGCGGCAGCGGAGACGAGTCGCGCGTCACGCAGACCCACGCGCGCCACATCCTGATCAAGACCTCGGAAGTGCTCAACGACGCCGAGGCGCGCCGCCGGCTGACCGGGCTGAAGGAGCGGCTGGACAACGGCGGCGATTTCGCCGAACTTGCGCGCACCAATTCGCAGGATCTGTCGTCGTCGAAGGGCGGTGATCTGGGCTGGCTGTATCCGGGTGACACGGTGCCGGAATTCCAGCGCGTGATGGACAACCTGAAAGTGGGCGAAGTCAGCGAACCGGTGCAGTCGCCGTTCGGCTGGCACCTGATCCAGGTGGTCGAGCGGCGCATCGACGAGGTGTCGCTCGAGCGCCAGCGTGCAGCCGCCCGCATGACGCTGCGCGACCGCAAGGCCGAAGAGGTATATCAGGACTGGGTGCGCCAGCTGCGCGACAATGCCTACGTCGAAATCCGGCTGGCCGAGGAACGGTGACGCCGGCGCGCCCCTGCATCGCCCTCACCAGCGGCGAGCCGGCGGGCATCGGGCCGGAACTGTGCGCGGCATTGCATGCGCGCGCAGCACACGCCCGTATCGTGGTGCTCGGTGACGCGGCACTGCTCGCCGCGCGTGCGCCGCAGGGCGCTGTCGCAATGCAGCCCTACGTGGCGTCCGGCGAAGCACCGGTCGGCACGGTCGAAGTGCTGCACATTCCGTTGCGCGTGCCAGCCGTCGCGGGGCAGCTCGACACCGCCAACGCACCCTATGTGCTCGAACTGCTCGACCGCGCCCGCGATGGCTGCCTGAGCGGCGAATTCGACGCCATGGTCACGGCACCGGTGCACAAGGGCGTCATCAACGATGCCGGCATCCCGTTTTCCGGCCATACCGAATACCTGGCTGACACCACCGCGACGCCGCGCGTCGTGATGATGCTGGCCGGGCGCACCGCAGAAAGCGATGGCGCGCCCTGGCTGCGCGTGGCGCTGGCCACCACCCATCTGGCGCTGGCCGATGTGCCGGCCGCCATCACCCGGGAATCGCTCGCCACCACGCTGCGCATCCTGCACGACGCGCTGCGCCGACAGTTCGGCATCGCGCAGCCGCGCATCCTGGTGGCCGGGCTGAACCCGCACGCGGGCGAGGGCGGTCATCTGGGTCGGGAAGAGATCAACGTCATCACGCCGGTGCTGAACGCACTGCGTGCGGAAGGCCTGCAGCTCGACGGCCCGCTGCCGGCCGACACGCTGTTCGTGCCGCGCCTGCTGGCGGGCGCCGACGCCGTGCTCACGATGTATCACGACCAGGGCCTGCCGGTGCTCAAGTACGCCACCTTCGGCCGCGGCATCAACATCACGCTCGGCCTGCCCATCGTGCGCACGTCGGTCGATCACGGCACCGCGCTCGACCTCGCCGGTACCGGCCGTGCCGATGCCGGCAGCCTGATCGAGGCGGTCGATGCCGCCATCGCGATGGCCGCGGCCGGTGCCGCCGCCAGGGCGGGCCGCTGATCATGGAAGAACACCGCGCCCGCAAACGCTTCGGTCAGAATTTCCTGGTCGACGGCAACATCATCCGCAACATCGTCGCCGCCATCGACCCGAAGCCGGCCCAGGCCATGGTCGAGATCGGCCCCGGCCTGGGCGCGATGACGCACCCGCTGGCCGCACGGCTCGACCGCCTGCACGTGATCGAAATCGACCGCGATCTGGCGGCGCGGCTGCGCGAGGGCGATCTGGCCGACCGGCTGGTGATCCATGAACAGGACGCGCTCAAGTTCGACTTCGGCGCCCTGAGTGTCGAGCTTGGCTCGGCGCTGCGCGTCGTCGGCAACCTGCCGTACAACATTTCGAGTCCGCTGCTGTTCCACCTCGCCGATCACGCCACCTGCGTGACCGACCTCACCTTCATGCTGCAGAAGGAGGTGGTGGACCGCATCGTGGCCGCGCCCGACACCGAAGCGTTCGGCCGCCTGTCGGTCATGCTGCAGTACCGCTTCGAATGCGCGCACGTGTTCGACGTGCCGCCCGGCGCGTTCCGGCCCATGCCCAAGGTGATGTCGGCCATCGTGCAGCTGCGGCCGCGCCCGGTCGAGCAACTCACCGCACGCGATCCGCAGCTTATGTCCGACATCGTCAAGGCCGCCTTCGGCCAGCGCCGCAAGACGCTGCGCAACACGCTGCGCGAGTGGCTGACCCAGGACGACTGGGACGCACTCGCCCTCGACGCCTCAAGGCGCGGCGAAACCCTCGGTGTCGCCGACTACGTGCGCATCGCGAATCACATCACCGATCACCTCGCCGCTGACGGCGCAGGCGCGCCTGCCCGCGCCTGATCCCTTCAGGCGGACTTCTTCACGCCGCAGGTGTTGATGCCGAGCAGCGGGTAGAGCGGGCAGAAATTGAACAGCCCGGTGAGCACCGGCACGATGCCGATATAGCCCCACACCCCGACGGTGCCGGTTGCTGCCAGCGCGATCAGTGCCAGGCCGATGACGATGCGTGCGATCTTGTCGATGCCGCCGACGTTGGATTTCATGATGAAGCTCCCTGTGGGTTGAAAAGGTGACTTCATCTTGCGCCGCAGGAGGCGCGCGGTCTGTGACTGCAGTTACACGACGGCCGGGCGATATCGGCCCAGACCGCGCGCCCGCCGGACGAAGCGGCAGAGGTTTTTTGACTCCGTTGAATTCTTATGTAATATGCAAAAAGAATTTAATGGAGTGCTTTCGATGCACGTCTTTTGTCGTCTCTGTCCGGTCGTGTGGCTGGTCAGTCTGCCGTTCGGGCTTGCCGCGTCACCGGAGCCGTCTGACCGCTTGATCGACGAAAGACGCGCATCGGAGCGCGATGCACGCTGGCAGCGCGCGCCCACGCGGATGCAGGCGCAGTCGCAGCCTGCGCTGAACAGCCATCCGGCGGACGTAGATGAAGCCGGCGCAACAACCCGCTTCCGCACTGTCCGCGTGGACGCAGCCGGGCTGCTGCCCGATGCGGCGGTCAACACCGTCCTGGCGCCGTTTCTCGACCTGCCGCTCGGCCGCCTGCGACTCGAACTGCTGCTGCGCCAACTCGATGCGCAACTGGTCGAGGTAGGGTTGATCACCAGTCGTGCGCGGCTGCTTTCGCTTGACGCGCAGGCAGGCGAACTGGTCGTCGAGCTGGTGCCCGGGCGTATCGAATCGCTGCGCGCACCGGGCATCGATGCCGCCGCTCTGGCGCGGGCCTTCCCGTTCGCCGTCGGCGAGGCGTTGTCTCTTCCGGCGCTCGAACAGGGTGTGCAGCAGATCAACCGGCTGCGCATGTATCAGGCGCAGGTACGTGTCTTGCCAGGCAACACGGCCGGCACGAGCCTGCTCGATGTCGTGCTCAATGAAGGTCGCGCGTGGTCGATGACCGTGGGGTTCGACAATCAGGGTGCATCGGGCACCGGCGATGAGCGTCTGCGGGTCACGGCGCGTGTCGGCAATGCATTGGGCTGGCTGGACGACCTGCAGTTCGCACTGCTGCACAGCACCGGCAGTGATGCACTGCTGGCGTCGCTGTCCATCCCTGATGGCTACAACCTGTGGTCGGTGACCGTTTCGGGGTCCCGCGCGTCGTTCGACATCGCGGGGCTGGAGGTCACCAGCCGGTCGGCGAACGCCGTACTGGGCTGGAGTCGTGTCCTGTCGTCGACAGCCGGCGGGCGCCATGTCATCGATGTGTCGCTGATCCGCTCACGGCTGGCGCGCGAGGTTGAGTCGATCGCGCTGCAGACCGACCACAGCACGGTCGGCCGTGGCGCCTGGATGCACATCCGGCGCGGCGAGCGCTGGCAACTGTTCATCGAGCCATCGCTGTCGGCCGGGCTGTCACTGTTGGGTGCAACGCGTGACCGACCAGATCTGTCGCGCGGCGACACGCACCGCCAGTTCCTCAAGTGGGCGATCGCCGCGGGCGCCGTCGTCCGCAGTGCGTCGGATGAGGTCGAATACGCGGTGCAGCTGACGGCGCAGCGCGCTGGCGAAAGCTTGATCGGCGCCGAACAGATTCATCTCGGGGGCTTTGCCAGTGTCCGGGGCTTCCGCGAGGTGTCAGTATCGGGCGATACCGGTCACGTGCTGCGCTCCGAACTTCGGCTGCCGCATGCATTCACGCCCGCGGGCCATCCGGTCGTGCCCTTCCTGCATGTCGATCATGGCGCCGCGCGCCTGTCCGGAGGCCAACGCAAGACGCTGGCCAGCGCCGGCCTCGGTGCCCGCGGCGCAGGCAGAGGCGTGCTGTGGGAAGGTGTCGTCAGCGTACCCATCGAGCGCGAAGCCGATCTGCCGTCGCACGGCTGGCGTGCGCATCTGTCGGTGTCGTTCGAGATATGAAGGCCCTGCTGCCGCTCTTCCTGACAGCATTGCTGGTCTGCCCGGTCACGCAGGCCGCCTCGGCCGACAGGGCGGTTGCGCAGGTCAATGGTGTGGATATCCCGCGCGCGGAATTCGATGGCGAAGTCGCCCGCTTGCAGTCGACCGGCACCGCAGTCGATGCGGCAACTGCGAATGCCGTCCGCCATCGCCTCATCGCACGCGAACTGCTGTGGCAGAAGGTGCGCGCCAGCGGGGCGTGTGGTGCGCCCGCAGTGTGCGATGACGCCTCGCGCGACGCGCTGATCGAGTCCTACGTGAATCGTCGTGTGCCGGTGGTCGAGGTCACGGAACAGGCGGTTCGGGCGCGTTACGACGACATCGTGTCCCGCCTCGGGCAGCGCGAGTTCCGCTTCAGCCTGATCGGGATGGATGACGCCGCCGCGCTGCGTGCGTTGGCGGACCGTATCGCTGCGGGCGCCGATTTCGCGCGCGAGGCGCGCACGCATTCGCACTTTGCATCGGCGGCGAACGGTGGCGAACTGGGCTGGCACAGCTTTCCCGAACCGGTGATCGATGGCCGCACGAACGGCGTGCCCGCCGGGATCGCGCAGGCACTGGCCGGCATGCAGCCCGGGCAGGTCAGCCCACCGCTGAGGTCGGATGATGGCTGGGCTCTCGTCCGGCTCGATGCGGTGCGCCCGACGCTGACGCCGGACTACGCGGCCGTGCGCGAAACCTTGCGCAGTCTGCTGGCCGCGCAGGCGCGCGAGGCGCAGCTGCGCGAACTGATCGTCGACCTGCTGCGGCACGCCCGCATCACGGTCAGCGATTGAGGGCGGATTCGGATGCGGACCGCGCTCAGGGATCTGCTGCAGTCAGCCAGACCGCTGAGGGGGTGCGGTGCGGCCGTCGTGCTCTCGGTGATGCTCGCCCATGCATCGCACGTCCGTGCCGATGCCGTCGTCGACCTGGCGGCCCCGGCGAGTCAGCAGGCTGTCGTGAGCCGGGTGGGCGATGTACCGGTGGTCGGCATCACCGCGCCCGACGCGGCGGGCATTTCGCACAATCGCTGGACGACCTTCGATGTGTCGCGACACGGCCTCGTCTTCAACAATTCGACCAGCCCGGCGAGCAGTGTGCTGGCCGGGCCGCTGCCGGCGAACGCTGCGCTGAACGGATCGGCCGCACGCGTCATCCTGAACGAAGTCAGCGGCAGCCAGCCCAGCCAGCTGCTGGGCAGCATGGAAATCGCCGGGCAGGCGGCACGGCTGGTCATCGCCAACCCGAACGGCATCACGTGTGATGGATGCGGCTTCATCAACACGCCTCACGTCCAGCTCAGCACCGGCCGCATCGAGCGACTGAACGAAGCCCTGAGCTTCGACGTGACTGGCGGGCGGATCGACATCGGTGCCGGCGGACTGTCGGCACTGGCGACCCGGCTTGACCTGATCGCCCACGCCCTGCGCAGTACCGGCCCGATCGCGACCGGCTCGACGCTCGAAGTGATCGCCGGGCGCACCCGGGTCGATGCCGACACGCTGGCCCTCGGCAATGCCGATGCGCCGCTTCCGGAAGATTTCGAGTCATTTTCCATCGACATCGGCCAGACCGTCAGCGCCGCGAGCATCCAGCTGATCGCGGTCGGTGGCGAGCTGGGCGTGCGCAGCACCGCGCCGCTGATCGCACTGGACGATGTGGTGATCGCCACGCGCGGGCACGTCGAACTGAGCGGCGACGTCACCGCCGGGCGCGACATCGCGCTGTACAACATCGGTGCATTCGAATCGATGCTGCAGGGCGCGCTCGTGGCCGGGCGCGACGTCACGCTGCTCGCAACCGGCATCACGCTCGCCGACACCGGGCGCATCACGTCCGGCCGCGACATCGGCCTGGGATTCGTCGGCGACAACTCCGACCACTGGAGCGCCTTCAACAATGACGGCCTGATCGACGCAGGCGTGTCACTGACCTTTGCAGGGCCGGGCTCGGGGCTCAATACCGGCGTCATCCATGCCGGCGCATCGATCGATGCGGCGTCCGGAAGTGTACTGGTGCGAACAGGTGATGAAGGTCTGCCTGGCAGCCATGCCGAACGTGCCACGCATGTCGGAGAAGTCACGCTGGCGAATTCGGGCGTTGTCCATGCGGGCGGCGACCTCTATCTGAATCTGACCGACAACAGCGGGCATCTGTCGGCCGGACGCGATGTCTTCCTGTCGCAGGCACGGCGCGGCGACCCCGACGTCCTCGCGCCCGAAGACAGCGACGTCGCCGGCGATGTGACTGCAGGACGCGACCTGTTCATATACACCCCCGCCGACGGCGCGCAATGGCTGGGCGGTGCGCGCCGCCAGCATTTCACCGCATCGCGCGACCTGCACCTGATCGATCGTCCCTGGCTGTCCGACGCCGGCACCCCAGTTGACGGCGCGGCGCAGCAGCCCTACGTGAATCGCGACCGGCTGACCGCTGGAAACGACCTCGTGATCGCGTTGAACGCCCACTTCGTCAACCCGTCGGTCATCGATGCGGGCCGCGATCTGCTCATCGGCGCACGTGGCGTCAGCAATGAAACCGCAGTCGGCAGCCGGCAGGCGTCTTTCGACTATCCCTACTATCCAGGCTGTCGCACGGAGTACGACGGCGTGTGCACGACAACCACCGAAGTGCCGTCGTCACGCGCGCTGATGCTGGTCGGGCGGGACCTGGTCGCTGCGACGACCTTCTTTCACAATCGCGGTGCGTCCATCCTCGCCGGCCGCGACATCCGCATCGACGCGCCGGATGTCGTGAATGAAGATCGCCGCTATGGCGCCGTCTGGTCGACGACCTATTACCTGATCGATGTCGACGCGCAGTCCGTCGGCACGCCGTGCACCAGCGACTGCGTCGCCGATATCGACTGGCGGCGTACCGATAGCGGCGCGCTCGAACTGGGCGTGCTGCCCGGGATTATCCAGGCGGGCAGCCGCTTCGAGTCGGATGGCGGTCCGGTCAACCCGCCTTCAACGACCCCCACTCCGCCGGCTCCCGATGGCCCGGCGCCTGCGATGTCGCCAGGTGCGTCGGGCACGCTTACCGATGCGCTTGCCCGGATGCTGTCGACCGGTGTGCTCAGTCTGACCGACACGCCACCCCCGCTCTCGTCCTTCGTCAATACCGGCAACATCCACGCCGCGAGCATCGTTGTCCGGGCCGCAGACATCCGCAACGGCTTCGACGTCGTCGCAGACTACTACCATCGCACTGCCGGACCGACCGTCCCGCCTGCGCAGATCGACGTCGCCGGCTTCGGTGCTCACGGCAGCTCGCTGCTGCCGTTCATGACCGCGGACCGCTACAGCGGTGCGGCGCTGATGCGCCTGCTTCCGCCCGGGCTGGCGAGTACGCTGCCCTTTGCACTCACGCCGGCAGAAGAGGCGGCGGCCTTGCGCAACGCCTTCCTCGCGACCACCCGCCGCGGCTGGATACTGCCCGGCCTGTCATGGGACGCGCTCACCGGGCAGTCGCCACAACAGCAGGAGCACGCCATCCTGGCGGCCAACGGCGCCGCGTTTGCCATTGAACACGGCATTGCGATGGGTGCCGAGCTGACGGCGGCTCAGCAATCGCTGCTGGGTGCACCCGTGCTCTGGTACACCGCTCGCGGCGGCCAACTGCACCCCATCGTGTATCTGCCGTCCGACTGGCAGGCGCAACTGGCCGTCGTGCCCGGCGGCGCGCTCGATGCCGGCGTCGCCATCGAGCTCACGGGCGAGCGTGTCGACAACACCGGCTTCGTCCTGTCCGATGGTGGGCTGACCCTCACGGCCGACACATTGCTCAACCGCAAGCGGTCCGCCTACTTCTACGAGAAACGCAAGGTCAGTGGCGGTACGCTGACCATCGAGGGCGATACCGTGCAGCCCGGCGGCTTCATGCAGGCTGCCGTGTGGAATCTGCAGGTTTCATCGGTGCGCTCGGTATCTGGCGAGTTCCGCGTGCTGGGCGGAGACGCAGCGCACACGGACGCGCTGAGTCGCGCCTTCAAGGCGCAGATTGCTGCGGAACTGGGTGACGCCTACCGCTACGAAGAAGCGCGCGACAACCTGCGCTACCGCTTCCGGAAAAGTGGCAGCTTCGGCGATCTGGTGGGCGTCATGGCCAGCTTCACCGCCAGCATGCTGATCGGCCCGCAGATGTCGAATCTCATCGGCAGCCTGGCTACCAACTTCGGTCCGGCGTGGTCGGCGGCCACCGCCTATGCGGCGCCCGGTCTTGCCAACGTTGCCGGGACCGCGGCCATTACGCAGACGCTGTCGAGCGCGATCGGGCAGTTCGTTGCGACCGGCCGCATCGATGTCGACGCGGCCCTGACCAGCGGGCTGGCGGGCGCCCTCACGGCGGGTACGGGCTCCTGGGCAAACGCGCACATCGAGTCAGCCATTGGTCGCTGGTCCATCCGCGCACTGACCACTGGCGCCGTCGGCGAACTGACCGGCGCCGGCTTCGAACACGCGCTGTTCAATGCCGTCATCAACGAAGCGTCCGCGCTGGGTGCCAACCAGATCGGTGATGGCAACTTCGGCCCGCAAGGCAGTCTCGGCCACACGCTGGCGCATGGTGTGCTCGGCGCACTGACCGCCGCCGCCCGCGGCGACGATCCCTACTCCGGCGCCCTCGGCGCGATCACAGCCACCCTTGTGGAAGCGCCGCTCGATGATGCCCTCGATCTGAGCGGTCCTGACCGGGAGATTGCGCTGACCGCGTTTTCGATGCTGGTCGGCGGCACGGCATCCGGACTGGCCGGCGGTGATCCGGTGACGGCTGCATGGACGGCGCAGAACGTCACCCTGTTCAACTACCTGAAGCATCAGGAACAGGATCGCTACGCAGATGCGAAGAACGCGTGTGGCGGAGACGCGGCGTGCCTGAACGCGGTCGATGCCGACTTCAGTCAGAAGTCGCAGGCGAACAAGCGCGCGCTGATGGACGCGCGTGAAGCCTGCGAAACGACCGGCTTATGTACCGACTACTACCGCCTGATGACCGAGGCCATGCCACTTCGCATGGGGGCGCAGCGTCCGGGTGGCATCGACCCCGAGAACCCGTGGCTCGGCGCGCAGCAGGACGCAGACGCGATTGCCCACAACCTGACGCTGTTTGACCGCCTGATGGCGCGCCCGCTGTCGGACGAAATCGTGCGCCAGGACTTCGCACCCGACCCAGAAGCCTACGCCTTCGCCCCGCAAGGCGGCAGCCAGTACGTCGGCGCCATCACCGCCCGGAACATCGACAACGTCGTCGTGCTGTCGGCCGCAGGCGCTTCCCTGCTGCTGCCCGGGCCGGAGGATCTGGTCGTCGGCGCGGCGCTGATGACGAAGGCCGGGCAGTTCGTCGCGCGGGTGATCGAGGTTGGGGGGCAGAAGCTGCTGCGGTGGGCGGATGGGACGACGGTACCAGCGAACAAAACATCATTTAGCTCGGATGCAGGTAAGAGCGAAGGCAGTATATTTCCTCTCAAGTTTGAGGAAATTCGCGGAGTCAAAACTTGGGAATCGCCTGCAGGACTACGCTATGGTCCAGATCCAAGCCCGAATTTCGGAAATCGGATTCAACACGTCTTAAATCATGCGGAGGACATTCCCGGTCGCCCTGGCAAGCATGGGGTTTTTGATTCTCGAAAGGAGGCGTTATCACTTACTGACGAGGCGTGGTTAAAGATTCAGAGCGGAGATCCAGGAGTTGTACGTACTACGATTGCAGCCAGAGGCCCCGTTCCGGAGAGGGACGTCTATGTGGTTCCGATGGGCAGGAGAGCAGGTTACGTTGGAGGTAGGTGGGGTAATGCAAATGGACTGCCAGAAGCGTCACATCTTCGGCTAGTAATTGAGAACAAAAAAAGTGTCGTGAGCGCTTTTCCTGTAATTCCTTAGGAGTATTTATGTTTTATCTTCAAAAAAACTGCGGTGTTTGCCGAGACGGCTTGCTCGGCTTTCTTCTGTGCAGTGATGCGAAAACTGTTGTAGTGATGTGCGAGGAATGTAGTTCGGTTTGGTTGACCCCTGATGAGCTAGAACAACCTCCCATCGTTACAGAGGCGCCTAGATACCTTTTGCCCGAATCTGATGTCTCTATTTCCGGCGGTTCAGCTCGATGGGCATCCTTTCAAGAAATTGATGATTCGGGAATGTCTGGGTACGCCTCAAGGGAGAGAGAGTACATCCGGTGATTTGATTATAGAATTGACCATCATTCGGAGTAGCGACACCACGAATCCCCGTCGAATGCGCCATCCGCGCGCTTGAGTTCGCCTGCAACTGTGCAGTCTTCGCAGTTTCGCGCATTCAGCCGCCACAATCTTGGCAGCCAGTAGCTAGTGCAGATGCCAGATATCAACGGCGTTCATTGCGTCGAAGCGCTTACTCCACGTGTAGATCGTCTGCTCGCTGACACCGTGATTCTTCGACACCTCCGCCGCTGGCGCCTCGTCGGCTTCGCGAAGGGATATTGACCATCTACTCTTGGAAGCCATTCTCACGAGTTTCAAGTGGTCCGAAAAGAAGGGGCAGGTCAACTGATCAAAAAATACTCGATCTTTCAATGAGCGCCGGGAAAAAAGGATTTGAGAATTACTTGCAGAACAACAAAGTGACCATCTCTGATATTTCAGATGGTGGAGTTAATTTCCGCGTCTATATTAACTTCGATATGTACGGAAATCCTTATGTTGGAAATGTTCATCCAATAAAATGAGAAACAGAGTGGGGGACTGCTATCAAGAGGCCTTCGGAGAGTTCGATCCGCAGGGTGATCATTTCTTTGCCGCTAAACTTGCTGTTAGCGTTTTAGCAATGGAAGGTCGCTTCGATGATCTTGCGAATCTGCTAACTGAGGGGCATGCAGTTGGCGCTGTTGAAGGGTGTCCAGGATGGACTATTGAACGACGTGATTCCAACGTCATCAAAGATGTTGGTGGGTATGACGAGTGGCCCAAAGGGAAGAGCTATCGGGCTTATGTTGACCCTGACGAGTTTTCGCTTGCTCACCCTGAGGTTTTTTTAGATGCGAAAGTTTTAAATAACTACGTTGAACAGGTGGTTATTTTTTACTCACGGAATGAAAAGTCAATTCCCTATTCGTTGCTCCGGGTACGGGCTCTGATCGCTTCGAAGAATGCTGTTGCTTTGTCTTGCCGACCCCAGCCTTGACGGAGAGCGCAAGTCCCTCATTCACTTCTTCTCCGCCGCAATCCCCCGCAGCCCTGCAGCGTCAAGGATGTCGATCTGATTCCGCCCCAGCGTCACCAGCCCCTGATCAGCAAAACTCTTCAGCAGGCGGGTAACGATTTCGCGCACGCTGCCGAGTTCGTCGGCCAGTTGCTGGTGGGTGGTGTGCAGCGTCTTGCCGTGGCCGAGCAGCAGGCTGGCGAGGCGCTGGTCGAGGCGGTGGAAGGCGATGGCTTCGACCAGTTGCATCAGGTCGGCGACGCGTTCGGAAAACAGGCCGAACACGAAGCGGCGGAAGTCGGGTTCGGCCAGCAACTGTTCGAACAGGGCGGCCGGCAGCACCAGCAGCTTGAGTGGGGTTTCGGCGACGCCATAGGCGTTGTAGTCGTTGTGGCCGAGCAGGCAGGCGCTGGAAATGACGCAGGTCTCGCCCGCATGCACGCGGTACAGCGGCAGCTCTCGCCCGCTGGCCGAGGCCTTGGCCACCTTGACCTGACCTGACAGCACGAACGGAAAGCCGGTGCACGGCTGGTGTTCGTCGAACAGGCGGGTGCCGGCCGGCACGTCGAGCAGCCGGCCTTCGGCTTCGATGCGCTCGCGTGCTGTGGCCGACAGGCCCGACAGCAGCGGATAGAGCGCGGTCAATGCGTCAACGGATGTGCTGGAGGCGGGCGTGCTCACGACAGTGTGGCGATGACCGGCGCGTGGTCGGACGGGCGCTCCAGCTTGCGCGGGCCCTTGTCGACGACGCAGGCGGTGCAGCGGGCGGCCAGCGGTGCCGACAGCAGGATGTGGTCGATGCGCAGGCCGAAATTGCGGCGGAAGGCGCCGGCGCGGTAGTCCCACCAGGACCAGCTCTTTTCCGGCTGATCGAACAGGCGGAAGGCGTCGGTGAGGCCGAGTGCCTGCAGGCCTGCGAAGGCGGCGCGCTCCTGCGGCGACACGTGTATTTCGTCCTTCCAGTCCGGGTGGGCGTCGCGCGGCTCGGGTGCGATGTTGTAGTCGCCGAGCAGGGCGAGCTGCGGGTGGCGGGTCAGTTCGTCGCGCAGCCAGGCGGTGAGCGCATCGAGCCAGCGCATCTTGTATTCGAACTTCTCGGAACCCACGGCCTGGCCGTTCGGGAAGTAGGCGCACACGATGCGCACACCGCCGACGGTGGCCGCGATGACGCGCCGCTGTTCGTCGTCGAAGCCGGGGATGCCCGCCTCCACGTCTTCGGCCGGCTGCTTCGTGAGGATGGCCACACCGTTGTAGGTCTTCTGGCCGCTGATCGCGCTGTGGTAGCCGACCGCCTCCAGCTCGGCGCGCGGGTAGGTGGCGTCTTCGGTCTTGGTTTCCTGCAGACACACCACGTCGGGCTGCCCGGCGGCGAGCCAGTCGGTGAGGTGGGGCAGGCGGACTTTCAGCGAATTGACGTTCCAGCAGGCGATCTTCAAACCGGTCTCCGTCATTCGGTGGCGGGCTGCCAGTTGCCCTGGTCGGCTGGTGCGGCCTCACCCGCGGTCGGGGCGGCGCCCGCGGCCGCTGCCTTGGGTGCGACTCTGGCCGTGCCCTTGGCCGGGTAGCCGGCGCGGTTCAGCAGCGACGTCCAGGCGCTGGCGCTGAAGCCGATCAGGTGGTCTTTGCCGGCGTTGATGGCCGGCACGCGCGCTTCCTGCAGCTTGAAGCGCTTCACGAAGGCGTCCTTCTGCTCGTCGGTGATGATGCGCTGTTCGGTGTAGGCGATGCCGCGGTTCTTCAGGAAGGCGAGCGCCGATTCGCACAGAGCGTCGCACTCGTTGCCGAGCCACAGCGTGACCGGCGCCGTGCGCGTCGCCTCACGTTCGGCATAGCTCGCGCCCTGTTCGACCACGCTGGGCTGCAGCTTCTTTTCGGTGACCGAGCGGGCGTCGGGTGGCGGCGGGGTGCCGGTGTAGTGCGTGTTGCCCTGGGCGTCCTTCCATTTGTAGGTCTGTGCCCAGACCGGGCTGGCGAGCAATGTGCCGGCGATCGACACACAAAGCAGCAGGCGCAGATTCGTCATCGATAAGCTCCCTGTTGGATCGGCTGTCGCGGCGACAATCAGGCCGCCACCATGCCGCTGTGGCGCAGCAGTGCGTCGGGGCGCGGTTCGCGGCCGCGGAAGGCCTTGAACGATTCGAGCGCCGGGCGCGAGCCACCCACGGCGAGGATTTCGTCCCAGAAGCGGCGACCCGTCTCGGTGTCGAGCACGCTACCGGTGTGCTCGCGCGCCTCTTCGAACGCCTCGAAGGCGTCGGCGGACAGCACCTCGGCCCACTTGTAGCTGTAGTAACCCGCGGCGTAACCGCCGGCAAAGATGTGGCTGAAGCTGTGCGGAAAGCGGTTCCAGGCCGGCGGGCGCACGACGGCGATCTCGTCGCGCACCTCGTCGAGCAGCTGCAGCATGGTCTGTTCGCCGCCGGGCACGAATTCATGGTGCAGGCGCAGATCGAACAGCGAAAACTCGACCTGGCGCAGCGTCTGCAGGCCGCTCTGGAAATTCTTCGCGGCGATCATCTTGTCGAACAGCGCACGCGGCAGGGGCTCGCCGGTGTCGACGTGCGCGGTCATGCCGGAGAGCACGTCCCACTCCCAGCAGAAGTTCTCCATGAACTGGCTCGGCAGTTCGACCGCGTCCCATTCGACGCCGTGGATGCCGGACACCGCGAGATCGTCGACCCGCGTCAGCACGTGGTGCAGGCCATGACCCGATTCGTGGAACAGCGTGATCACATCATCGTGCGTGAAGGTGGCGGGTTTGCCGCCCACGGGTGACGGGAAGTTGCAGTTCAGATAGGCCACCGGCGTCTGCACGCCCGAGGCGACGCGCCGCCGCGTGATGGCTTCGTCCATCCAGGCGCCGCCGCGCTTGGTGTCGCGCGCGTACAGGTCGAGGTAGAACTGGCCCACCAGCTCGCTGCCGGTGGCAGCAGCGCGCTCGATGCGGAAGAAGCGCACGTCCGGGTGCCAGACCGGCGCCGTGTCGGGCTTGATGGTGACGCCGTACAGCCCTTCAATGACGCGGAACAGGCCTGCGAGCACCTTGTGCTCGGGGAAGTACTGCTTCACCTCGTGTTCCGAGAAGTTGTAGCGGTGGCCACGCAGCTTTTCCGACACCCAGGTCATGTCCCAGGGTTGCAGTTCGTCGAGGCCGAATTCGTTGCGGGCGAATGCGCGTAGCTCGTCGAGATCGCGCTGCCCGTGCGGCTTGGCGCGGGCACCGAGGTCGCGCAGGAAGGCTGTCACCTGGGCCGGCGTGTCGGCCATCTTGGGCACCATCGACAGTTCGGCGAAGCTGTTGAAGCCGAGCATTTTCGACTCTTCGGCGCGCAGCGACAGGATGCGGTCGATCAGTGCTGTGTTGTCGCGCGCAGCATCGCCGAACTCGGATGCACGGGTTGCGTTGGCGCGGTACATGCGCGCGCGCAGGTCGCGGTTGTCGGCGTACTGCATCACCGGCAGGTAGGACGGCATGTGCAGCGTGAATTTCCAGCCGTCGCGGTCGTCGCGCTGCGCCGCCTCGCGCGCCGCTTCGATGCTGTCGTCTGGCAGACCGGCCAGCAGCGCATCGTCGGTCACGTATTCGGCGAAGGCATTGGTGGCGTCGAGCAGATTTTCCGAGAACTTCGCCGACAGCGACGCCAGCTCTTCCTGGATTTCCTTGAACCGCGGCTTGAGTTCTTCGGGCAATTCGGCACCCGACAGGCGGAAGTCGCGCACTTCGTTGTCGAGAATGCGGCGGCGCGCTGGCGACAGCGTGGCGTACTCGGGCGAATCGTGCAGCGCGCGGTACTTGGCGAACAGCGCGAGATTCTGGCCGAGCGAGCTGTAGAAGCGGGTGATTTCGGGCAGCGAAGCGTTGTACGCCTCGCGCCAGGCCGGCACGTCATTCACGCCGTGCAGGTGGCCGACCACGCCCCAGGCACGGTTCACCTGTTCGCCCATGTCGGTGATCGGCGCCGCGAACCCGTCCCAGGTCGGGGCTTCGGGGCGCGCGATCAATTCGTCGATCAGCGCCTGATAGCGGGTCAGCAGGTCGGTGATGGCCGGCTCGACATGCTCCGGCTGGATGAGGTCGAAACGGGGCAGGGCGGAAAAATCGAGCAGCGGGTTCGTGTTCATGGGTATCCGGAAGCGTTGCAGTCAGCCAGTTGAATGACGGGGCGAGATCGATTCTAGCCCGGCGCCCGGCGACACAGGCTCAAGTTGCATCCCGGACCGCCGAAAACCAAAGGTGGAAAGCGAAGTCTCCTTCCTGCAGTTGCAGGTCAAACCACGCAGAATCAAGCTGCGTTCCAGGTTGCGTGCTTTCGAAAGACTGTCTGATGACTGTGCGGATTCCCCCTCGGCAGGACCCTCACGCGGAAGTGCCCGACGTCGCTGCCATGCTCGACCTGCGCATCCTGTTCAGCGTACCCGGCATGCGCGAGAACCGCGCCGGTCTGCGCACGCGTGTACTGGCGACCTGGCGCAATGAAGCGGCGGCGATCATCGACGCCCTGCGCGATGCCGCGGCGGCGGGGGACGCCCATGCACTGCGTCTGGCGGCGCACCGGCTGAAAAGTTCGAGCGGCGCGCTCGGTGCTATATATATATGCAGTCTCGCCAGCGGTATCGAAAATGCCGCGCGTGACGGGCGCGTCGCCTTCGACGGACAACTGCGGTTGCGGCTTGAGCAGGCGGTGCAGCAGACGCTGGCCGCCTTCGGCGCGCTGGACGACCCCTCCTGTGGCGACCCGGGCCCTCGCACATGATTCTTCTGGTCGATGATGACGTGATGGTCCGCCTGATGGCGACCGAAGCCCTGATCAGCGCCGGCTTCGAAGTGATGGAAGCGGGCAGTGGCGAACAGGCGCTCGAACTGTTCGACAGCCACGGCTTTTCTCTGGTGCTGCTCGACGTCAACATGAGCGGCATGGATGGCTTCGAGGTGTGCCGGCGCATCCGCGAACGCGCGCATGGCCGGCGCCTGCCTGTCATCATGCTGACCGGCATGGACGACACGGTATCGATCGACAGTGCCTACTCGCTCGGCGCGACCGATTTCGTCACCAAACCGCTCAACTGGACGCTGCTGGTCTATCGCGTGCGCTACGCCCTGCGGGCGGCCAGCACCGTGATGGAACTCGAAGTGTCGGAACGCCGGCTCGCCGTGGCGCAGCGCGTGGCACGGCTCGGCGGCTGGATCTGGCATGTCGGGGAAGACCGCTGTGAGCGCAGTGCGATCTGTCTCGACCTGTGGGGCGATACGCGCGTGGCCGCCCAGCAGGTTCCGTTCGGTCTGTTGTCGCGCGTGCTCAGCCCGGATCGACAGCATCTGCATGCCGCGATGGAACGCGCCCGCGAGGGCGTACCGTATCAAATGAGTTTCCGTGTGCAGCGTGCCGACGGCTCACTGGTGACGCTGTTCGAACAGGCGCTGCCAGTACGTGATGAATTCGGCCGCGTGGTACGCATTGAAGGCGTGACCCAGGACGTGACCGAGCGTGAGCTGGCCGAGCAGCGCATCCGCTTTCTCGCCTACCACGACAGCCTGACCGGTCTTGCCAATCGCCAGATGTTCCGCGAAATGCTCGACCACACATTGGCCCGCTCGCGCCGGCTGGGCAAGCGCTGCGCACTGCTTTACCTCGATCTCGACCGCCTCAAGCGCATCAACGACAGCTTTGGCCACACGCTGGGGGATCAGATCCTGCGCGAGGTGGCGAGCCGCCTGCTCGGATCGGTGCGTTCGGCCGACTTCGTCGGGCGTGAAGGGCTACAGCCGGATGAGGTCGTCGCGCGGCTGGGCGGCGACGAATTCACCGTGCTGCTGACCGACCTGGCGCACACCGAAGATGCTGCTCGCGTGGCGGCCCGCATCTGCCAGGAACTTGGGCAGCCGATCCAGATGGATCACGTCGAACTGGTGGTGACGGCGTCGGTCGGTATTGCACTGTTCCCGGAAAATGGCGACGACGCCGAAACCCTGCTCCGCCACGCGGACATGGCGATGTATGCCGCCAAGCAGCGCGGCCGCAATACCTTCGAATTCTTCACCGAAACCATGCAGCAGCGGGCGATCGAACGTCTTTCGCTGGAGCAGGACATGGCGCACGCACTCGAGGGGGGGCAGTTCGCACTGCATTACCAGCCGCAGGTCGACGCCGTGACCGGGCGCATCGTGTCGGCCGAAGCGCTGCTGCGCTGGAATCACCCGCAACGTGGCGCGGTGTCTCCGGTCGAATTCATTCCGGTGGCCGAAGAAACCGGTCTCATCGTGCCGCTGGGTGAATGGGTGGTGCGGGAAGCCTGCCGGCAGATTGCGCAGTGGCGCGATCAGGGGCGGCCGGTGGTGCCGGTGGCGGTCAACCTGTCTGCAATCAATTTCCGTTCCGACTCGCTGCTGCCGCAGATTGTCGAGGCGCTGGAATCGAACCGGCTGTCGAGCCACTTCCTGCATGTGGAATTGACCGAAAGTGCGGTGATGCACGAGCCGCAGGCCGCACTGGCCAAGCTGGCAGCGCTCAAGGCGCTCGGCCTGACGCTGTCGATCGACGATTTCGGCACCGGCTACTCGTCGCTGTCGACGCTGAAGCAGTTTCCGATCGATTTGCTGAAGATCGACCGCAGCTTTGTGCGTGACCTGCCGGACGACGAGAGCGATGCGTCCATCGTCGATGCCATTCTCGCCATGGCGCACGCACTCGGTCTGCGAGTCGTCGCCGAGGGCGTAGAAACCGAGGCGCAGCGGCAGTTCCTGGCGCAGCGCAAATGCGGCCTGATGCAGGGCTATCTGTTTTCCCGGCCGTTGCCGGCCGAAGACTTCATGCGACAGATCGAGGCGGCCCGCTGAACCGGTCGCCCGGTCAGCGGAGCGGGGTGGGGATCAGCCCTTGACGCCGCTGCCGGCCAACATCATGTCGTCCTCGATGAGCACCGCCTTGCCGTCCGGCTTGCTCAGATCGGGGATCTGGCTGTCGACCCGGTAGATGCCACCTGGCACGGCATCGGACAGCACGAAGATGTAGGTCTTGCCGACATACTTCGGAAACTTCTGCTTGTTCGGATCGTTGCTGTAGGGGGTGATGCGGTACTCCCGGGCATCGACTGTCTTGCCGCCGAAGCTCACCTTGACCGGTTTGGCGGTCGGGCCTTCCGACAGCGCGAGCCGGATGCGCTTGCGGAAGTAGGCTGCCTTGCCGCCGGTCAGGCGCTCCATTTCGGCGATGTCACGTTCGAGGAAGCACATCAGCGCCGGATTGCTCAGGCCGCCATCGACCTCGGGCATTTCCTTCTTGTTGGTGCCGCTGAGACAGGCCGTATTGACCTTGCGCGCGCCGGCCTCTTCACTGATGCGCACTTCCACCTTGTCCTCGAACGGCTTTTCCAGACTGCCGCTGCGCTTGAAGGTGTAGCTCAGCGTGGTGGGCGCCTTCAGCGACGAAAGCTGGTCGTTCAGGAAAAGCTGCTTTTCGGCTTCGGTGATTTCGTCGCTCGGCTCGGCGTGCGTGTTGCCGGCTGCAATGGCCAGCGCCAGCAACAGCGCAGACAGCTTGATGTGCTTGATCATGATGACTCCTCGTGATGAAAGTGCGGACCTCTTCGTGTCCGGCTCGGTTGTATTCAGCATGCGGCCTCGGCGTTGACGGCGCAGCTTTGCAGCCTCTGGTCGAGCAGGCTCAGTGCGCCCGGTGACAGCCCGGCCAGCCGCGCCCGCGTCCGGGCATAGCCGGCTTCGTCGCGCTGGCCGAGCTGGGCAGTGGCGAGATCGGTCAGGAACACCGGGTTGTCGGCGTCGAGCGCGTTGGCGCGCTCCAGTGCGGCGATGCCATCCACCGGCCGCCCCTGCTTGACCTGCGCTCGACCGAGCGCATGCCAGGCTGATGCGTCGCCCGAATTGCCGGCGATCCAGCCGCGTGCGCGCGACTCCAGTTCGCCCCAGCGTGCTTCGGTCTGCAGGCGCAGCGTCTGCAGGAAGGCGGGCAGGGCGCTATCGCTTTCATTCCAGAAGGCCAGGCCACTCAGGGGGGCAACATCCATGCCGCCAGGCAGTGCCAAGCCCTCGCGTATCCACTGGACCGGCATCGAAAACTGGTTGTCGGTGCCGCTGCGGAACCTGAAGGTCATCACGCCGACCAGCCGATGCTCGCGATCGAACAGTCCGCCGCCGCTGGCCCCCGACGTGAAGGGCGTGGTGCTCTGGATGACGTTTGCGCCGTCGTGCGGATGCAACTGCAGAACCATGCCGTTGCTCACCCGTGGCGCCGCACCGAGGATGTAACCCAGCGCGACCAGTTCCTCACCCGGTTTGAGCGGCGAGCTGCGCAACTCGACCACCGGCACCTGCGCGGCGCCGGGTACGTCGAGCAGGCACAGGTCGCGCCCGACCTGCGCACGCTGCGAGCTGACCTGCATGCGTTCGCCGTTGCTGACCACGCGTATGGTCGTGGCGCGCGCAGTCACGTGGCAGGCCGTTGCGATGATGCCCGGACCGACCGCCACGCCGGTGCCGACCGATACGTTGCCCTTGTCGTCCGACGCTTCGACCTTCAGAACGCTCGGTCGCAGCTTGATAAGCGCTGCAATGTCCTGCTGATCCAGCGCTGCGGCTGGAAACGGCCACAGCGCAAGCGTCAGCAGGCAGGCAGTGGCAGGCTGGAGGTGGTCCGGCATGACGGTCGCAACGATCAGCGATCGGCAGCCGTCTGGCTGGCCTGCGCCTCATCGATCAGCGGAACGCCATACGAGGTCAGGATGGCCTGGATCCCGGGCAGATTGCGCTGAACGGTTTCCTCGATCTTGTTCTTCCAGTCCTTCTCTCCATAGCGCACGGCCATCGTGATCGCGTAATCGAACTTGATCGTGTTTTCCGGCGGGAATCCGATGGTGACCAGGTCGTCGGTTTTGGCGTTGCGGCTGAAATAGCCGGCGATCGGGCCCCAGGCCATGGCGACATCCACCTTGCCGGCGACCAGATCCTTTTCGACGATTTCACCCGGATAGGCACCGGGGTCGCCGGACTGGCGCTGATAGGAAATCGCCTGGTCGAACAGTTTGTTGCGCAGCAGCCAGTCGACCGGCGGCGTCTGGGAAAACACGCCGAACTTCAGCGACTTGAGCTTCTCCGGAGACAGCTTGAGCAGGTCGTCCGGTACCTTCACATCGTCCAGACCCGTGCCCTTCTTGAACACCATGGCGTAGGTCGAGCGGAAATAGGGCTTGATCGTTGCGCCCATGTCGAAGCCGACCGGCACACCGATGATGAGGTCACACTTGTAGCGGCCGGGCAGCTTTTCGTGCTTGGCCTTCAGGGTCATCCGGATGAAGCCCATGCGGTGCGGGAAGTAGGTGTACTCGAGCGCGTAGCCCATGTCCTTGGCCAGCAACTCGGCGATCTTGTTCTCGAAACCTTCGCCCTTGTCGTTCGACAGCGGAAGGTTGTTCGGGTCTGCGCAGACGCGCAGTACCTTGTCGTCGCCGGTTTCCTGCGCCTGCAGCGCCGGTGCGGCCAGTCCGGTGCCCAGCAGGAAGGCAGCAGCGATCAGGGAATGTTTCATTGTTTCAGGTCTCCTCCGGATGAATGAACCCTTGCTGGGCAATGAAGCCCGGGTTCTGCTTGAATTATTTGTTCCGTGCGCCTCACGCGCGAGCTGTTGAGACAGTACGCGCGTGGTTTTGTTTTCGCTCAGTCCATCTTTTCGATGCGACCGGGCCGGATCGCTCCATCGGAACGGCCTTTCAGGTAAGCATAAAGACCGTCGAGATTGTCCATGACCTGTCTCGATCCATCGAAGTTGGGCATGCCGCGGTCGACGCGACCTTTGGTGACGACCGCCTTGAAGTCGTCGCGGCCGAGCGTCCTGAGGCTGACGATCAGCGATGGCCCCACCATGCCTTCCTGGTTCGGGCCGTGGCAGCGTTCGCATGCCGCGTTGCGCCACGCACGCCAGCCGGCCAGCGTTGCGTCATCCACCTTGTTGCCGCCCTGCACCTGATACGGCGTTGTCTGTGCCGTCGCCATCTGGGCCGAGGTCATCAGCATCAGCACGACTGCCTGCAAGAACTGCGTTCTCATCATTCTCCCCTGGTTTGCCGGGTGCCCCCGACACCTGTCACGGGCAATCTGCGGACAAAAAAAGACTGGCACCGGCGTTTCCGCACGGTGCCAGTCCGGGGACCTTGCGGAAAGCGCAACCTGCGCCTTCCGCTCAACGCACGATTACGGCAGTGCGAAGACAGTCATCGTGCCGCCCAGCTCGGTGTAGCTCGAGAGTTCGGCGTAACCACCCACGGCGCCCAGACCATCGGTCGGTTTTTCGAGACCGGCTGCGAGGCCGATGCCGGCCCAGCCGCCGATACCCGACAGGATACCGATGTACTGCTTGCCCTTGAATTCCCAGGTCGTCACGTTGCCGATGATGCCCGACGGGGTCTTGAACTTGTACAGTTCCTTGTTGATATCGTCGGCATCGACGCACTTGAGGTAACCCTCGAGCGTGCCGTAGCAGGCGATGCCACCGGCGGTGACCAGCGAACCCGACCAGACCGAGAACTTCTCCGGCTTGGACTGGACGATCTTGCCCTTGCCTGCGTCCCAGGTGATGAAATTGCCCATGCCGCCGTGGCTGCCCGGGGCCGGGTACATCGACAGGGTGGCGCCGACGTACGGCTGACCGGCAGTTTATTCAACTCGGATCGTCTCGTAGTCCATGCAGACTTGGTTCTTCGGCACGTAGAAAAGGCCATTCTTCGGGTTGAACGAAGCGGGCTGCTGGTCCTTCGAACCCAGAGCGGCCGGGCAGATGCCCTTGCTGTTCACATCTTCGCCGTTCAGCCGCGTCGAATACTTGGCCACGACCTGCGGGCGGCCGGTCTTCATGTCGACGTGCGTGGCCCAATTGACCTTCGGGTCGAATTTCTCGGCCACGAGCAGTTCGCCGGTCACGCGGTCCAGCGTGTAGCCGAAGCCGTTGCGGTCGAAGTGCACCAGCGCCTTGCGCTTCTTGCCCTTCACGTCGATGTCGGCAAGGATCATTTCATTGACGCCATCGAAGTCCCACTCGTCGTGCGGTGTCATCTGGTAGGCCCAGCGCACCCAGCCGGTATCGACATCGCGTGCCCAAATGGTCATCGACCACTTGTTGTCACCCGGGCGCTGCGAAGGGTTCCACGTCGAGGGGTTACCCGAACCGTAGTACATCAGGTTTTCGGCCTGGTCATAGGAGTACCAGCCCCATGTCGAACCGCCACCGATCTTCCACTGGTCGCCCTGCCAGCTCTTCAATGACGAGTCCTTGCCCACCGGCGCCATCTTGCCGTTGGTGAAGGTCATCGTCTTTTCCGGGTCCATCAGCATTTCGGCGTCGGGGCCGGTGCTGTAGCCCTTCCACACCTGCTTGCCGGTATTGATGTCGTAGGCAGCGACGAAGCCACGGACACCGAATTCACCGCCGGAAATGCCGGTGATCACCTTGTCCTTGAATACGTGCGGCGCCTGGGTATTGGTTTCGCCGATCTTCGGATTGCCGTTCTTGACCGACCACAATACCTTGCCGGTCTTGGCGTCGAGCGCAACGAGGGTGGTGTCGGCCTGCTGCAGGAATACCTTGCCTTCGGCGTAGGCCAGGCCGCGATTGACCGTGTCGCAGCACATCACCGGAATCACCGACGGATCCTGCTTCGGTTCGTGCTTCCAGACAATCTTCTGGGTTTCCAGATCAATCGCGAACACCTTGTTGGGGAAGGGCGAGTGCACGAACAGCATGCCGCCGATGACCAGCGGACCGCCCTCGTGACCGCGCAATACGCCGGTCGAGAAGGTCCAGGCAACCTTCAGGTCCTTCACATTCTTCTTGTTGATCTGATTCAGCGTGCTGTAGCGCTGGTTTTCGAAGTTGCCGGCCTGCATGGCCCAGTTCTTCGGATCCTTGATCAGCCTGGCGACATCGGCGTTGGCCAGGGCGGTGCCCGGAATCGCGAGTGCGGCCACCCACAGCGGCACCTGCTTGTAGTTGCTGGACATTGGCTTCTCCTTGTTGCTATTTATTAACCGGGCGTTCCGCAGGGCGCAACGCAACCGCCGGCCCGAGAGGTCATAAGTGGCTCGCTTCAATCGGGTTATGGGTTTTATAGCATGGCAAACTGCAACGGCAGGAGATTCTCCCCGGGGTGGGTGAACCTTCTCCCGTCGATCGGGAAGCCTTCCCTGGCAAAGAGATCATGTTTTCCCGGGTCGGTCCGGGCGGGGGCAGAAATTCGCGTTCAGCCCGACCCGTGGGATGGACTGTTGCACGATGCATCGCCGCCCGACGGCGCAGCGAATCGTTGCGTCAAGCCGCGGGGCGTGGCTGACGGAAGTCGGGTCGGTAGGCCCAGGCGAGGCACAGCAATCCGAGCAGTGCCGGCACCCAGCCCAGTTCCGTGGGCACCGATTGCTGACGCGCGAACGCCGGATCGACCAGCGCGCCGGCCAGTTCGTCGGGCGAAGCGAGCGCCTCGTAGCGCATGCCGGTCTGGGTGGCCAGATCGCGCAGGTGGGCGCCCTTCAGATTCGAAAGGTGCTCGGTGCCACTGGCGCGCGTGCTTTCGATCGCAAGACCGGATTCGTCGACCATGGTCTCCTGCGCCGCGTTGCCGCCGCGCCCGCGCGAAGCCGTATTGCTCTGCACGACCTCGTCGGCCTTCCAGTAGCCGAGTGGCCGGCCATCGAGGTCCAGCTTCGGAATCGGGCTCAGCGTGGCGCCACCGGTACCGACGATCAAGCCCTTCACCAGCCCGGGCTCACCGTCGAAGGACGGGCGCATCTTCGGATTCAGCGGCGGCGCTTCATGGCCATCGGTCACGAACACCAGCGACGGCGGCTGTTCCATGTCGCGCAGCGCGCGGATCGACGAGAACAGGCCTTTCGACACCTCGCTGGCGCCGGCCCACGACATCTGGCCATCTATATTGGCCAGCGTCGCCAGCAGCTCGTGATAGTTGCCGCACACCTCGACCGGTGTCATCAGCGCCAGCAGACGGTATTCCGAAAACACACCCCAGCCGATGCGCGAACCGCAGGGCAGGGTGCGCAACGACTGGCCGAGACTGTGCTTGGCGTAGTCGAGCCGGTTGACCGGCTTGCCGTCAAGTTCGTAATCCCGCGTATTCATGCTCTGCGTGATGTCCAGCACCACCATGTGGTGATAGCTGCGACCGGGCAGCGGCAAAGGCG
This sequence comes from Methyloversatilis sp. XJ19-13, assembly GCF_024580155.1. NCBI lineage: Bacteria > Pseudomonadati > Pseudomonadota > Betaproteobacteria > Nitrosomonadales > Sterolibacteriaceae > Methyloversatilis > Methyloversatilis sp. XJ19-13. The sequence continues at coordinate 207,482 of NZ_JANINH010000006.1, read as the reverse complement.
GCAGCACGACGGCGACCGCAAACAGCAGCGCAGCCAGACTGAGCGGCAGCGCGTGCGCGCTGCGCGCACGAGCCAGCAGCACCGCGGGCGAAAACATCATGGCAGCCCCAGTGTGAAGGCCTTCATGGTCGTCACGGCGCGCTCGCTGTTCTGCGGTAGCGGCGGCGCCTCGGTCAGCACCTCTTCGCGCTCGGGCGCGAGGCGCAACGTGCGTTCGAGGTTGTACTTCGTGTCCCAGTGGTGCGGGTTGCGCTGCAGCAATTCGCGATAGCTGGTCTTGGCCAGTTCGGCCAGCGGCAGCGAACGGCCGATTTCGTCCGGGCCGTACTTCAGCGCCTCGCGCAAATGAAGGTTGCCGAGGTTGTACAGCACGGCTTCCAGCAGCGCCCCCTCGGTCGTGCGCGACAATGTCTTGTAGGCGCGCACGGCACCTTCGTAGTCGTTGCGCGCGGCCAGCGACAGGGCGCGGGCGAATTCCGCTTCCGGCGTGTCCTGCGTGGCCGCGGCATCGACGGCCGTGGTGAGCAGACGGTTGAAGTCGCGCGCCTGCGACAGCCGGTAGGCTTCATAGGCCGAAAAGAGCAGGCTCGACACGAGCAGGATGACGAGCGCAGAGCCCGCCTGGCGGAGTTTCATGATGGAAGGTCCTGTGTCCAGGCCGGTTTCGTCAGCAGGCGACTGGCCAGCGCGAGGGCGCCTGCGAGCAGCGCCAGCGCGAAGAACCAGGCCGAGAAATCGCGGCGCGGAATGCGTTCGGCGTAATCGAGTGGCAGGTTTTGCTGGCGGTCGACCTCGGCCACCGCCTGCTTGACCGCTTCGGGGTCTTCGGCTTCGAATGCCTGATAGGGCACGCCAGTCGATTTCAGGAAGGCGTGCAGCGCCGCCTCGGGCATGTTGCCGTCGTCCGGATCGGCGTCCAGTCCCTGGCTGAGGGCCGAGCGGATGAACACCCAGTACACCGCGACCCGGTTCTTTTTCAGCGCGCGGGCGATGCGTTCGCGCATGTCGGCATCGACCTGGGCGGCGCCGTCTGATACGAGCAGCAGGATGCGGCTGCCCGAGTAGGCGCGCCGCTCGAACTGCTCGGCGCCTGCCAGCAGGGCGCGACCGATGTCGGTTTCCGACAGGCCGCGGCCGATGCCGCCGGCTTCGATGGCCGCCTGAACCACGTCGCCGTGCTGCGTGAACGACACCACCGCCATCGGCGTCGAGCTGAACAGCAGCAGCGCATAGCGGTCTTCCGGTCGCCGTTGCGCGAAATCGCTGAGCAGCCGGCGCGCCACCTTGCCTTTGGATTCATGCGATGAGTCGATGACCGGCTGCCGACCCTTGGGCACCAGCGGTTCGTCCATGCTGCGGCTGCGGTCGAGCACGATGGCGATTTCGGCGCCGCGACCGGTGCGCTGCAGCTCGGTGGCGGGCTGGCCGATGCCGGCCACACCGATGATGGCGGCCAGCATGGCGAGCGCCGCCGCAATGCGCCCGCCGCGCAGCAGCGCATCACCCAGCCCGTCGCGTGGCAGCCAGTCGATGCAGGCGTAATCGAGGGTGTGGCGACGCCTCGGCCACAGTGGCAGCAGGGCCAGCGGCAGCGCGAGCAGCCACAGCGGCGATGCGAATTCGAGTCCGCCGAACAGGCTGCCAAAGAGGCTGCCAAGCAGACCATTCACCGCGTCATTCATGCCAGCGCCTGCCGTTCGAGCCTCGCCACGCGTGCGCACAGCGCAGCCGGTTCCTGTCCATCGACCGGGTGGTCGGCAAAGAAGCGCTTCTGCGAGGTCTCGAAGAAGCGTTCGAGCTCCGACTGCAGCGGCGCAAGCCACGGCGCGCAGGCCAGCAGGGACGCCAGGTTGTGACCGCGCACCACATGACCGGCGGTTTCGTCGAGCGCGCGGTGCAGGCGTTGCCAGATCGCCGTCGATCCCGGGTCGAGGTGGCGCATGTCACGCGCTGCACGCGTGAATGGCAGGCTGTTGCGCGCGCGCATCTGGCGCACCACATACAGCGCCAGCCAGGCGGCGGCCAGTGCAGCGGCCGCGTACAGCGCGAAGTGCAGTCGCCGCTGCAGCGGCGCGGTATCGATGCGCGGCGCCTCGGCATCGGGTCGCATTTCTTCCAGACCGGCACGCGCCAGCACAACCGTCGGCGTCAGTGGCGCGACGGTCACTGGCAGCACGCCGGTTTCCAGACGCACACCGGGTGTCTTCGTCGCAAGGTCGAGCGCCGGCAGGTCGAGCGCCCGCAATTCGTCCGGCACATTGATGATCTGGTAGTCGATGACCAGCCAGCGCCGGCCGGCGGCATCGCGCTCGATGCGCACGTCGCGCCGCTGGAACCAGTTGCCGACCCGTTCCAGCGCGGGCAAGGCTTCGGGGTCCAGCTGGCGACCTTCGTGGTCGAGCGCGATGCGCTGGGTGATCACGTCGCCGATGACATGGCCGAACGGCCGCAGCGGCTGCACATCGGGTGCGATCGACAGTGCCGCGGCCCGGGGGGCTGCCGGCGGCGCGTCCTGCACAGTCTCCCGAGCCGCTGCCTGAGCCGGCGCAGCGGCGTCCTGCGCATGGCAGGGCCCGAGCGTCAGCAGGGCCAAAGCTGCGCCAAGGCTGAGCAGGCGCAGTCTCCAGTAGGTGGGTTGCATGTCAGACAGCCTCGAAAAAATAGCGCGACAGGGCGTCCGCATCGAACGCACCCGTCATGTAGAAGGGGCGCATGCCGCGGTCGGCGAACATTTTCTGCAGATCGGCCCGGCGCTGCGCGAAGGCGTCCTTCCAGCGCCGGCGGATGACCGGTCGCAGCCACAGCCCGCGCCTGCGACCGGTTTCGACGTCACGCAACGCAAGCAGGCCGTCGCCGTCCGGCGCCTGCGGCTCCACTTCGTCCCAGATGACCAGCGGCACGACGTGTGCGTGCGACAGCAGGTCGAGCGCCTTGCCCAGTTCCGGCAGTGGCGCGTGGAAGTCGGATGCCACGAACACCAGTGCCTGCCGTCCGGCGATGCGCATGCAGGCTTCGGCCAGCCCGGCGCTCGACGGCTGGTCGGCACGGCTGCGCAGCAGCGCCTCGGCAATCATCAGGCCGGCACCGCGCGAGCGCATCGGCGCCAGCATCAGGTCAGTGCGTTCGGTGCGGTCGAACGCCAGCAGGCCGAGCGCGTCGCCCATGCGGAAACTCGAATCACCGAGCGAGCGGGCGAACTCGGCCAGCCGCTCCAGCTTGGTGGCGGCCGAGCCGAATGCCATCGACGCCGACACGTCGGCCACCAGATAGACCGGAATGCCGGCGCGCTGGCGCGTCACGCGCACCAGCCAGCGCTGTTCCGGGTCGCGCACGCTGGCGCGCAGGTCGAGCCGGCGCGGGTCCGGCCGGTCGAACAGCGACTGGTGGGCGATGAATTCCTGCCCGCTGCCCGCGGTCACGCTGCGGTGCGCACCCGGCCGCTGGCCGCCGACGCGTCGCGGCATGCGGTAGTGGAAGTCTTTCGGAGCGTTCATGGTGCCGGTCTTGCCCGCTGCCCGATCAGGGCGTGGCAACCCGTTCCAGCATTTGCGACACCAGCGCATCGGCCAGTTCGGCGCGGCGCAGTTCGTAGACCGGCGTGAAGAACACGCGGTGTACCAATGTAGACGGCAGCACGGCGCGCATGTCTTCCGGCGTCAGGTAGTCGCGGCCGTCCATCCAGGCCACGACGCGCGCGGCACGCATCAGCATGCCCATGCCGCGCGGGCTGGCGCCGGCCAGGATCAGGCGCGACATGTCGACGCCGTCGATCTGCAGGCCGTACTTCACCGGGTCGCTGGTGGCGGCCCAGATGTCCATCGCGTAGCGCTGCAGCGCGTCGGTCGCGCTGACCGAACGCTGGATCGCCGCACCGATGGTGTTCATCTGCATCCAGTCGACCACACCCGGCGTCACCGTGTCGATCAGCGCATCGGTGTCGTGGAAGCGCGGGTCGAACACCAGCGCGCGGCGCGTATCGTCGTCCGATGGCGTGAGCATGCGCAGTTCGAACATGAAGCGGTCGCGCGCGGCCGACGCGAGCTCGAAGGTTTCTTCGCGCTCGACGCGGTTGCGGTCGGCGAACACGGTCATGTGCGGAAAGCTGTATTCGCGGTTGAACGCCGACAGCGTGCGTTCGGCCATCGCGCGCAGCAGCAGCGACTGAACCTGCGGGCGGGCGCGGTTGATTTCATTGAAGAAAAAAGTCGTCAGCCGCTCGCCGTGCCGGAGCAGCGGGCCTGGCTCGATGCGCGGCTTGCCTTCGTTGTCTACATAGGTGTGATAGACGAGGTCGTTCGGCATCAGGTCGACCGTGCCCTCGACGCGCTCGAAGTCGCCGCCGATGGCGCGGGCGAAGGCGCGCAGCACGGTGGTCTTGCCGACGCCGACATCGCCTTCGAGCAATACGTGACCGCGGGCGAACAGCGCCACATTGATCAGGCGCAGGGTGTCGTCCTGGCCGACGATGGCGCGACGCACCTCTTCTTCAACGCGCAGCGCAAGGCCGCGCCAGTCCTGCAAGGCTTCCTGGGAGAGCATCAACTTGGATTCCGGCGACGTTTATGGGCGGGTGATTTGCCCCGAACGATACAAGGTTTGCCGGTGAGACGCATGTTGCAGCGCGCCGGACAAGTGCCTCGCAAACCGCGTGTGACCTCCTGATACATGCGGATACCGACCGCTGCTCCGCCCGGATGAACCTCGGTACCCGCTGTGGGTCGATCCATTGTCAGGCAGTTGCCTGACGCCCGAATTGCCATTCGGCGCACGCTCTGGAGGATCCGCAGATGAATGCCGTACCGACCGAAACCGCCCTGCTGGGCGGCGGCTGTTTCTGGTGCCTGGAGGCGGTGTTCAACCGTGTCGAAGGCGTGATCGAGGTCGAACCGGGGTATGCCGGAGGTCCGGTGCCGAATCCGACCTACGAACAGGTGTGCGGCGGACGGACCGGTCACGCCGAGGTGCTGCGCATTTCGTTCGATACGTCGATCATCGGCTTTGCCGAAGTGCTCGAGGTGTTCTTCGCGCTGCACGATCCGACCACCGAAAACCGGCAGGGCAACGATGTCGGCCCCCAGTACCGGTCGGTGATCTTCTGCCGCGACGGCGTGCAGGCGGCGACCGCCCGGAACGTCATCGCGCAGCTGACCGACGCGCGGCGCTTTGCTGCGCCCATCGTCACCCGGGTCGAAGGCGACGTCACGTTCTGGCCGGCCGAGCTCTGGCATGTCAGTTATTACGACCACAATCCGATGCAGCCCTACTGCATGGCCGTGGTGGCACCGAAGATCGACACGTTGCGCCGGTTGTTCGCGACGCGCGTCAAGACACGGGTCTGCTGACCGTCGATCACAGAACGGGCGTGCCATGGCGTGCCAACAGTCCCCGACAGCGTTGACCGGCGCGCCACCCGGGTAAACTGCATCCTTTCAATTCAACCAACGGAACGAAAAATGTCTGCCATCACCACCGAAAGCGGTCTCATCATCGAAGACATCACTCCGGGCAGCGGCGCCGAAGCGGTTGCCGGCCAGCGGGTCAGCGTGCATTACACGGGCTGGCTGACCGACGGCAAGAAGTTCGACTCGAGCAAGGACCGCAAGCAGCCCTTCGGTTTCAATCTGGGCGCGGGCCAGGTCATCGGCGGCTGGGATGAAGGCGTGGCGGGCATGAAGGAAGGCGGCGTGCGCAAGCTGACCATTCCGCCGCACCTGGGCTACGGCGCGCGCGGTGCCGGTGGTGTCATCCCGCCGAATGCCACCCTGGTTTTCGAGGTCGAGCTGTTGAGCGCGGGCTGATTGCACAGGCTCCTGCAACTGCGCGGCCGGTTTACCCGCTGGCCGCTCGCAGCCTTTGTGTGCCTGTTCGTCAGCCTGTCTGCGGTCGGTGCTGCCGAGTCGGCTGTTGACGATGCGGCGGCGGGCGACGACATGCCGGAACGGCTGCCGGAAGACAACCCACCCGCTGCGGCTTTCGGTCGCTTGCCGCTGCGTCCGAACGCGCTGCCGGACGACGTGAACGACATGCTCGAACGTCACGCGCGTTCGCTGGTGCTGCGCGAGGCGCTGACCGACGAACGTGCGCAGCGCCGGCTGCTGCGCCGGGTGCGGCGAGAGGTGACCGACCTGCTGTCGACCGAAGGCTATTTCACGCCGTCGGTCGAGATTGACGGCGACCCGCCCGCACTGGCCATCGAACCGGGGCCGCGCGCAGTCATCGGCCGCGTCGACATCGAGTTCGCGGGGGCGGTGGCCGAAGCCGAACGCGCCGAGCGACGCGACGAGCTGCGCCGCAGCTGGCGCCTGGCCGAGGGGCAGCCGTTCCGCCAGTCCGACTGGTCATCGGCCAAGCAGAACCTGCTCGACACGCTGACCTCGCGCGATTACGCCGCTGGCGCACTCATCGAAAGCCAGGCCGAAGTGGATGCGGCCGCTGCCCGGGTCGACCTGCGGCTTCGACTCGACAGCGGTCCGGCCTTCCGTTTCGGCGACATCGAGGCGACCGGACTTGCGCTGCACGACCTCAATCTGGTGCGCCGCTACTCCACCGTGCGCGCGGGCGATCCGTATTCCACCGACGCCCTGCTGGCGTTCGAGCGCGCGCTGCTGTCGTCGCCCTACTTCGGTTCGGCGCAGATCAGCGTCGATCGCGATCCGGCCGCGGCCGCCGCAACACCGGTGCGCGTCGCGGTGGCCGAAGCCAGTTCGCGCCGCCTGTCGTTTGGCGCCGGCCTGAGCAGCAACACCGGCTACCGCGCCGAGGTGGCCTGGTCGGACAACAATCTGTTCAAGCGCTCGTGGCTGTTCAATACCGCCATCCGGCTCGAACAGCTGCGCCAGATCGCCTTTGCCGACGTGCTGCTGCCACCGGCCGCCGACGGCTACCGCGACAGTTTCGGCGCGCTGGCCGAAAACGCCGACATCCAGGACCTGGTGACCAAGCGCGTCGGCATCGGTGCGGTGCGCGCGCGCATCCGCGGCAACATCGAAATCCGCCATTCGATCAGCCTGCAGCGCGAACAGCGCGAAATCGACGGTCTGGTCACCAGCACGCAGAAGTCGCTGGCACTGAACACCTCGTGGACCTGGCGCGAGGTCGATGACCCGTTCGATCCGCGCAGCGGCTGGGTGCTCAACGCCCAGGTCGGCGGCGGCGTCGAAGGCCTGCTGTCCGACACCAATTTCCTGCGTACCTATTTGAAGGGGCAGTGGTTCATACCGGTCGGCGAGCGCGACCAGATCATCCTGCGCGGAGAAGCCGGCCTGACCAGCGGCAAGGCCGACGCGCTGCCGCAGGATTTCCTGTTCCGCGCCGGCGGCGCGAATTCGGTGCGCGGTTACGACTACCTTCAGCTTGGCGTGCGCGAAGGCAACGCCATCGTGGGTGGCCGCGTACTTGGCGTGCTCAGCGCCGAGTACGTGCACTGGTGGTCGCATCAATGGGGCAGCGCCGTGTTTGTCGACGCCGGTGACGCCACCGACAGCCGCAAGGATTTCGACTTCGCCTATGGTGCCGGAGCCGGCGTGCGCTGGCGTTCGCCCGCTGGCCCGATCGCGTTCGACATTGCCTACGGCGAACGCGAACAGACCTGGCGGCCGCATTTTTCGCTGGCCATTGCCTTCTGATGAACGCGCCCGATCAAGCCCCGCAACCCGTCACGCCGCGCCGCAGCCTGCGCGCGCGCAGCCGTGTGCGCGGCACCGGTGTCGCCCTGACCGACGTTGCACTAATCGCGCTGCCGATGCTGCTGATGTACTGGCTGCTGGCGTCCTCCGGTGGCCTGCGCGCGATCGCCGCCGGCGCGCAGTGGGCGGTACCGGCGCTGCAGTCGGTCAAGGTCGAATCCGGCAGCGTGTGGACAGCGCCGCGGCTGGCCGAAGTGATCTACGACGACGGCACGCTGCGCGCCGAAGCCACATCGCTGGCGCTCGACTGGGCGCCGGCCGCGGCGCTGTTCGATCGCCGGCTCGACATCGCGCGCCTGTCAGCGGGGGATGTGCGCATCGCCACGTCGTCCAGTGACGCGCCGCCGACCACGCCCTCCAGCCTCGCGCTGCCGTTCGCGCTGAAGGCACGGCTCGACATCGGGCGCATCGTGCTCGCCGAGTACTCGGCGCCCGATGTCGACGGCATCGTACTGACCGACGTCAAGGCGGCCATCGACTCCGATGGCGTGACGCATCGGCTGGACGAGGTCGCCGTGACCACGCCGTGGGGCGCGCTGGCGGGTGCGCTCGCGCTGGTCGGCGACGCGCCGTTCGCGCTGTCCGGCGAACTGGCTTTCACGGCGCAGGATTACTCGGCCACCGCCGCGCTGGGCGGCACGCTGGTCGACGGCGCCACCGCTGCGCTGCGCGCCCGGGGTTTCGGTCTGTCCGGTCAGGCCGACGTCAGTGCCCGGCCCTTCATCGAACAACCGCTGACCGCGCTCAGGCTGGCGCTCGACGAATTCGATCCGCAGCGCCTGAACGCCGCCGCCCCGGCCGGTCGCTGGACGGTCGAGGCGGATCTGCAGTCGCGCGACGGCGCGGCGCTTGCCCTGACCGGACCACTGACGGCGCGCAACCGCGAAGCCGGGCGCATCGACAAGAACCAGCTGCCGGTGCGTGCGTTGTCGGCGCAGGTCGAGGCGAGCCCGACACAAGTCGATCTGCGCGACCTGCTGATCGAGCTGTCCGGCGGTGGCGACATCCGCGGCACGGCTGGCTGGCGTGCCGAGGGCGATCTGCCGGTGCACGCGGCGCTGGTGCTGCGCGATGTGGATACCGCCGCGCTGCATGGGCAGGGGCTGGCGACGAAACTGGGCGGACGCATCGACATCAGCGCGTCGGGCGAGCGCCAGCAGTTCGACGTTGCACTGACCGACCGCGGCGCCAGCCGCATCGCGCTCGATGCGCGTGGCGACGTGGCGCAGCAACTGCTCACGCTGGAAAGCGCCCGGGTGTCGGCGCGCGGCGCCGAGTCCACGCTGGCCGGCACGCTGAAGCTGGACGACACGCTCGCCTTCCGGCTGGCCGGCGCATTGCAGAAATTCGATCCTTCGGCGTTCGCACGCGTGCCGGCGGCCAGCCTGTCGGCGAAATTTTCCGCCAACGGTCAGATCAAGCCGCAGATCGACGCGCAGGTGGCGCTCGACTTCGCGCCCAGCACGTTGATGGGCGAGGCACTGGCGGGTGCGGTCAAGGGGCGGCTGCAGGGCAGGCGACTGTCGGAGGTCGATATCGCACTGGACTGGGCGGGCAACCGGCTGGCAGCGCAGGGCGCATTCGGCGGCCGCGCCGGCAAGGCAGACGACGTGCTCGACTGGTCGCTGGACGCGCAGCGTCTGGCACCGCTGCGTGCGCTCACCGGGCTGGAACTGGCCGGTCGCATCTCCGGCAGCGGTCGGCTCGCCGGTACGCCGGAGGCGCCTTTCGGCACGCTGACGCTGGCCGCGCGCGCGCTCCGGCTGGGTGAGCTGGGCAGCGTGGCCAGCGCCGACGTCAGTGCCGAACTCGCGCCCGGTGCCGACGGGCGCATGACCTTGAAGCTGGTGGCGGCCGATCTGCGCAGTCCGTCCGCACCGGCGCCCATCGAGGCCGTGCAGCTGGACATCGATGGCACGCGCGCGGCGCATCGCCTGTCGGCCAGCGTGAAACTTGCCGATCAGCCGGCGGAACGCGGTGATGCGCCGCTGCGCCAGTCGCTCGAGCTTGCGGCGCGGGGCGCCTTGCTGTCATCCGGTGACGGCCCGTCGTGGGCCGGGCGCATCGATCAGCTGGCGCTGGTGCTGTCGCCCGAACTGAGTGCCACGCTGGTCCGCCCGGCGTCGCTGTCGGCGTCGGCCCGGCGTGTGGCCCTCGACGATGCGACGCTGGCGCTGACCGGCGGCGGCGAAGCGGTGCTCGCGCGCACGCTGTGGACGCCGGAGCGCCTTGATGCCAGTGGCCGCATGCGCGGCTTTCCGCTGCGCCTCGTCTGGCGCGACCGCGAAGCCGGCATCGCGGTGCGTGCGCCGCTGAAGCTGGGCGCCGACTGGGCGGTTGGCGCCGCGCTGACCGGCGACGCAGGGCTGAGCGGTCGGATCGCCGTGTTCCGTGAAAGCGGCAACGCGGTCATTTCGGGCGAAGGCCGGGTCGAACTTGCGTTCAGCGAGGCGCGCGCGCAGATCGATTTCGCCGGCCAATCGGCGGCCGTCACGGCCCGCATTGCCGGCCCGGACATCGGCCAGCTGCAGGCCGCGGTGCGCGTGCCACTGCGCCATGCCGGCAGTCTGTGGCTGCCCGATCTCGATGCACAGACCACTGGCGAAGCGACGCTCGACGTGCCGACGCTGAACTGGATCGGTCGCGCGCTGCGGCTCGACATGACAACCGCCGGCAGCCTGAAAGCCAACGTGAAGATGGCCGGGCGGCTGCGTGCGCCGGAGCTGTCGGGGCGCATCGACGGCGACGGCCTGACGTTCCGGCTCGCCGACGAAGGCCTGCGGCTGGAGCGTGGCAGCCTGCGCGCGACGTTCGCCGGCGACCGGCTGAATCTCGACGGCCTGAGCTTCGAAAGCGCCAATGCGCGCGCGCCGGCCGATCCACGCCTGAATGCCGCGGCGTTGACGAAGGAGCCGGGCCGCCTCGCTGCGCGCGGCACGGTCGATCTGGCCACGGCGGCAGCAGACATCGCGATCGAGGTGCGCCGCTTCGTGCCGCTGCAGGGCGGCGAGCAGTGGCTCATGCTGTCCGGTGACGGCAGCGTGCGCGGCTCGGCCAAGGCCGGCATTGCGCTGCAACTGGCGCTGACGGCCGACGCCGGGCTGTTCACCGTGCCGGAGCAATCGCCGCCGACGCTCGGCGACGACGTCGTGATGAAAGGTCGCAACGGCGCCTCCGCGAGCGGCCCGCCGCTGGCGCTGCAGATCGACGTCGATCTCGGTGAGCGGCTCTATTTCAAGGGGCGCGGGCTCGATACGCGGTTGGCCGGCCAGCTGGCGCTGCGCGATCAGGGGCGCGGCATCAGCGCCACCGGCAACATCCGCACGGTGGGTGGCCGCTATCGCGCCTATGGCCAGAACCTCGACATCGAACGCGGCGTCGTCAGTTTCCAGGGCTCGCTGGCCAATCCGGGGCTGAACGTGCGCGCCATCCGACCGAACCTGCCGGTGCAGGCCGGCGTGGAAGTGAGCGGCACGGTGCAGCGGCCGCGCGTGCGGCTGGTATCCGACAGTGCAATGCCGGACTCGGAAAAGCTGTCGTGGATCGTGCTTGGCCGCGGTCAGGAAACGGCGCGCGGCTCGGATCTGTCGCTGCTGGCGACCGCCGCCAGTGCGCTGCTGGGCGGCGAGGGCGAAGGCATCACCGGATCGCTGGCCCAGGCGCTGGGCCTTGACCAGATCGCCCTGACCCAGAGTTCGATCGCCAGCGGTCCGCGCAGTCAGGTGGTCAGCAGTTCGCAGCGCAGCAGCACGACGGTCGGCGGCCAGGTGGTCAGCGTCGGCAAGCGGCTGACCAACAATGCGCTGCTGTCGTACGAACAGGGCGTGGCCGGCGCGACCAGCGTGGTCAAGCTGACCTGGACACTGACCCGCCATCTCGCGCTGATCGGCAGCACCGGCACCGAACAGGCGGTCGATGTGCGCTACGTCTTTTCGTTCAAGTGACGGTTTTCCACAACCGGGTCGACATGCTGCGCTGCAGCAGCGTACGAAGGGTCAATTAACGCGTTATCTATAAAGTTGGGTGATCGGCGCACGTAAACAAATGAAAAATTTCTTTTTCTATTTGCGCATCGCCGCGACTTGAGTCAAGAGTGACCGATAGATGAACCTTTCGTCCCCTGTTAATGGGCTGCGTATGACCGCCCTGTTGACGCTGCTGCTGACCGGCGTCACGGGTGCAACTCTTTCCTGGATGGCCTGGCAAGCCCTGCGTGCGCAGGAACGGATGCAGGCGCAAACCCGTTTCGATCGCAGCGTGGGCGAGGCCGAGCGCGCGCTGACCGAAGCCATGGCCGACTACGAACAGTTGCTGTGGTCCGGTGTTGCCCTGTTTTCCGCTTCGTCGACCGTGACGCGCGACGAGTGGCGGGCGTTTGCCCGTGGAGTGCACCTGGACACGCGCTTTCCCGGCCTCAAGGGCTTCGGTTTTGCACAAGTGCTGACGCCCGTTGAACGGGCCGCACACGAGGCGGCGATTCGGGCTTCGGGGCAACCCGGTTACGCCATCCGTCCGGCCGGCGAACGCGACGTGCTGACCACCATCGTCTATCTCGAACCCGATATCGGTAACAATCTCGATGCCATCGGTTACGACATGTATTCTGAGACGGTACGTCGCGCGGCGATGGATCGTGCGGCAGACACCGGCAGGGCGGCACTGTCGGGCGCTGTTACGCTGGTGCAGGACAGAGCGGCACCCCAGCCTGGCGCATTGATGTTCGTGCCCGTCTATCGTACTTCGCGCGGGCTGCATACCGTCGAGGCGTATCGTGCGGCGCTCCGTGGCTTCGTCTATGCGCCGTTCCGCATCAGTGATCTGGCCCACGCGGCACTGGATGACCGCGCAGTCGACATGGTGCTTGAGCTGTTCGATGGCGTGGCCACTGACGAATCGGCGCTGCTGTACGAGCGTCGCCGTGCGGTGCTGACGAATCTGGGGACTTACACCCCAAGTTTTGTCGAGACGCGCCCGATCGAAGTCGGCATGCGCCGCTGGACCTTGCGCTTCACGACCTTGCCGGCATTCGACGTGGCTGCTCCGGCGAGCAAGGCCAATCTGGCCGCGGCCGCCGGTTTGGGGCTGACCGTATTGCTGTGCAGCACGCTGGCTGCCGTATTCGGTCTGCGAAGCCGGGCCGAAAATCTGGCGTATCGCATGTCGGTCGCCCATCGCGAAAGCGAGGCGCGCATGCGCTCGGTCATCGAGGCGAGCGCGGAAGGCATCCTGATCTGCGATGCCACGCCGGCGTCGCGCGTGCTCGGTGCCAATCCGGCGATCGGCGACATGCTCGGCATCGAAGCCAGCCTGCTGCAGGGCATGCCGCTGACGCAGCTTTTTTCGAGTCACGGTGACGTGACGCTGAAAAGGCAACTGAGCGATATCCGCCATGGCGACCGGCGGCTTCTGCGCTGCAACGTGAGCGCCGAGCATGCACACGGAGGCGTACGCAAGATAGAGCTGGCCATCACGGCCACCGAAGAGGAATCCGAAGGGCCGCGCCTGATCATCATGGCGACCGACCTGACGGAACTGCTGGATGCGCAGCGTGCGGCGCGCGAATCCGACCTGCTCAATCAGGCGATTCTGGAGCACGCGCCGTTCTGCGTGATCGCCACCGATACGGCTGGCGTCATCCAGTCGATCAATCCGGCCGGCGAACGGCTGCTCGGCTATACGCGTCACGAACTGGTGGGTGTCGCCACGCCGGAGCTGCTGCATCTGGACACCGAAATGCATCAGCGCAGCGCGCAGCTGACGGCCGAAAAGGGTGTGCCGGTGCGCGGTTTCGAGGTGTTCGTGCTGCCGGTGCGCGAAGGCGGTGTGGATGAGCGGGAATGGACCTATGTGCGCAAGGACGGCGTACATGTGCCCGTCAATCTGGCCGTCAATGCGCTGCGCGACGCGCACGGTGACATCCATGGCTACATCTGTTTCGCCTACGACATCACCGAACGGCGGCGCACCGAGGCCTATGTCCGCCGGCTGGCGCACCACGATACGCTGACCGGCCTGCCGAATCGTCTGCTGCTGAGCGAACGCTTCGAGCGTTCGGTCGAACGGTCAAAGCACACTGGCTTGCGGACCGCGTTGATCATGCTCGATCTCGATCATTTCAAGGACATCAACGACACTTTGGGGCACCATGCCGGCGATTCAGTGTTGCGCGTGGTCGCCGAACGCTTGCTGGCCACCGTGCGCGTCACCGATACGGCCGCTCGGCTGGGGGGTGACGAATTCGTCGTGCTGCTCGAAGACGTCGACAATGCGGAAGTCGCCGGCGAGATTTCCCGCAAGATCGTGCAGGCGCTGTCCGCGCCGATGGAGGTCGCCGACCTGTCGCTGACGGTCACGCCGAGCATCGGCATCGCGCTGTCTCCCGATCACGGCCTTGAACTGGAAGACGTGCTGCAGCGCGCCGATACCGCGATGTACCGTACCAAGCAGTCGGGCCGCAACGGCTTCACGCTGTACGAACCCGGCCACGCCTGAGCGGGCGGCGCGCGGCGTCAGGCGCGTCGCTCGCCGAGACTGCGGTCCAGCTTGTCTTCGACCTCACCGATGGCCGCCGCGAGCGAATTCACCGATTCGGCCGTCGTCTGCTGCATGGCCGCGCGCAACTCGGCGAATTCTTTCTGCATCGCAGCGTTCAGTTCGGTGAAGCGCGATGCTTCGGCCTGATCAGCCAGCAAGCGCTGCTCGCGCAGTTCCTTGGCATGACGGCGCGCTTCGAGCAGGGTCGAGGTGTGCAGCGTGAGTGTGTAGGCGCCGAGCAGCACCAGCAGCAAGGTCGTGGCACCGAGCAGGATGATGCCGGCCGGTGCGTTGATCGTCGCCACCAGCAGCGACACCTCGACCGGCATGACCAGCACGCTCCAGTTGGCGATAACGAAGGCGGCGAGCAGGCCCATCACCAGTATTCCAAGTGCGCCGAGCAGTTTCATCAGTGTTCTCCTTTTATTGTCATCGCACCATTGTCGTGCATGACCAGCCATACCGCCATCGGCATCCGCCTACGCCGGCGCTGCAGCCGGCTGCATGCGCGCCTCGCGGATCGGCAGATTGACCAGCGCCGCGATGGTCGCGAGCAGTGCATCGGCATACCACATCCACAGGTAGTTGCCGGTGTGCTCGAGCGCCAGCCCGCCCAGCCAGGCGCCGAAGAAGCCGCCGATCTGGTGCGACAGCAGCGTGAGGCCGAACAATGTCGCAAGATAACGCGTGCCGAACAGCTTGCCGACCACGCCGGCGGTCGGCGGCACCGTGGCCAGCCAGGTCACGCCCAGACCGATGGCGAACAGGTAGAAGGTCCATTCGGTCTGCGGCGACGCCAGGTAGATCAACACCAGCACCGCACGCGACGCGTACATCCAGAACAGGATCATCTTGCTGCGCCAGCGGCCGACCGCCCAGCCGGCCAGCAGGCTGCCGGCGATGTTGGCCAGCCCGATCAGCGCCAGCGCACTGCTCGCCACTTCCGCCGGCAGGCCGCACAGCCCGACTTCGCCCGGCAGATGGGTGATCAGGAAGGCGATGTGAAAACCGCAGGTGAAGAAGCCGGCGTGCAGCAGCAGATAACTGCGGTCACGCAGCGCATCGCGCACCGCGTGACGCAGGCCGCCGCTGCCATCGGGCGCGGCATGACTGACCACCGGTTCGCGAGCACGCAGGGCGCGTGCCAGCGGCAGTGCGGCCAGCGCTGCGATGGCCAGTGCGTACATCGCCCCCATCCAGCCGACGGTGGTGATCAGCTTCTGCGCCAGTGGCGCAAACACGAACTGGCCGAGCGAACCGCCGGCGTTGATGACGCCGGCCGCCTGGCCGCGTTTCGCCGAATCGAGCTTGCGCGAGGCGGCGCCGATCAGCACCGAAAAGCTGCCGGCGCCGGAGCCAGCCGCCGACAGCACGCCGAGCGCCATCATCATGCCGAAGCTGGTGTCCATGAAGGGTGTGAGCGCGCAACCGAGCGCCAGCACGATCAGCCCGGCGGCCAGTACGCGGCCCGGCCCGTAGCGATCGGCTACCGCACCAGCCACCGGCTGTATCGCGCCCCAGACGAACTGGCCGATCGCCAGCGCCAGACTCAGGCTGACGATGCCCAGACCGGTGGAGGTATTGATCGGCGAAATGAACAGGCCGGACGACTGGCGCACGCCCATCGTGACCATCAGCAGCAGGGCGGCGCACAGCACGGCAGGCAGGGCGGAGGGCATGGCGCGGAACAGGACTTCGGGTGGCAGGAGGCTAGCACAGGCCGTTGTGCCGCCGTTACGCGTCGCGGGCGGCAGCGGATGTTGTTGGGCATCGCTGCGCTCACCCCAACCTACGGGTGGTGGGCATTGCTGTGCTCATCCCGACGTGCGGGAGGCTGCATCGTAGGTTGGGGTGAGCGCAGCGATGCCCAACAAGACGGCGCATGCACTCGCGCCACACGCACCGCGCCGGATGGACGGCTGCCCCTGCCGCGTACGGGGAACCTCGAAGTTCAACGATGCGCCGACCATCGCGTGCCCGGCCGGGTTATCTTCGGCCGATGAATCCGATTTCAACCACTGCGCTTTTCGTCGCCACCGCACTGGCGGAGATCGTCGGCTGCTATCGGCCCTGGCTGTGGCTGAAGGACCGCGCGCCGGTCTGGGTGCTGCGGCCGGCGACGCTGTCGCTGGCCGGAATGGCCATCATCATGTTAGCGCCGCGCACCTGACGCCCATTCATCGAGGAGAATTCCGCATGGATCTGCAACTGAAGAACCGTCTCGCGCTGGTGTCCGGCAGCACCGCCGGCATCGGCTACGCCATCGCCGAGGCGCTGCTGCGCGAAGGCGCGCGCGTCATCGTCAATGGCCGCACGCAGGCGGCGGTCGACGCCGCCGTCGCGAAGCTGGGTGTGGGGGCGATCGGCTTTGCCGGCGATCTGGCCAGCGCGGCCGGTGCCGACGCGTTGGCGAAGGCGCACCCGGACATCGACATCCTGGTGAACAACCTCGGCATCTTCGAGCCGAAAGCGTTCGAGGACATTCCCGACGCCGACTGGACGCGCTTCTTCGACGTGAACGTGCTGAGCGGGGTGCGGCTGTCGCGCCAGGTGCTGGCCGGCATGAAGCGGCGCAACTGGGGCCGCATCCTGTTCATATCGAGTGAGAGCGGCATCCAGATTCCGGCCGAAATGATCCACTACGGCATGACCAAATCGGCGCAGATCGCGATTGCGCGCGGTCTGGCCGAGTCGGTCGCCGGCACCGGCATCACCGTCAACAGTGTGCTGCCGGGTCCGACCCGCTCGCGCGGCGTCGAGGAATTCGTGCAGACGCTGGCCAATGAAAGCGGCCAGAGCTTCGAGGACTTCGAAAAGGAATTCTTCGAGAAGGTGCGCCCGACCTCGCTGATCAAGCGCTTCGCCACGCCGGAAGAAGTCGCCGCGATGGTCGTCTATCTGGCCAGTCCGCTGGCGTCGGCGACCACAGGCGCGGCTGTGCGGGTCGATGGCGGCACGGTGAAGGGCGCCTTCTGAACTGCGTGACGGCACGTCTCGGATTGCAGGGGAAACACGTTCTTCAAGGCTGTCCGGAATGAGGCGTCCTTGGTAGTGTTCGGGTGCAGTGCTTGCGCCGGCGCGGCCACAAAGGCACGACCCGGCCGATGGATGTCCTTCATTTTCCGGGAAAAACCGATGAAACTCAGACTTGCCGCCTCATGCATCACCGCTTCGATCATGTACTTCGCCGCGGCGCCGGCGCTGGCAGCCGACTACTACCTGGAGATACCGCGTATCAATGGCGGTTCGGTCGCCGAAAACTACAAGGACCAGATAGAGGTCTTTTCTTTCAACTGGACGCTGTCCAACACGGCGTCCACCGGTCCGTCCGGCAGTACGGCATCGCGGCCGGTGTTCGGTGATCTGGAATGGACGCAGGCGGTGGATCAGAGCATCCCCAAACTGTTTGAAGGTGTGGCGAACGGCAATGTAGTCGGCAAGGTGACGCTCAGCTTCGTCAAGTCGGGCGAGGAGCAAGCCCATCGCTACTTCACGATGACCTTCGAAGACGCCACGCTGACCTCGTTGAGCCTGGCCGGGGCCTCGGGCGGTGACCCGCTGGCATCCCTCAGTCTGAGTTACAAGGCAATCGAACTTGCCTACTATCCGCCGGAAAAGGGCGGAAAGCCCGGTGACGCCATCAAGGCGAACTGGGATCTGGAAGGGGTGAAGGGTGACGCACGTGTACTGATGCAGCTTGCGTCACCCGACACGCCCATCCTGCTCGACGTGTCGCAACCGATACCCGAACCGGAGCAGGCGGCCCTGCTGCTGGCCGGTCTCGGCCTGATCGGCTGGGTGGCGCGCCGGCGCAGGCTGCAGCTCGGCTGAGCCTGCGGCTACAGGGCGCTCTTGCGCTGAATACCCGGTGGCAGAAGCCCGGTCTCCGCGTCGCGGCGGCCGGGTCAAGCGGGTTCCGTGGTCGACGCAGTATGTCGAGCCAGACGGCCAGGGCGGCCATCAGTGCGACGCCGCTGATGCCGGCCGGCACCTGCATGCCGGATGAGTCGCCGGACAGTGCGCCGGCCGCGCTGCCGCTCAACCTGCCGGCGCACTCGCTGGTGCCCGATAAGGCCGGAGTCCGTAGAATCCGCCGCTCGATACGAACGCAACGGGAGAACGGATCATGAGCGATGGCGCGAAGCGCGGGGAGGCGGTACGCCGCGAAGTGATGAGCGATGCCTTTGTAGATCGCGCACTGGGCAACGCGACCGACTTCACGCAGCCGCTGCAGGCTTTCATCAATGAACATGCGTGGGGCGGCGTCTGGACACGCGGCGGTCTGGACCGGCGCACGCGCAGCCTGATCACCCTGTCGGCGCTGACCGCGCTGAAATGCCCGAACGAGCTCAAGGGCCATGTGCGCGGCGCGCTCAACAATGGCTGCACGGTGGAGGAAATCCGCGAAACCCTGCTGCACTGCGCGGTGTATGCCGGTGTGCCGGCGTCGGTCGATGCCTTCAGGGCGGCGCAGGAGGTGGTCGATGCCTGGCGGGCGGAGCAGTCAGCCGGCTGACCGGCGATCTTTGGCGAGCGGTCAGACCCAGCCCTGCCGCCAGCGGGTCGCATCCTTCAGCTCGCGCCATTCGATGCGCCGCACCGATTTCGAATGGACCGCCTCGATGTCTATCCAGCGGATCGCTGTTTCAGGCGGGTCGGGCTCGATCACCTTGCAGACCAGGAAGTGCAGGTTGCGGCCGACAGGCGCAACGGCGGTCCATTTGGTGAGCAGCAGCTTTTTCGGGTGCAGCGGATTCATGGTGTGACGGTCGCTGGGTTTGACGACTCAGACCGCGCCGCTGCGCAGCCATTCCCCATCCTTGCGAAGCGTTGCACGAATGCGCGTCAGCGCTCGGCCCGCTGCACGCCGATGCGCGGTCGGTCGAGGCGGCCGTCATCCGGCGTGCAGGGTTTTGCGACAGGAGGGCGGGTTCACTCAGCGCAGGCCGCGGGCTTCCGGGCGGAAGCGCGCGATCAGCACGATCAGGGCATGCGCCGTCGGCAGCCACGACAGGTCGGTCCCGGGCGGAAGACGGCCGTGCCGGCGTTTTTCATGGCACGTGTCAGGGTGTCGGCGTCGGTCAGCGTGGCGTAGTCGAAGCCGACCCCTTGCGCGCCAGCGGTCAGACGGTGCTGCACACGGTCGGCAGCACGATGGAATCGCTGCACGGCATCTTGCGCGAGCTGCGGCCGGACGGGCTGGACGAGTACGGGCTGATCGCCGGTCTCGACAGGCTGGTGCCCATGTGGGACGCGCAGGCGCGCGGCTGCGGTCGTCATCCAGCTGGAACGACCTGCGGCGAGCGACGACCACGCGGTAGTACGCGAAGGTTACCGGTGACTGATCGAGCGGCATCCGCCGCTGACCATTGCAGCCGAGGCCAGCTCCGGCGAAGAGGTCTATCGGTGCTACGTCGAACTGGCGCCGGATGTGGTGGTGATGGACATCACGCTGCCGGGTGCCAGCGGCATCCAGACGCTGCAGCACATCCTGCAGCGCGACCGCGACGCGCGCGTGCTCATCTTCAACATGCACCGCGACGCCACCTTCGTCGAAAAGGCGCTCGAATCAGGCGCGCTCGGCTAAGTCACCAGAAGTTCGCCGCCCGACCTGCTGGTCGAGGCGATCTGCGCGGTGTATCACCGCCGGCAGACGCTGAGCCCGGACGTGCAGGCCGAACTGGCGGCGCTGCGCCGCGCCGGCAGCGGCGCGAAGAACCCGCTGGCTGCGCTGAGCGCCCGCGAACTCGAAATCCTGCGCATGCGGGTCGCCCGACATCGAACTGATGCACGCGGCGCGGCAGCTCAAGCTGATCGACTGAGTAAGGCCAGGACCCGGCCAGAAGCTTTCCGCAGCAAGGCCGGTGTTGGCTTGCGTCGCGATCACGGTCGAAGCTCGATCGTTGGGCATCGCTGCGCTCACCCCAACCTACACATCATCCGGCCCTGCAGGCTGGGTGAGCGCAGCGACGCCCAACAAGTCACGTTCCCCCGTCCAACGCATCGCCCAGCCTCGTAGGTTGGGGTGAGCGCAGCGACGCCCAACAAATCGCGTCGAGCCCGCCCGACGCATGGCCCAGCCCGTAGGTTGGGGTGAGCGCAGCGATGCCCAACACGCCGCGCTCAACCGCGCAATGCTTCGCCTGGCGCCACCGGGCCGCTCAGTCGGCGGCCGGACACGGCTGGCGCCGCGGGTCCTTTTCGAGCAGCGGCGCCAGATACCGCCCGGTGTGTGACGCCGGCTCCGCGGCGACCTGCTCGGGGGTGCCGGTGGCGACGATGAGCCCGCCGCCGGCACCGCCTTCCGGGCCGAGATCGATGATCCAGTCGGCGGTCTTGATCACGTCAAGGTTGTGCTCGATGACGACGATGGTATTGCCGGCGTCGCGCAGGCGGCCGAGTACGCCGAGCAGCATGTCCACGTCGTGGAAATGCAGGCCGGTGGTCGGTTCGTCGAGGATGTACAGCGTGCGGCCGGTGTCCCGCTTGGACAGTTCCAGCGCCAGTTTCACGCGCTGTGCTTCGCCGCCGGACAGCGTGGTCGCACTCTGGCCGAGGCCGATGTAGCCCAGCCCGACCTCGCACAGCGTTTCCAGCTTGCGTGCGACCGTCGGCACGGCGTCGAAGAAGTCGCGTGCTTCGGTCACCTTCATCGACAGCACGTCGTGGATGGTCTTGCCCTTGTAGCGGATGTCCAGCGTTTCGCGGTTGTAGCGGCGCCCGTTGCACACGTCGCACGGCACGAACACGTCGGGCAGGAAGTGCATTTCGACGCGCACCAGACCGTCGCCCTGGCAGGCTTCGCAGCGGCCGCCCTTCACGTTGAACGAGAAGCGGCCCGGACCGTAGCCGCGCGAGCGCGCTTCCGGCACGCCGGCGAACAATTCGCGGATCGGCGTCAGCAGGCCGGTGTAGGTGGCCGGATTGGAGCGCGGCGTGCGGCCGATCGGCGACTGGTCGACATTGATCACCTTGTCGAACAGGTCCAGCCCCTCGATCGCGTCGTGCGCGGCCGGCAGCGCCGCCGAGCCGTACAGATGGTGGGCGGCTGCGGCGTACAGCGTGTCATTGATCAGGGTGGACTTGCCCGAGCCGGACACGCCGGTGACACAGGTCAGCAGCCCGACCGGGATCGCCGCGTCGGTGCCGTGCAGGTTGTTGCCACGTGCGCCGCGGATGTGCAGCCAGTCGTCCTTCGCCGGCGTGCGGGTTTGCGGCACCGCGATCTGCTTGCGGCCCGACAGGTAGGCACCGGTCAGGCTGGCTTCGCAGGCTTCGATGTCGGCCGGCGTGCCCTGCGCGATCACCTCGCCACCGTGCTGGCCGGCGCCGGGGCCCATGTCGACCACGTGGTCGGCCATTTCGATCGCTTCCTGATCGTGCTCGACCACGACGACCGTGTTGCCGAGGTCGCGCAGCCGCGACAGCGTGCCGAGCAGGCGCGCGTTGTCGCGCTGGTGCAGGCCGATCGACGGCTCGTCGAGCACGTACATGACGCCGGTCAGGCCGGAACCGATCTGGCTGGCCAGCCGGATGCGCTGCGCCTCGCCGCCGGACAGCGATTCGGCCGAACGGTCGAGGCTCAGGTAGTCCAGTCCGACGTCGATCAGGAAGCCGAGCCGGGCCGCCACCTCGCGCATGATGCGGGCGGCGATCGCGGCGCGCGCGCCATCCAGTTCCATGCCGTCGAAAATGGCCTTGCAGGCGCGCAGAGGCAGTCCGGCCAGTTCCGGCAGCGTGTGATCGGCCACCTTCACATGGCGCGCGTCGCTGCGCAGCCGCGTGCCCTTGCAGTCCGGGCACACCTTGGTGTTGCGGTACTTGCCCAGTTCCTCGCGCACGGCGACCGAATCGGTTTCGCGGTAGCGGCGTTCCAGATTCGGCACCACGCCTTCGAACACGTGCTCGCGTATCGTCGCGCGGCCCGATTCCGACAGGTAGCGGAACGGAATGCGCACCTTGCCCGAACCGTCGAGCACGATAGCCTGCAGCGCCGCGTCCAGTTCGTCGAACGGGGTGTCGATGTCGAATTTGTAGAAGCCGGCCAGACTGGACAGCAGCTGGAAATAGAACTGGTTGCGCCGGTCCCAGCCCCGGATGGCGCCGGAGGCGAGCGACAGGTGCGGGTGGGCAACGATGCGCGTCGGGTCGAAGAAGGTGACCATGCCCAGGCCGTCGCAACTGGTGCAGGCGCCGGCCGGATTGTTGAACGAGAAGAAGCGCGGTTCCAGCTCGGACACGCTGTGGCCGCACACCGGGCAGGCGAAGCGGGCCGAGAACAGCTGTTCGGCGTCGCTGTCCATGTCCAGAGCGATGGCGCGGCCTTCGGCCTGCTGCAGCGCGGTTTCGATGGATTCGGCGAGACGCTGGCGCATGTCGGGGCGTACCTTCAGCCGGTCGACGACGACGTCTATCGTGTGCTTGATGTTCTTGTCGAGCTTGGGCAGCGCGTCGATGTCCATCATCTTGCCGTCGAGCCGCACCCGCACGAAGCCGCGCGAACGCAACTCCGAAATCAGCTCGACCTGTTCGCCCTTGCGCTCGCTGACCACCGGCGCAAGGATGGCCACCTTGCTCTCTTCCGGCATCGCGAGCACCGCATCGACCATCTGCGACACGCTCTGCGCGGCCAGCGGCGCGCCATGCTCGGGGCAGTGGGGCGTGCCGACCCGTGCGAACAGCAGGCGCAGATAGTCGTGTATTTCGGTCACCGTGCCCACGGTGGAGCGCGGATTGTGGCTGGTCGCCTTCTGTTCGATCGAAATCGCCGGCGACAGCCCCTCGATCAGGTCCACATCCGGCTTTTCCATCAGCTGCAGGAATTGCCGCGCGTAGGCGGACAGCGACTCCACATAGCGCCGCTGGCCCTCGGCGTACAGCGTGTCGAACGCCAGCGAGCTCTTGCCGGAGCCCGACAGCCCGGTGATCACGGTCAGCCGGTCGCGCGGGATGTCTATATTGATGTTCTTCAGATTGTGGGTGCGCGCCCCACGAATGCGTATCCAGTCCATCAGCCCGCCCGGTTTCATGCAACCGGCTATGAGAACCTATTTTGGCGGGAAAGGCGAGGAGGGAAGGCGTCGAGATTCAAGATTCAAGTGGCAAGGTTCAAGGGGTGTGCACTTGAGGCAGGGACTGGACACCGGCGGGGAAGGGCGGGTGTGCCGGGCCGCTGCCATGACTTGAAATGTGTCGGAGAAATTTACATTTCCCCTGCCTGTCTGCCAGCGGGACCCCATGTGCATCAAGGGCTTGATGTGGGCGGCATGGAGCTTGCTATGCCAAGAAGGTGATTGAGTATGTCGTAAGCAACAAGCCGAAACGGGAGCGATGGCGATGAACTACGGAAAGAAGGTGTTGGGGCTGGCGCTGCTGGGCGCGCTGTCTAGCGGTGCGGCGCAGGCGGCGCTGCACGACCGGGGCGGCGGTCTGCTGTACGACGACGTACTGGACGTGACCTGGCTGGCGGATGCCAACTACGCGAAGACGAGCGGGTATGACGCGGATGGTTTGATGACCTGGCAGCAGGCGCTGACCTGGGCGGCGAACCTGAGCTACCACGACAGCGTGCGCGGGGTGACGTATGACGACTGGCGCCTGCCCATGGTTCGGGACGGTGGGCTGGCGGACTACAACTACACCTATTTCGGCACCGACATTGGCTACAACGTTCGTACCGTGGGGGAGGACGGCACGATGTACAGCGAACTGGCTCACATGTACTTTAACAATCTGGGGTTCAAGAGCTACTACAGTCCGTCGGGGGGCAACCAGAGCGATGGGGGCATCTTTGGAGATGGCGCTTATCACTGGGGAGAAGCGCGCAGTGGCCTTGGCCCCAACGGCGCGATTCAGAACTTGCAGTCCTACGCGTACTGGTCCGGTACGGCGTACGCGCCCGTCCCGGGCCTCTACGCGTGGGGCGTCAATACCGACGTCGGCTACCAGGGCATCAGCTACCAGTACAACGGATTCCATGCCTGGGCGGTTCGCCCCGGCGATGTCGCGGCCGTACCTGAACCTGTGCCGGCGGCACTGTTTGGCGCTGGGCTGGCGGGGCTGATGCTGGCGCGGCGGCGTGGGCGCGCGGTGCCGGTGTGATCCGGCCGGTTGCTTGCAGGCAAGCGATGCGGGGGCCGCAGCCCCCGCGGTTTTTTCCGGCACCGTGATCCATCGAACCGTTTGGCGCCCGCTTTGCCTTTCAGCGATTCTCCCGTGTGTGCCAGAACCGCAGCACGTAGAGGGCCGAATCCCGCCGCTCATGGTCACTCGTAGCGCATCTCGTAATGTGTCTCGCAGTGGCCGATGAGCAGTCGCCGGACTTCGCGCGGCTCGATCCCGAACAGTTGCTCGCCGATGCGGTGGTGCTGCTGCTTGCGCTGAAGCACCAGTGGCAGTTGGGATATCCGGACCCGGATACTCCGAAAGGCTGATTCGAAAGGCAGACTCGGCGTTCTTGCCCTGCCCATCCGCCACGCTCGACCGCCTATTCGGGCATATCTTTGCGAAGCAAAACTTTCAGCGGACGTTGCACGCCCTGTCCGCTTGCTAGAATCGCGGCTGCTCGCTTTTCCTGCCTCACATGACTCCCCCGACAAAAGACCGCATGACCCGCACGGAACTGCGCGCGGGGGCTGCGCTGGCCTTCATCATTTCCCTGCGCATGCTGGGGCTTTTCCTCGTGCTGCCCGTGTTCGCGGTGTTCGCACGCACATTGCCGGGCGGCGACAACATCTTCTGGGTCGGCCTGGCGTTCGGCATGTTCGGTCTGGCGCAGGGTGTGATGCAGATTCCGCTCGGCGCCGCCTCGGACCGCTTCGGCCGCAAGCGCATCATCGTGATCGGCCTGCTGCTGTACGCCGCCGGCAGCGCGATGGCCGCGTGGGCGCCCGACATCAACTGGATGATCGCCGCCCGCATCCTGCAGGGCAGCGGCGCCATTTCGGCCGCGGCGACCGCGCTGGTGGCCGATCTGGTGCGCGACGAGCATCGCACCAAGATCATGGCGGTCATCGGTACGTCGATCGGCCTGGTGTTCGCGGCCTCGCTTGTGCTCGCCCCGGCGCTGTACGGCTGGATCGGCATGGAAGGCATCTTCCTGCTGATCGGTGGCCTGGCGCTGGCCGGCATACCGCTGCTGCTGTTCGTGGTGCCGGACCCGGACCACGCGCCGGTCGTGAAGCCTGCGCCGTTCGCGCGCGTCCTGGGCGACCGCCAGCTGATGCGCCTCAACTTCGGCATGTTCGTCGTGCACATGGTGCAGATGGCCATGTTCCTGATGGTGCCGCTCGCCCTCGTGCAGGTGATGGACCTGCCGGTCGCCGAGCACTGGACGCTGTACTTCCCGATCGTGATCGCCAGCTTCATCTGCATGATTCCGGCCATCATCTGGGCTGAACGCAAGTCGCGCGTGAAGACCGTGTTCCTCGCGGCCATCGTCACGCTGATCGCCTCGCAGCTGATGTTCCTGCTGCATTTCGACCTCGCGTGGGTGCTGATCGGCGGTCTGCTCGTGTTTTTCGTGGCGTTCAATCTGCTCGAAGCCACGCTGCCGTCGCTGGTGTCGCGCATCGCGCCGCCGGACGCCAAGGGCGCGGCGCTGGGCGTGTTCAACACGGCGCAGTCCTTCGGCGCGGCCACCGGCAGTGCGGTCGGCGGTGCCATCGCGCTGCGCTTCGGCGAAGATGGCGTCTATCTGTTCTGCACCGCGCTGGCAGTCGTGTGGCTGCTGTGGGCGCGCAGCATGAAGCCGCCGCCGGTGGTCGCGCTGCGCGAGTATGCGATCGGCGACCATGTCGATCTGGACCGCCTGCGCGAACAGATCAACGACCTGCCCGGGCTGCGCGAGGTGCGCATCGAGGCCGAGCGGCGCATGGCTTTCCTGAAGGTCAATCTGGAATTGTGGGACGAAGACGTCGTGCGCAGGCTGCTCGACCAGCCGGTCGCCGGTACCTGAAATTATGCAAAGGGCGTAATCTGTCCGGCGCGTAGCAAGATGCGGCGCGCAGCGCCGTTTTGATCATGCAGTCCGTGGGCCTCGTCGGGGCGCACGTTCAAAGACACTCCGGGGGAGAAATCATGGCTTCAGTGAACAAGGTCATTCTGGTCGGCAATCTCGGGAAGGACCCGGAAACCCGCTACGCGCCGAATGGCGACGCGATCTGCAACATCACCGTCGCGACGACTGACAGCTGGAAGGACAAGGCGACCGGCGAAAAGAAGGAAATGACCGAGTGGCACCGCGTTGCCTTCTTCGGCCGGCTGGCCGAAATCGCCGGCCAGTACCTGCGCAAGGGTTCGGCGGTGTATGTCGAAGGCAGCCTGCGCACCCGCAAGTGGCAGGACAAGGACGGCAACGACCGCTACACGACCGAAATCCGCGCTGACCAGATGCAGATGCTGGGCAGCCGCCAGGGCATGGGCGGCGGCGGTGCCGGCAACGAAGGCTATAGCGGAGGTGCCGGCGGCAGCGGCAGCGGCGGGGGCGACGATTTCGATCAATCGCCGCGCCAGGCGCCCGCCGCGCGCGCGCCGCAGAAGCCCGCTCCGCAGTCCGCCCCGGCCAGCAGTTCGGGCGGATTCGGCGGCATGGACGACGACATCCCGTTCTGATCCGGTTCGCCCGGAATGAAAGTGACGGCGCGCCTCAGGGCGCGCCGTTTGTCTTCCTGCGGCACGATGTGGTGGGTTCAGCCGGCTGGTGAACGACTGGCTGGCGGAAAATCTGCTGCATCGTCGAAACGACTGTCCAACAGGCCGTTGGACAATGCCTGCCTGGGTACGCCGGAGGCATGTTCAGGGCGCTCAATCGGCTTCGTGCCAGTCCAGCCACTGCAATCCCCGCACGCGGGAGAATTCGCGCACATTGCGCGTGACCAGCGTGGCCTGATGACGCAATACCGTGGCTGCGATCAGCGTATCGTGCGGGCCGATGGGCGTGCCCGTTGCCTCGAGTTCGGCGCGCAGACGGGCTGCCTGGGCGGCGCACTCGCTATCGAAGGGCAACACCTGCATCGGTCGCAGCAAGGCGGCCAATGCCGCCAGACGGGGAACGGCCGCCAGCGGCGGCAATCGCAAAAGACCGTAGCGAAGCTCGTATTCCACAATGGCCGGGACGGCAACATCAGCTGGCGACAGCGCTTGCAGATGCAGCACGACCTGAGGATCGCCGCGAAAGTAGTAACTGATGGTGTTGCTGTCGAGAATCAACATGGCAGGCGATCCAGTTCCTGCACTCAAAAATCCAGGCGCGGCGAGTCAGCCGGCTGGGCGACCGTACTGTCCTCGCGCAACGGAAAATCGGGAAAACGCCCGGCTGAATCCAGACAATCCTGCGGCCACTCCTGGGCTGCGTATTTGCGGATGATGTCGGCCACCCAACGGCTTTTCGACACACCATTGGCCTGCGCTGCCTGTTCCACCAACGCCTGCGTGGCATCGTCCAGATACAACGTGATTTGCGACATGGCGGCGACTCCTCTTACGATCGACAAGGCAAGTATATTTCAAAGTATATGTTGCCTGATGAGCGCGTCAAACTCACGCGCGCATCGCCCCGCGGCCCAGTCCGGGTGGGTGCAGATGGATGTCGGCGGCCCCTTTACTTCGGGCGGGAGCGCACCGCTGGACGGCGCATGTTGATTCGCCAACGTGCGCGACCTCGACATCGATTCGATCGACCGCACACTCGCTGTTCCGGTACGACGCGTCAAACGCCTGCGCGTCTGCCTAAGTTTTCAGCGCACCGTTGGTCTTTCTGCGCCCGGGTCTGACCGCCACGAAGGCGCCGGCCGATACGAACAGCAGGCCGGCGATCAGCCAGCCGGACAGCGCCTCGCCCAGCAGTGGCGCGGCCATCACGCCGGCCAGCACAGGCACCAGTGCCACCAGTGCGCCGGTGCGTTGTGCCCCCAGCACCGCCACCGCCTTCAGGAACAGCACCATGGCGACGATGGTGACGGCCACGCCCTGGTAAAGGCCCTGCAGCGCGAGCATCGACGGCGGTACGGCGTCGAGCGCTTTCGGCAGCCACAGCAGATAGACCGGCAGGAACACGAGTGCGGACGCCAGTGCGACGAAGCGGGTCAGCGTCCACGGGTCGTAGGCCCATTTCCTGGCCAGTACCGAGTAGATGGCCCAGGCGAGCGAACTGCCGAGCAGCAGTGCGTCGCCGATCAGTAGTTCGGGGGTCCAGCTGCCGTGGCCGACCAGTTCGTGTCGCGCCACGCAGGCGATGCCCACCGCGATGAACAGCAGCCCGGCGACGCTGGCGCCGCCGGGCCGTGCGCCGCTGATTGCCCAGGCGACGGCGGCGATCAGGAAGGGCTGCATGCCGGGCAGCAGGATGGCGCCGTGCGCGGCCGGGGCGAACTTGAACGCCGCGAAGGCGAGCACGCCGTAGAGCAGGCCACCCATCATGGCCAGCGACCACAGCCGGCCGTCGCGCCAGGCGCCGCGCGGCAGGCTGCCGGCGAACGGCAGCAGGAGCAGGGCGGCCGTGCCCAGACGCAGCGCCAGCGTGTCGTAGGGCGTCAGCGCGCTTTTTCCACCCATGCGTGACACGAGGATGAAGCCGGTCCAGATGGCGACGGTGCCGGCGGCGGCGAGATAGCCGCCCAGGCGGGATGACGGGGACGCTTCAATGGCACTCATGGTGTGTCGGAGGGGGCGGGCGGTCCAGAGCTTAGCCGACCCGGCTTCCGGCAGGGCCGGAAGCTGATCAGGCTCAAGAAATGGAACGTAGTCCGGACTATTGTTCGGTTACGGAGCATGGGTTCCGACTGAAGCGGGAGCAGACATGAAAAAGCGTTGCATCGGACTTGTCATCAAGGATCAGGATCCGCTGTTGCTGACCACCGGTGAGACGGTTGGCGACGCCTGCCGCCGCATGTGGGAGCGCCGCGTCGGTGCCGTGCTGGTCGTCAATGACCAGGGCACGCTGGCCGGCATCTTCACCGGTCGCGATGCCGTGCGCATCCTGGCAGAGGGCCATGACGGACCAGACACCCGGCTTGCGGTTGCAATGACCCCCGATCCGCGCACCATCGGTCCGGCCGAAACCTCGCTCGACGCGTTGCGCGCGATGAGTGACGGCGGCTACCGCCACCTGCCGGTGGTCGAGGGCGGACGCATTCTCGGCGTGGTGTCGCGCGGTGATTTCAATGGCGTGGAGTTCGAGCGCCTGGGTGACGAAACCAGCCTGTGGGAACGTATCTGCTGACTGAAGGCGGCACGGGCGATGCGGGGCTTCCCGACCCGCCCGCGCCCTGCGCATGGCCAGGGCGGCGCGCGCGGCCCGCTATTCACTGGCGACAGACCCTAGAATCGCGCGATGCCCAGATTCCAGCTCCTGATCGCCGCGATCGAATTCGCGGCCACCCTTGCGTTTGCCCTGTCCGGTTTCATCGAAGCGGCGCGCCGTCGAATGGACGTGGTCGGGGTGTTCGCGGTTGCCTTCATCACGGCGTTTGGTGGCGGTACGGTGCGCGACGTGCTGCTCGACCGCCGGCCCTTCTTCTGGGTCGAACACCAGGCCCATGTGTGGCTGATCTTCCTGCTGTCGCTGGCGGCTGTGCCCTGGCTGCGCGCGCGCCATCACCGTTTCACCGAACGTGCCATCCTGCTTCCGGACGCTCTTGGCCTGGGGCTGTTTACCGTGACCGGCGTCGGCCTGGCTTATGAGGCGGGCATGCCGGTGTTCGTGTCGGCGATGATGGGCGTCATCACCGGCGTATTCGGCGGTGTCATGCGGGACGTGATCTGCAACGAAGTGCCTTACGTGTTCCGCGACCACCGTCCGTATGCGCTGTGCGCCTTCGTCGGCGCCTGGGTCTATCTGGGCATGAATGCGCTCGCCGTCACGCCGCTGGTGTCGCTCGGTGTCGCAGTGGTGCTGATCGCCGGTCTGCGCCTGCTGGCGGTGTTGACCGGATGGTCGGTACCGGGCTGGCGCGAGGAGTGATGTCCGGGGCGCCTGCGAATTCACGCCGGATGCAGACGCCGGATGCTGACGTCAGGTGCGCTGCAGATTGCCGCCGATCACGCGCACCCGGTCTCCGGCGCGCACAGGGGTATCGGCGCTTTCAGTGAAGCTGCGCTGCTCGCCGGTATCCATGCGCACGCTCACGCGGTAGCCGGTTACATGTTCGTTGCGGTTCTTTTCGATCGTGTGGCCGGCGACCGCACCACCGACTGCACCGACGGCGGTGGCGACCTTGCGGCCGCTGCCGCTGCCGATCTGGTTGCCGAGCAGGCCGCCCACCACACCGCCCACGGCTGCGCCGACACCGCTGGCTTCACCTTCGGCCACGATGGGATCCACTGCGATGACTTCGCCCAGATCGGCGCGTATGGCCGGTGCCGGCGTTGCTGCGACCGTTCGGGGTTCATCCGATTTCCGGGTGACCGTGGTTGCTCGTTCCTGCTTTTCCGGCTCCACGGCGCCGGATTGCGGGCTGATCGGGAAGGTGGATTGCGGATCGCACGCGGCGAGCATGAAGCAACAACTGATCAGGCCGGCGGTGCCGGCGATCTTTCTGGCGGTCTGTTTCATGATGGTCGGTCTCGTGGTCAGATTCAGTGATTCAGGATCCGGGTCAGTGACAACAGGCTTTCACTGGCCGCTGCGGCGGCCTGCTCGACGGGCCCGTCGTCCGGGCCGGTCACGATCAGCGCAACGGTGGCGATCAGCATCAATGCGCACATCAGAAGTTGGGCCGCGGACATCGGTTTCTCCGGTCGGTATTCAATCGGGTGGCGAAAGTGGATGACATGAAGCCGTGACAAGAGCTTAAGAGTGGCGCAGCAGGTGGCCAGTCAGCATCGGGCGCACCGGCTGTCGGCCCCGTCCTACAAAGATGCCCGGGTGCCGGCGCAGGCGGTCTTCGGGTAGCATGCGACGCGACTCATGCCGAGCGGATCCGCGCGGCAAACCTTCACAACGGGATATCGATATGGCTGGCGCCAGCCTTCTTGCACTGATCGACGACATCGCCAGCGTGCTGGACGATGTATCGGTGCTGACCAAGATTGCCGCGAAGAAGACCGCTGGCGTGCTGGGCGACGATCTGGCACTGAATGCGCAGCAGGTGGCGGGCGTCAAGGCCGACCGCGAACTGCCTGTGGTGTGGGCGGTGGCGCTGGGCTCGATGCGCAACAAGCTCATTCTCGTGCCGGCGGCGCTGGCCATCAGTGCTTTCGTGCCCGCGGCGGTCACGCCGCTGCTGATGGTGGGCGGGTTGTTCCTCTGTTACGAAGGCTTCGAAAAACTGGCGCACAAGTTCCTGCACAGCCCGGACGAGGACGTGGCGCAGCGCAAGGAACATCTGGCGGCGCTGGCCGATGCGGAAATCGATCTGGTCGCGCTGGAAAAGGACAAGATCAAGGGCGCGATCCGGACCGACTTCATCCTGTCGGCGGAAATCATCGCAATCACGCTCGGCACCGTTGCGGATGCGCCATTCGCCACCCAGGTTGCCGTGGTGGCGGGCATCGCTGCCATCATGACCATCGGCGTGTACGGTCTGGTGGCGGGTATCGTGAAGCTGGACGACGGCGGGCTTTACCTCAGTCGTTCAGGCTCGGCACCGCTGCGTGCCTTCGGACGCGGCATCCTGACGGCCGCGCCGTGGCTGATGAAATTCCTGTCGGTCGCCGGCACGGCGGCGATGTTCCTGGTCGGCGGCGGCATCCTGACGCACGGCATTCCGCTGCTGCACGACGCAATCCACCGCCTGACCGAAACGGTATCGCAGTCTGCCGGCACGGTGGCCGGCGTGCTGCTGCCCTTCATCGCCGACGCGCTGACCGGCATCGTCGCTGGCGCGCTCACGCTGGCTGTCGTGCTGGGCGTGAAGAAGCTGCGCGGCGCCCGGGGCGCATAACGGTCTGTTATTGCGGAGAGCGCCCGCGCGCTCAGCCCGCCGGGCTGAGGTCGGGTTTCAGTGCGCCGCGCTCGTCGAACACGACGCAGTTGCCGTGCCAGTGCGCGCCGCCAACCTCTTCGAAGTAGCGCAGGATGCCGCCTTCGAGCTGATACACCTGCGTGAAGCCGGCCTGCTTCATCAGTGGCGCGGCCTTTTCACAGCGGATGCCGCCGGTGCAGAAGGTGACGATGGGCGTGTCCTTCAGTTCGGCGTACTGTTCGAGCGCCGCCGGGAACTGACCGAAGCTGTCGACACCCGGGTCGAGCGCGTGGTCGAAGCTGCCCTGATCCACTTCCCATCGGTTGCGCGTGTCGATGATGACGAAACGGCGGCCCTCGTCGTACCAGCGCTTCAGCTCTGCCGGCGGCAGGTAGGGCGCCGGCGTCTCGGCCGGATCGAAATCCGGCGCGCCAACCGTGACGATCTCCTTCTTCAGGCGCACGCGCAGACGCTTGAAAGGCACCGTGTCGGAATAGCTCCATTTCGCGTCAAGCCCCGCAAGGCGAGGGTCTTCAGCCAGTTCTGCAAGGAAGGCGCGCAGACTGTCGGTCGTGCCGGCGAGAAAGAGATTGATGCCTTCGGTCGCCAGCAGCACTGTGCCCAGCAGGCCGCGCGCGTGCGCGGCCGCGTGGATGCGCGTACGCAGTGTGTCGCGCTCGTCCAGTCGTACGAAGCGATAGGCGGCGATGTTGGCGAAACGGGACATGAGTGACTCGGTCAGGACGGCCGGAAAGTATACCGTGTGGTCTGTGCACAGTATTGATGACTGAACCATGACGATCCGCGCCTCGCGCAAGGAAATGCACCGCAGTCACCGCAGCGGCTGGCTGCGCGCCGCCGTCCTCGGGGCGAACGACGGCGTGGTGTCGACCGCCAGCCTGATCGCCGGCGTGGCGGCCGCGCACGCGACGCCGCAGGTCGTGCTGCTGACCGGCGTGGCCGGGCTGGTGGCCGGCGCCATGTCGATGGCGGCCGGCGAATACGTGTCTGTCCATTCGCAGGCGGATACGGAACGGGCGGACATCGAGCAGGAGCGGCGCGAACAGGAAAGTGATCCGGTCCATGAAATGAGCGAACTCGCAGCCATCTACGTCGGGCGAGGGCTCGATCCGGTGACCGCGGACGAAGTGGCGCGCCAGCTGATGAAGCGTGACGCGCTGCAGGCGCATGCGCGTGACGAACTGGGGATTCCGGTCGACGGACAGGCGCGTCCGCTGCAGGCCGCTCTGACATCGGCGCTGGCCTTCGCGGCGGGCGCCGGCATCCCTCTGCTCGCCGTCGTGCTGGCTGCGGAAGACACCCTGACCACGGTGGTGATCGTCACGTCACTGGTTTCTCTGATGCTGCTGGGTGCGGTCGCGGCGCGCGTGGGCGGCGCGTCGCCGCTGAGGGGGGCGCTGCGCGTCACCTTCTGGGGCGCTGCGGCTATGGCACTCACTGCACTGGTCGGATCCTGGTTCGGTGTTGCAGTCTGATCCGGATCGCGCGTCGTTCATCCGGTGGCGGGATGCGCGGTGCCCGGATGGCCCTTGTTTCGGCGATCTTGGCTCCGATCGCCTTTCAACGCGTCGATTCCACCCTTGCAAATTGACGCTTTCGTCTTGCCACTGCGCTCATCCGAGTGCCTTCCACAGGTTGTATGCACTGAGCGCGCTGATCAGCAGGCCGACCAGCACGAGCAGCGCGCGCGCCGGCAGGGCCCGGCACAGGAAGGCGGCCAGCGGCGCGGCGAACATTCCGCCGGCGACCAGCCCGGCGACGGTGGCCCACGGTGCGGCGTCGATGAACAGCACGAAGGCGCCGGCACTGGCGATGGCGATGAAGAATTCGGCGAAGTTCACCGAGCCGATGGTGCGTCGCGGGTCCTGACCGGCGCCGACCAGGCTGGTCGTGACCACCGGACCCCAGCCGCCGCCGCCCGCCGCATCGACGAAACCGCCGAACAGCGCCAGCTTGGCGACATGCTTCGGTTCCTGCGCCGGCTTGCGCCGATGGCGCCAGGCTTTGGTCAGCACGTAGAGGCCCATCAGCAGCAGGTAGCCGGAAATCCAGGGCTTGAGCGCCGCGCCGTCGAGTTGGGTGACGACCAGCGCGCCCAGCACGCCGCCGATCACGCCGGGCACCAGCAGACGCAGCATGAGCTTGCGATCGACATTGCCCAGCCTCAGGTGCGACAGACCGGACAGTCCGGTGGTGAATATTTCCGCGATGTGCACGCTGGCGCTGGCCACCGCGGGCGATGCGCCGGTGCCGAGCAGGAAGGTGGTGGCCGATATGCCGTAAGCCATGCCGAGCGCGCCGTCGATGCTCTGCGCAACGAAACCGACGGCGGCAGCCGTGAGGAACTCCTCCGACGTGACGACCTCGATGACGATGGCCAGCGCGGCGGCCGGATCGCTCATCGGCAGGCCGCGCACCAGCAGCACCGTGGCGAGGCCGAACAGCGTGAAGCCGATCAGCCAGGTAGCGACGGTGACCAGCGGATGCGCCTGCGCGCGGTCGATGACCTGCTCCACCGGCGGCAGGCCGAGCGCTTCGTGGGCTTGCCCGACGGCGGTCGGGCGGGTGTCGATGTGGCGGATTTTCACTGCACGGCACTCCTTGGGGAGGGCGCAGTCTAGCCAGCAATACTTATCTCAAAAAGTGATATTTCGTTCTATGTATAGCTCTGGGGTGTATTTGAACTCAGTAGAACGGCCGCCGCCAGTAACCCCACGGATAACCCGGATAGCCGGGGTAGCCGAACATCCACATGCGTTCGCGCTCGCGCATGGCTTCGCGCGCCCGGGTGGCTTCGATCAGCGTGAGCTGCATGTGGTCGATCACCTCGTCGGACACACCCTGTTCGCGCAGATTGGCCAGTTCCGATGCCTTCAGCGCATACAGGCCGCCGCTTTCGTCGATGCGCTGGATGATTTCGGCTGGCGTCAGTCCATCCTTCGACATCTGCACGATCTCGTCGGTGGTCGGTGCCGGCGGGCGCGGCGGGGAGGTCGCGCAGCCGCCCAGCGTCACGGCAAGCAGGGCGACAAGTATCCAGCGGCTAATGGGCATGGCGGGTGCTCCGGCATCGTTTCATGATCGTTTGAGTCAGGGCGGGGCGGTCAAGTTCGCGGCATCCGGAAACAGCCGCGTCCAGACCGCGGTGATGGCTGCCCGCTCGACGACCACCTGCGCCGGGTCGACGCGCGCCTTCGGCGCGTCGTTCAGGCGCAGGCCATGCTGCAGATGCCGCAGGCGGCGGTAGGCGTTGCCCGCGGCGACCGCGTCCAGCGCCGGCAGCAGGCCGACCTGAGAGGCAATGCGCAGCAGCGCGATGTTGCCGAGGTTTCCGGTCAATTCGGGGTAACGCGATGCGTAGGCCAGCACGAGGTACTGCACCGCGAATTCGAGGTCGATCAGACCACCCGGGTCGTGCTTGATGTCGAACAGGTCGGACTTGTTGGCGTGCCCTTCGCGCATCTTGCGCCGCATGTCCAACACCTCGCCGCGCAACGTCGCGAGGTCGCGCACGCGCGTCAGTACCTCGTTGCGGATGGTTTCGAACTGTTCGCCGACCTGCACGTCGCCGGCCGAGAAGCGGGCGCGGGTCAGCGCCTGGTGCTCCCACACCCAGGCGGATTTCTGCTGGTAGTCGCGGAAGGCTTCGACCGAACTGACCAGCAGGCCGGATTCACCATTCGGCCGCAGACGGGTGTCGGTTTCGAACAGGATGCCGGCGCTGGTGTGGCTGGACAGCCAGGTCAGCAGGCGCTGCGCCAGACGGGCGTAGATTTCGGGCGCCGATTCGTGATCGTCGTCGAACAGGAAGATCACGTCCAGATCGGACGCGTAACCCAGCTCCTTGCCGCCCAGCTTGCCGTAGCTGATGACCGCGAAGCGCGGTGCGTCGCGATGGCGTCGTGCGAGCTTGCGCCAGCACAGGTCAAGCGTGACGCGCAGCATCACGTCGGCCAGCGCCGACAGGTGGTCGGACAGCCGTTCGACCGACAGTTCGCCCGCCAGGTCGCGCGCCAGCAGGCGGAATACCTGCGCGTGATGGGCGTCGCGCATGGTGTCCATCTGGCGCTCGGTGTCGTCGCCCAGTTCGTCGAGCTGCACGCGCAACGCCGCTTCGAAGGCGGGCCACTCCGGTTCCGCGGTCAGCAGCCGGGCATCCAGCAGTTCGTCGAGCAGGATGGGGTGACGCACCAGATAGCCGGCGGCCCAGCTCGATGCACCGATCAGGCGCGCCACCTGCCCGAGTGCCTGCGGAAACTCGGCCAGCAGCGCAAGGTAGGCGGCGCGCCGGCTGATGGCTTCGAGCAGATCGAGCCCGCGCAGTGCGGTGGCCGTCGGGTGCGGTGTTTCGCGGCATGCCTCGAGAAGTTTGGGCACCAGCGCATCAACCCGGCTGCGCGACGTGTCTGGCAGTTGGCGGTAGCGGCTGCCTGACTTGAACGCCGCCAGCCGGTTCGACAGTTCGTCCGGCTCGCTGAAGCCCAGCGTGGCCAGTGCACTGCGACAGTCGTCGCCCTGATCGGCGTCCTGCCACAGCGCGCGCGGCGCGGAGGTGTCCGATTCCTGGGCGCCGAACACGGCGTCGAAATGCCGGCTGACCCGGCCGCGGTGCGCATCGAGTTCGGTCAGCAGGCCCGCGTAGTCGTCGAACCCCATCGCGCTGGCGATCAGCGCCTGGTCGGCGGGGTCTTCCGGCAGCTTGTGCGTCTGCGCGTCGTCGAGGTACTGCAGCCGGTGTTCCAGCCGACGCAGGAACACGTAGGCGGCATGCAGTTCGTCCACCGCCTCTTCGGTCATCACGCCGCGCATCGCCAGCCGGTCGAGCACCTTCTGGGTCGGACGGATCTGCAGCGCGCTCTCGCGGCCGCCGCGGATCAACTGGAACACCTGGGCGATGAATTCGATCTCGCGGATGCCGCCCGGGCCGAGTTTCACGTTGTCGGCCATGTCGCGCCGTGCCACTTCGCGGCGGATCTGCGCGTGCAGGTCGCGCATCGCGTTGATGGCGCCGAAATCGAGGTATTTGCGGAACACGAACGGCTTGCGCAGCGACTCCAGCTCGTCGTGCCGGCTGCCGGTCAGCGCGCGCGCCTTGATCCAGGCGTAGCGTTCCCACTCGCGGCCCTGGGTGAAGAAGTAGTTTTCGAGCATGTCGAAACTGACCGCCAGGGGGCCGCTGTCGCCATTCGGGCGCAGCCGCATGTCGACCCGGAACACGAAGCCGTCGGCGGTCACTTCGGACAGCAGTTCGATCACCTTGCGGCTCAGCCGCGTGAAGAAATCGAAATTGTCGATGCGCTTGCCGAGCCCGTTGGGCGTGTCGGCATCGGTTTCACCGCTTTCCGGATATACGAAGATGAAATCGACGTCGGAACTGACGTTCAGCTCGCGCCCGCCCAGTTTTCCCATGCCGATGCAGATGAAGGGCTGCACGGCGCCGGCGCTGCCGTCTTCCGATTCGCCGCGCGGCTCGCCGAAGCGCGCAACGAGCGGGATGCGCGCCTGATCGGCCGCCACGCGCACCGTCAGTTCGGCCAGCAGCGTCATGCCCTCGGTCACTTCGTCCAGGTCGGCCAGACCAGACAGATCGCGCACGATCAGATGGGCCATCGTGCGGGCCCGCAGGTGGCGCAGCACGCGCTTGATGCCGGCTTCGTCGGCCGGCTCGAACGGCGTCTGCGCAAGCCAGTCTTCGAGCACAGCCGCACTGGCATGCGCCTGCAGGGTGTCGGTCAGCGCGTCGATCAGCGCCGGTCGGGCATCGAGCAGGCGGTCGAGGTAGCGGCTGTGCCGTCGGGCGTGGGCAATAGCGGTGGGTGCGTCCATGTGTCGTCTCTGCGGTCGGTCATGACAAGGCGGGGCCGGCGCACGCGCCGGGCCCGGTGCATCGGCCCGCCTGGCGCCTTGCGCGCCTGTTGTAAGGACTCCCTACAAAACGCGCCGGGTGCGACGTTGCGGGTAAACTCCCGCATCGTCCCACAAACGCAGTCATCCTCCTTTTGACTGCAGGCCCTGATCTTGTCCGAATCCTCCTCCGCCGACGTCACCCACCGGTCCGCAGACCCACACCCGGCGCGGCCGTCCTGGGGGCGACTGCCCGGCCGCGCGGTCGACGTGCTGTTGGTCACCTGGATTGTCGTGGCCGTGGTCGTGCTCGGCGCGCGCCACCTGCTGCTGCCGCAGGTGGATGCCTACCGCACGCAGATCGAAGGCTTGGTGGGCGAGGCGCTGGCGCGCGAGGTGCGCATCGACAGCATCCGCGCCGACTGGAGCGGTCTGCACCCGCATCTGGCGCTGCGCGGTGTCACCCTGCTCGACGAAGCTGGCCAGCCGGCGCTGCGGCTGGAACAGGTCGATGCCGCACTCGGGTTTTCGTCGCTGGTGCGCGGGCGCATGCACCTGCATCGGCTCGACATCAACAGCCCGGAACTCCAGATCCGGCGCGACACGGCAGGCGTGCTGCATGTCGCCGGGCTCGCGCTGCGGCAGGACGGCACGCGAGGGGGTTTTCTGCCGTGGCTGCTGGCGCAGGGGCAGATCAACATCCGCGATGCACGGCTCGAATGGCATGACGAAACCCGCGCGGGTGCGCCGCCGCTGACGCTGACCCAGGTCAATCTGCGACTGGACAATGCGGGCGACCGGCACCGCTTCGGACTGCTTGCCACGCCGCCGGCGGAACTGGCCCGGCAGCTGGAGCTGCGTGGCGACGTGGAACTGCCCGATATCGCCCTGCCTGCCGGCGCCTCAGGCGAACTGTACGTGTCGCTGGACAACGCCGATCTCGCCATCTGGCAGCGCTGGGTCGACTATCCGGTCGATCTGCCCCAGGGGCGCGGTGCCGTGCGCGCCTGGGCGAATTTCGACGGCGCCACGCTCAATGCGGTCACCGGCGAACTGGCGCTGTCGGACGTGAGGCTGCGCCTGCTGCCCGATCTGCCGCAGCTCGATCTGGTCAGCCTGTCCGGCCGCATCACTGCCGAGCATCTGAGCCGCACGCGGGTCACCGCCAATGCGCGTCAGCTGCAGTTGCTGACGCGCGACGGCGTGCGCGTGCGGCCCACCAGCATCGACCTGAAATGGCAGGCTGCCGCCGACGGCCGTGCCGGGCAGGGTGAGGTGTCGGCCAGCGTGCTCGACCTCGCTGCGCTGACCCGGTTGTCCGACTTCATGCCGCTGCCCGACTCGTTGCGCGAGCGCCTGCGCGATCATGCGCCGCACGGCCGTCTGACCGACCTTGACGCCGGATGGAACGGTGAGCTGGCGGCGCCGCTTGGCTTCCGCGTCAGCGCCGGGCTCGACCGCATCGGCTTCAATGCGCGTGGCGACGTGCCCGGCGTGGCCGGTCTGAGCGGCAAGCTCGAAGGCAGCGATGCGCGCGGCAGCGTCTTGGTCGATGCGCCGGGACTGACCTTTGACCTGCCGACGGTGTTCGCCGAGCCGCAGATCACTTTCACCCGCTTCAAATTGCGTGCCGGCTGGTCGCGCAGTGACGGCGAAACCACCGTCGCGCTCGAATCCGTGGCGTTCAGCAATGCCGATGTAGAAGGCGAATTGAGCGGTCGCTACCGCACGCTGTCGAATACCGCAGGCGAACTCGATCTCGACGGCCGCCTCCAGCGAAGCGACGCGCGCGCCATCTGGCGTTACCTTCCGCTGTATATCGGTGCCGACACGCGCGATTGGCTGCGCGAGGCCCTGGTGGCGGGCGGCTCTACCGACACCACGCTGAAGCTGCGCGGCAAGCTGGACGATTTCCCGTTCGATCGCGGGCGACCCGGCGTCTTTCAGGTCAAGGTGAAGGCCGAAGACGTGACGGTTGCCTTCGGAGGCACCTGGCCGGCCATCACCGGACTTGACGCCGACGTGCTGTTCGAAGGTGCGCGCATGCTCATCACGTCGCGCGACGGCCGCATCCTGAACACGAAGCTGGGGACCACGACGGCCGAAATCCCCGACCTGGACGGGGCAGAGGAATTGTTGCTGGTGCGCGGCTCTGCCAGCGGCGTCACGTCGGAATTCCTGCGCTACATCGACATCAGCCCGGTGGCCGGACGCATCGACGGCTTCACCCGCGGCATGCGCGCCGAAGGCTATGGCCGTCTCAACGTGTCGTTGGCCATACCGCTGCGCCACTCGCAGGACGCAAAGATCGAAGGCGACTTCACCTTCGCCGGCAATCGACTGGTCATCGACGATGCGCTGCCACCGCTGACCGATGCGGCCGGCAAGATCGCATTCACCGAAAGCGCGCTCACCGTGCGCGGCGCACAGGCGACGGCGCTCGGTTTTCCGATGACGCTCGACGTCGCTTCGGCGGGCGGCGGCGTGGTGAACGTGACCGCCAGCGGACGCGCATCGATGGACGCGCTGCGCACCCAGCTGGGCCAGCCGTGGCTGGCGGCGCTCGCCGGCACGGCAGCCTGGCAGGCTCGCCTGGGCGTGCGCCGCAACGGCATGGACATCACGCTGGACGCCGATCTCGCCCAGCTGACCTCGACGCTGCCGGCGCCACTGGGCAAGGCGGCCGGCGAGCCCATGGCGCTGCGCATCGAACGCATCGGCACGCTCGACCCGCGTGAATCGGCCCGACGCGGCCTGCCCGCCATCGGTCCGGACCGCGAATTGCTGCACATCACGCTCGGCGAACTGGCCAGCGCCGACATCGTGCGGCGCGCGACGCCGACCGGCTGGGTGATCGACCGGGGCGCGATCGGGCTGCCGCAACAGCCGGCGATGCCGGAGCGCGGGCTTGCGCTGTCGCTGCGTGCCGACACGCTCGACCTCGACGCCTTGCGCCGCGCATTCGCGCCGCGGCCGGCGGCCGAAGTAACGGTCGGTGCGGCGGACAGCGGCGGCGACGAACTGCCGCTTGCCCGGGTACGCCTCGACGCCAGGCATGTGCGCCTGATGGACCACTGGCTCGATGAGGTCAAGGCCGATGCGCAGCGTCAGGGCGACGCCTGGGACGTCGATCTGGCGAGTACGCAGGCGCGCGGCCGCATCAACTGGTCCGGTCAGGGCAAAGGCCGCCTGCAGGCGCGTTTCGACCAGTTGCTGATCAATACGGCGGGCGAGCCGGGCGTGCAGGCGTTGCCCGATGCAGAGGCGGACGCGGCCGACGTGCTCGAAGATCTGCCTGCGCTGGACATTGAAGCCGCGCGCTTCGTGCTCGACGGCAAGATGCTGGGCAAGCTGGCGCTGCAGGCCAGCAACGAGCGGCGCGCCTGGCTGATCGACCGTCTGGCGCTCGAACTGCCGGAAGGCCGTTTCGATGCCAGCGGCGCCTGGGGCAAGCCGCTCGGTGCGTCCGGTGGCGTGCGCGAGACGCGGCTCGATTTCTCGATCAGGGCGGACGACGCCGGCAAGCTGCTCGACCGGCTCGGTCACGCCGATACGTTGCGCCGGGGCGCCGCCGACATGCAGGGCAGCCTGCGCTGGAACGGCGACCCGCTGTCGATCGACTATCCGTCGCTGACCGGTGCCTTCAAGCTGTCGGTCAGCAAGGGGCAGTTCAGCAAGATCAACCCGGGTGCCGGGCGCCTGCTCGGCATCCTCAGTCTGCAGGCGCTGCCGCGCCGCATCACGCTGGATTTCCGGGACGTGTTCAGCGAAGGTTTCGCGTTCGACCTGATCGAAGGCAATGTCGCGGTCGAGCGTGGCATCATGAAAACCGATGATTTCGAGCTGGCCGGGCCGGCTGCGCGCGTGCGCATCAGCGGCGGTGCCGACATTGCGGCCGAAACGCAGAACCTGGTCGTGCGCGTGCAGCCGGCGCTCAGCGACAGCGTGTCGGTCGGCGTGCTGATCGCCAATCCGGCGGTCGGTGTGGCCACCTACCTTGCGCAGAAGGTGCTGCGCGACCCGCTCGGCCAGATTTTCGCCTTCCAGTATGGTGTGACCGGTTCCTGGGATGATCCGGTCGTGGCCAGGCTCGCGGTGCCTCCACCCACGGGCAAGCAGGCCGAAAATTGATGCCCGGGGTGCGCAGTCCGCTTGTCGGATGCGCCGGTTGCCGAATCGCGCCGCGGCGGCGCATCATCAAACTGAAAGGCTCGCCATGAATACTTCAGCCCTGACCCGCGTTGCTGCCGTGCAGATGGTGTCCGGCCCGAACGTCGCCGAGAACCTCGACGAAGCCGGGCACTGGATCGCTGAAGCGGCCCGCCAGGGTGCGAAGCTGGTGGCGCTGCCCGAGTATTTTGCGCTCATTTCGGGCGATGAAGCCGACAAGGTGGCGATTCGCGAAACAGAGGGTGATGGCCCGATTCAGCGCTTCATGGCAGAAGCCGCGCAGCGGCACGGCGTCTGGCTGGTCGGCGGTTCGGTGCCGCTCGTCGCCGAACGGCCAGACAAGGTGCGCAACACCTGTCTTGCCTACGGACCGGATGGCTGCCAAGTGGCGCGCTACGACAAGATCCACCTGTTTGCCTTCACGCGCGGGGCGGAGAACTACGACGAAGCGCGCACGATAGAGGCAGGCAGCACGCCGGTTGCCTTCGAGGCGCCGTTCGGGCGGGTCGGGCTGTCGATCTGCTACGACCTGCGTTTTCCGGAGTTTTTCCGCGCGCTGGGCAACATGAAGCTGCTGGTGCTGGGGGCGGCCTTCACCGAAACGACCGGTCGCGCGCACTGGGAACTGCTGCTGCGCACGCGCGCGGTCGAAAATCAGTGCTACGTGCTGGCGTCGGCGCAGGGTGGCGTGCACCCGTCGGGGCGGCGTACCTTCGGCGATTCGATGCTGATCGACCCGTGGGGTCAGGTGCTGAATCGTCTGGCGCGTGGCCCGGGCGTGGTACTAGGTGATCTGAACGAGGACTATCTCGTTGAAATCCGTCAAAATCTTCCCGCTCTGGGGCACCGACGCCTTTCATGCTGAACATTTGTTGCTGAGGTCATCATGGCTGATCAACCTACCCGTCCACATTCGCAGTTTCCGCACACGCTGGCTGAAGTCACGGTCATGGACGTCGACCGGCTGCGTTCCATGTGCATCGAGCAGGAAGACATCGCCGGCACGCGTGAAATGGCGCAGCAGAAGGACAAGTTCCGGGTGCGCCTGCTGAGCAGCGACAACGAGAAGCGCGAAGGCACCAGCCTGCTGATCGAGAAGATGTACTCGTGGCGTGGCTATCACACCAAGAAGCAGATCGACGAGGTACCGAACCGCATCACCCTTGTGGCCGAGTTCGACGGCCACATCTATGGAACGATTACCGTCAATCTCGATTCCGACACGGGACTGTCGGCCGACGAAACCTACCCCGACGTGATGGCTGCGTTGCGCGGAGACGGGCGTCGCGTGTGCGAATTCGGCAAGTTTGCGGTGGAACAGTCGGTCAAGTCGAAGCGCCTGATGGGCACCTTGTTCCACCTGATGTGCATCTACGCCTTCCGGTTGCAGCACTGCGACGACGTGCTGATCGAGGTGAACCCGCGCCACCGCGTGTTCTACGAGAAATATCTGTCCTTCGTGCCGGCCGCCGAGGAACGCATGTGCAGCCGTGTCGGCGCACCCGCAGTACTGCTCAGGCTGACGCGCGAAATGTATCGCAGCCGGGTTGATGAACTGGGCGGGCGCTGGCGCGATCTGAAAGAAGAGAAGTCGATGTACAAATATTTTTTCCCGCGACAGGAAGAAGATGCCATCGCGGACAGGCTCGGACGCTAGGCTGGCCAGAGACGCTGGCTCCAAATTTCAAGAGGATGCACTGACCCATGACAGGTTCCACCCGCACGACCGGCATCAAGGCCGCATCACCCCGCCTCGATCTGATGGACACCGCGCGGTCAACGCTGCTCGCACCCTTCGATCTGGCGCGCAATGACCTAGACCGGGTGTTCGGCCTGCTCGCCTCACACCGCATCGACTACGCAGACCTGTATTTCCAGCACCAGTGCAGCGAGGCCTGGAGCCTGGAGGAGGGCATCGTCAAGTCGGGCAGCTTCAATATCGAGCAGGGCGTGGGCGTGCGCGCGATCCAGGGCGAAAAGACCGCATTCGCCTACTCGGACGAAATCAGCGCTCCGGCGCTGGAAGCGGCAGCACGCGCGACGCGTGCAATCGCGTCTCAAGGCCAGAGCCTGACTGCGCGCACGCTGACCAACAAAGCGAAGCTGCCGCGACCGCTTTATTCGGCCGCCAACCCGCATGCTTCGCTCAGTGACACCGCGAAGGTGCAACTGCTGGAGCGGCTCGAAAGCTATGCCCGCGCGGAAGACAGCCGCGTCACGCAGGTGATGGCGCACATCGCCGGCACCCATGAGACCGTGCTGGTGATGCGCAACGACGGCCACATGGCGGCTGACGTGCGGCCACTGGTGCGCGTGTCGGTCACCGTCATCATGCAGGACGGTGCGCGTCGCGAGCAGGGCTCCAGCGGCGGCGGCGGCCGTTTCGACTACGGTTATTTCACCGATGCAGTGCTGCGCGACTACGCGGCACGGGCGGTCCATCAGGCGCGGGTGAACCTCGACGCACGTCCGGCGCCGGCCGGCACGATGAGCGTGGTACTCGGCCCGGGCTGGCCGGGCATCCTGCTCCACGAAGCGATCGGCCATGGCCTGGAGGGTGACTTCAACCGCAAGGGCAGTTCCGCCTTCGCCGGGCGCATCGGTCAGCAGGTGGCGTCGCGCGGCGTTACGGTGGTTGATGACGGTACATTGCCGGATCGACGTGGTTCGCTGACGATAGACGACGAAGGAAACCCGACCCGCTGCACGACGCTGATCGAGGACGGCATTCTGGTTGGCTACATGCAGGACAGCCTGAACGCGCGCCTGATGGGTGTGGCGCCCACCGGCAACGGTCGGCGCGAAAGCTTTGCGC
The DNA here is from genome assembly GCF_024580155.1 of Methyloversatilis sp. XJ19-13. Taxonomy (NCBI): domain Bacteria; kingdom Pseudomonadati; phylum Pseudomonadota; class Betaproteobacteria; order Nitrosomonadales; family Sterolibacteriaceae; genus Methyloversatilis; species Methyloversatilis sp. XJ19-13. The sequence goes on along the minus strand of NZ_JANINH010000006.1, from coordinate 162,510 downwards.
ATCTGCCGATGCCGCGCATGACCAACACCTACATGCTCAATGGTGACCGCGAGCCGGAAGAAATCATCCGCTCGGTAAAAAAAGGCCTCTATGCCGTCAATTTCGGCGGTGGTCAGGTCGATATCACCAGCGGCAAGTTCGTGTTTTCAGGTGCGGAGGTATACATGATCGAGAACGGAAAGGTGACCTATCCGATCAAGGGGGCAACGTTGATCGGCAATGGTCCGGACGCGCTGACCCGCGTGTCGATGATCGGCAACGACATGGCACTGGACAGCGGAGTCGGCACCTGCGGCAAGGAAGGCCAGAGCGTTCCGGTCGGTGTCGGCCAGCCTACATTGCGCATCGACGGACTGACCGTGGGCGGCACCGCCTGAGCGACAGCCCGATCACTGACTGACTGCCGCCGCATCCCCTGGATTGCGGCGCTTACCCCATGCCCCCCTTTCTCGCCCGCTGGATGCCCACCCGCGAACAACTGCTCGCGATACGCTGGCTGGCGCCGTTTGCCCGCTACCTGTCCGACGACCGGCTGTGGCACGCCGACCGGCAAAGTGTCGCCAAGGCCGTATCGATCGGCCTGTTCTTCGGCTTGATGATTCCGTTCGCGCAGTTCCTGTTCGCAATCGCGACGGCATTCGCGATGCGGGCAAACGTGGCCATCAGCGCAGGGTGTACGCTGATCACCAATCCATTCACGTTCCCGCCGATCTACTGGGCGGCCTACGAACTGGGCAGTTTCGTGCTCGACCGGCCGGGTTCCGACCGCGAGGTGCAGAACATCGAACAGTCGGCCGAAAAGATCGGCGAGCTCGCAACCGGCTGGCTGGAAGGGTTCTGGATCTGGCTCGGTGCGGCCGGCATGCCGCTGGTCACCGGGCTGTTCATCATGGCGTGCACCGGAGCGATCGTCGGCTACCTGGCTGTTCATCTGCTCTGGCGCGATCCGAAGCACGACAGTCTGCACTGACCTGCGCGCGGCGCCGTCATCGAACGAAAACGCGCGCCGGGTTAGAATCTCGAACTTTTTACCGGCTCCCGTGCCTGCGCGGTCCCCGAACTGAAGGCCATGAACGCTCACATGCAAATGATCACCGACGACGTCCGCATCAAGGATATCCGCGAACTCATCCCGCCGATGAAGCTGCTCGAAGACCTGCCGGCCAGCGATGTCGCTGCGCAGAGCACGTTCGGCGCGCGCCAGGCGATTCACCGTATCCTGCGCGGCGCCGACGATCGGCTGCTGGTCGTCATCGGACCCTGTTCGATCCATGACTACAAGGCGGGCATGGAGTACGCGAAGCTGCTGATGGCACAGCGTGAGCGTTTGTCGGCCGACCTCGAAATCGTCATGCGCGTCTATTTCGAAAAGCCGCGCACCACGGTGGGCTGGAAAGGTCTGATCAACGATCCGTATCTGGACAACAGCTTCCAGATCAACGATGGCCTGCGTCTGGCGCGCCGCATCCTGCTCGAAGTGAATGAGCTGGGTCTGCCGGCCGGTACCGAATTCCTCGACACCATCACGCCGCAGTACACAGCCGATCTGGTCGCCTGGGGTGCGATCGGCGCGCGCACGACGGAAAGCCAGGTGCACCGCGAACTGGCTTCCGGCCTGTCCTGCCCGGTCGGCTTCAAGAATGGCACCGACGGCAATGTGCGCATCGCGTCCGATGCGATCAAGTCGGCGCAGGCGCCTCACGTGTTCCTGTCGGTCACCAAGGCAGGCCACTCCGCCATCGTCACGACCGGGGGCAACGAAGACTGTCACGTCATCCTGCGCGGCGGCAAGGAACCGAACTACGACGCCGAGGCGGTCGACAAGGTGTGCCGCGAACTGGCTGCTGCCGGTGTGCCGGCCAAGGTGATGATCGACTTCTCGCACGCCAACAGCCGCAAGCAGTGCGCGCTGCAGATGGACGTGGCGCGCGACGTTGCAGCCCAGCTCGCCTGCGGCGAAGAGCGCATCTTCGGCGTCATGGTGGAATCGCACCTGAAGGAAGGCCGTCAGGATCTGGTCGCCGGCAAGGAGCCGGAGTACGGCATGAGCATCACCGACGCCTGCCTCGGCTGGGAGAAAAGCATAGAGCTGCTCGACACGCTGGCCGAAGCCGTGCGCGCGCGCCGTCGTGCCATCGCCGACCGCGACTGATCGGTGAGCCTGTTCTCCGCAACGGCGCCAGCCCACAACTGGCGCCGTTTCTACTTTGTGGCGCTGCTGCTCACGCTGTTGTTCCGCGGCTGGCTGGGCGCAGCGCTGCCATTCACCGGCGACGAGGCGTATTTCTACTGGTGGGGCAGGATTCCCGCCGGCGGCTTCTACGACCACCCGCCCATGGTCGGCTGGTGGCTCGCCGGGCTGATCGCCGTGTCCGAAGCGGAATGGTGGCTGCGCCTGCCGGCCATCCTGCAGCCGGCGCTGCTGTCCTTCATGCTGCTCGCCTTTCTGCGCGACGACCCGCACGCCACGCGCTGGGGTGTGGCCACACTGGTGCTGCTCGCGCCGGCCAGCGTACTCGACGTACTCATCACGACCGACATTCCGCTGGTGTATTTCAGCGTCGCGTCGGCGCTGGTGTTCCTGAGTGCCGTGCGCGGCCGCACTTACGGGCTGTTCGCGTTGAGTGGCCTGCTGCTGGGCGGCGCCTTCCTGTCGAAGTACTTCGCCGTACTGCTCGGCTTCGCCTACATCGGCTGGGCGCTGTGGCGGCCGGCCGTCTGGAAATGGAAGGCGTTGGCGCTGCTCGTGCTGTGCGCACTGCCGGCCGGGCTGTACAACGCCTGGTGGAACAGTCAGCACTGCTGGGCGAACGTGATGTTCAACGTGTTCAACCGCCATGGCAACGCCCACCTGTCGTGGGAAACGCCGCTGCTTTACGGCGCGATGATGGTGTGGCTGCTGACGCCCATGGTCGTCTGGGGCCTGCTGCGCGCGCCGGGCGCCTGGCTGCGTCAGGCGGCGCTGCCCTGGCTGGTCATCGTGCCGCTGTCGATCTTCGGTCTGCTGTCGCTGGTCAAGACGATCGGCCTGCACTGGGTGTTTTCCTTCGTGCCACTGGTGTTCCTGCTGTACGGCCGCAGCGTGTCCGATGTGACGCTGCAGCGGACCATCAGGTTCGCTGCCGTGATCGCGGCCGTGCATGTGGCGGCCGTGCTGGCGGTGGCCAGCCAGCCGGTCGAGCGCTGGGCCTCGCTGCTGGGCGAACGCAAGTACGCCGGCGTGGTGCAGACGGTGAAGGCCGATGAAGTGATCGCCGCGCTCGGCGACGACGTGAATCGCTACGAACTGATGACCGACGGCTACTCGCCGTCGGTCACCGTCGGCTACAACCACCGGCGTTACTGGCCGGTGTTCGGTCCGGCGTCGAGTCATGCGCGCCACGACGACATGCTGACCGATTTCCGCCGCCTCGACGGTCGCGATGTGCTGGTGCTCAGCAAGGAAGCGCCTGAGCTGACCGACTACACGCCGTATTTCCGCGACGTGCAGGTCGACCTGCTCACGGTGCGCGGCGCGAAGTTCTGGCGCATCCGCGGCCACGGCTTCGATTTCACGGCCTATCATGCCGGCGTGCTCGAACCGGCGCGCCGCTACTGGTACGCGATTCCGGGCTGGCTGCCGCAGCAGGGCTGCTTTTTCGAAGAACGTTACTTCCGCTGAATGCCCGAAGGTTTGCCATCCGGCCACCGACCATGATTGCCGCCGCGTTCAAGTTGCTGCGACCCCACCAGTGGGTGAAGAACGGCTTCGTGTTCTTCGGCCTGCTGTTCGGTCACGCCTGGCACAACGCGGCCACGGTGCAGGCGGCCCTCATTGCCTTCCTCGCCTTCTGCCTGATGTCGAGCGCGGTGTATGCGTTGAATGACCTGCGCGACATCGAGCAGGACAGGCTGCATCCGGCCAAGCGGCAGCGGCCGCTGGCATCCGGTGCGCTGTCGCCGTCGGTGGCCATCCTGCTGATGTCGGCCTGTTCGATCGGCTCGCTGCTGCTGGCCTGGCAGGTCGGTGACACGCTGGTCCATCTGCTGTGTGTCTACGGGTTGATCAACTTCGGCTACAGCTATGGCCTCAAACGCGTCGTGGTGCTCGACGTGTTCCTGATCAGCGCCGGCTTCATGCTGCGGCTGCTGGCCGGTACAACCGGTCTGGATATTCCCCCGTCGAACTGGCTGCTGATGTGCGGCCTGCTGCTGACCCTCTTCCTGGGCTTTTCCAAGCGGAGGGCGGAAATGATGTTGATGGACGAGGCGGGTGGTGCGCACCGCAAGGTGCTCGATCTTTACTCGCCCGCGCTGCTCGACCAGTTCATCACCGTTACCGGCGCCTGCGCCGTGGTGGCGTACTCGCTGTACACCGTCGATGAAGACACCGTACGCATCCACGGGACGTCCGATCTCATCTACACCCTGCCTTTTGTGCTGTACGGGCTGTTCCGCTACCTGTACATGCTGCACCGCCGCGGCGGCGGCGGTGATCCCTCGCACGACCTGTTCCGCGACCCGCATCTGGTCGTCGCAATGTCAGGCTGGCTGGCGGTTACGGTTTTTCTGTTGCGCTGATCGCCCGGTCTGCGTTGCGTGTGCAACGCACAAATTTCCGCTTCGATTTTTTCCAGGGAAAGTATCTCTGTGCTTTGGACCGGCTCGCCCCGATTTCTTGATGTCATATTCCCCTGACGTCGCGCACCAATACGGGGATAACGGCTCCTGGGTGGCGTACGCCCAACCCGAGGTGCGCTGCACGACGATGGCATGTCACGGTGCGGCGCATTCGGGATATCTCTAAAAACTGCCAAGGAGCCAATGTCATGAAGTCACAAGTGTTCACGCCGCGCAGGGGTGCGATGGCCGCGCTGTCGCTTGCCCTTTCCATCATCCTGCCTGCCGCACCGGGCCTGGCTGCCGGCTCCGTGGATGACGCCGCGTTGAAGGATATGAAGCAGTCGGAGAACTGGTTGTCGTACGGGCGCAACTACAGCATGCAGCGATACAGCCCGCTGGAGCAGATCAACGCCGGCAATGCCGGCAAGCTCGGGCTCGAATGGTCGATGGCATTGCCGGATGACCGCTCGCTGCTGGCCACCCCTCTGGTCGTCGATGGCGTCATGTATTTCACGGGTAGCTGGAGCAAGACGCGAGCGCTCGACGCGAAGACCGGAAAGCTGCTGTGGGAGTACGACCCGGAATCGATCAAGCATGCCGGCGATCGCCTGCGCATCATGTGGGATTCCAGCCGCGGCCTCGCCTACTGGAAGGGCAAGCTGGTCATCGCGACGATAGACGGGCGCCTGATCGGACTCGACGCCAAGACGGGCAAGAAGCTTTGGAGCACGCAAACCTTCGATCCGAAGCAGTCGCTCTACATCTCGGGCTATCCGACCGCTTTCCGCGATCTGGTCATCATCGGCAACGGCGGTTCGGAGTTCGGCGGCGGGCGCGGCTTCGTCAGTGCCTATCACATCGACACCGGCAAGCCGGCATGGAAGTTCTACGTCGTGCCCGGCAACCCGGCCGATGGCTTCGAGGACGAGACGCAGGCCATGGCGGCGAAGACCTGGAAGGGCGAGTGGTGGAAGAAGGGTGGTGGCGGCCAGACTTGGAACGGCTTCACCTACGACCCGGAATACGACCAGATACTGATCGGTACCGGCAACGGTGGCCCGTGGAACCAGAAAGCGCGCAGCCCGGGCGGCGGCGACAACCTGTTCCTCTGTTCCATCGTTGCGCTGGACGCGAAGACCGGCAAGTACAAATGGCATTACCAGACCGTGCCGGGCGAGACCTGGGACTACAACTCCAGCATGGACATCGTGCTGAGCGACCTCAAGCTCAAGGATGGAAAGGACTCGCGCAAGGTGCTGCTGCATGCGCCGAAGAACGGCTTCTTCTACGTGGTCGATCGCAAGGACGGCAAACTGCTTTCGGCCGAAAAGTTCGCCGAGAAGGTGACCTGGGCGAGCGGCATCGACATGAAGACGGGCCGTCCGATCGAACGCGAAGGCGCGCGCTACGAAGATGGCGAAGAGCTGATCTGGCCCAGTGTGTTCGGTGCGCACAACTATCACGCCATGTCGTTCAACCCGAAGACCGGTCTGGTCTATATCCCGAAAACCGAACTGCCTTCACTGTTCAAGGACGGCAAGGTCAATGTGCTCGACTGGACGAAGCCGGACTGGAAGCTTGATCTGGCCGTCGACATGAGCCTGCACGGCGACATTCCGAAGGAAGCGGGCGTGGCGTCACTGCTCGCCTGGGATCCGGTGAACCAGAAGAAGGTGTGGGAGATACCGCAGCCCAGTTACTGGAACCCGGGCACGGTGACGACGGCCGGCAATCTGGTGTTCCAGGGCCGGATCGACGGCAAGTTCGCAGCCTATGACGCGCTGTCCGGCAAGGAAGTGTGGTCGGTCAATGTGGGCTCCGGCATCAGCGCCCCGCCCATCACCTACTCGGTCGGTGGCAAGCAGTACGTATCGCTCCTGGTTGGCTGGGGCGGCGCAGGCGTGTCGCTCGGTGGCGGCAGTTCGATGGCGCAGTACGGCTGGGGCTATCGCGGCCAGACGCGGCAGCTGTTGACCTTTGCGCTCGATGGAAAGGCTGCGCTGCCCGATGTCGGCAAACCCGCCTTCGCGACACCGATCGTGCCGGCCGATTTCAAGCCGGATCCTGCAAAAGTCGAACGGGGCAGCGCGCTCTACACCAGCACCTGCGTGTGGTGCCACAGCGCGGGTGCCGTATCGGGCGGCTATGCCCCCGATCTTCGTGCATCGCAGCTGTTCCTGAAGAAGGATACGTTGCGCAAGGTGCTGGATGGCGCCCTGGTCAAGAACGGCATGCCGAAGTATGCGGAGCTGACTGATGCCGACCTCGAGGCGCTGCAGCACTATGTGCGCAACCAGGCCATCGTGACGACGCAACAGGCCAAGCAATAGGGAACCGCAGCGGACGCCATCGGCGCCGTGCACCGATGGCGTCCGCACGCACTTTTCTCCTCCTTTGCGCCCGCTACGGCGGGCACTTTTTCGCCCGTTCGACGAATGTGGAAACGAGAGCCGTGCGCGGCATGCGTCAGATGCCCATGCCCTTGGAGCCCAGATAGACCGGTATCCAGGCCTGCAGCAATGCGAGGAAGGCTTCGGCTGCCCGCGACAGGCGACGCTGCTGCAGCCGGACCACCTGCCAGCGTGACATCAGCGGAAACCCCTCTACCTGGAGGATGACCACTTCATCCTTGAGCAGCGGATCGCGATGCAGCGTATGGCGCGACAGGATGGACAAGCCCATTCCGCCTGCCACCGCCTGCTTGATGGCCTCGTTGCTGCCCAGTTCCATCCGCACATTCAATGTGGCGCCCTGCTGCGACAGGTAGTTCTCGATCGCGATGCGCGTGCCCGAGCCCTGTTCGCGCATGATGAAACGCTCTTGCGCCAGATCCTGCAGCTTCAGCATGCCGGCATTGGCCAGCGGGTGCGATGCCGGCGCAATCGCGACCAGCGGATTGTCGAGGAAGGAGTCGCAGGTGAGATCCATGTCCTCGGGCGGCTTCGTCATGACGTACATATCGTCGAGATTGGCCTGCATGCGCTCGATCAGGCGGTCCCGGTTCGCCACTTCCAGCTTCACGTCGATGCCCGGGTGCTGCGCGCAGTAGGGTCCGAGCACCCGCGGCACGAAGTACTTCGCGGTGCTGACCGCGGCCAGCCTGAGTGTGCCGCGGTGCAGGCTGCGGGTCGCCTGAAGGTTTTCCTCGAATTGCTGCCATTGCAGCTGTATGCCCTTCCATGCCGACAACAGTTCCTCCCCGGCCGGGGTCAGGAAGGTGCGCCGGCCTATGGTGTCGAACAAGGGTTCGCCGACTGTTTCGGTCAGCTGCCGCACCTGTTGAGACACCGCCGGCTGGGTCAGGAAGAGCTGCTCCGACGCGCGCGTGAAGCTGCCTGTTTCAGCCACCTTCGCAAATACCTGCAACTGACGGAGCGTAATATTCATAACCTTTTTCTTATCAAATCAAGAAAAAAATAATATTTGTACTAATGGATCAAAGTTTTTAGCATCTCGCGTCATTCACTGCAACCCGAATCATCCGTGTCCATCACCCTCGCGCCCAGCCCGCTTGCTTCCCTGCCCGGATCCGGGTGGCGCACGTCACGTCTGACGGCGCTGGGGCACGCGAAGATGTTCGGAATCCTGTGCATGGACGATGCGGTACGCCTCCGGCTCTCCCTGGCCGGCTTCATGCCGGGCGCCGCAGGCGGCGATCGCAATTTCCGGGCGGGGCGTCAGAACGGCTCGACCCATCCACGACAGATGGCATCCCTTCAACCCGACAACCCGCTGCGGCTCACTGGCTGACGCCGCCGGGACTCGTCCGGGGCGGCTCACCGCCCCGGCCACCGCTTCCCTTGGCCAACCCTTCGGTCTTACCCGCGCACCTGTCTGATTCGTCAACGAATCCGGCATGTGTGCGGGATTTTTTTATCCCGGCAAGGCGGCAAGCCGCGCATCCGGATGCCACAAGCGCTGCAGTACCCGCTCAGCAGTGCCCGAGGCGGCCGAGGACCAGAAGCTTTCGGTTCCCGCAGGGTTGCCGCTGCGCAGAAGTCCGGCGTCGTTGAGTCGGTGCGCCAGCTGACGGGCCACTGAATCGCCGGTCTCGATCACCTGTACCGACGGCCCGACCTCCTGCTCGATCAGGCCGCGCAGGAAGGGGTAGTGCGTGCAGCCGAGCACGATCACGTCGGCACCGCCGGCCAGCAGCGGTTCGAGATGCGACGCGATCAGCGCACGCGTGGCGGGGGTGTCCAGTTCGCCGTGCTCGACCGCTTCGACCAGGCCGGTACCGGGCCGGGTGATCACGCGGACGTCGCGGCCGAAGGTGTCGAGCAGCGCAGCGAAGCGCGCGCTGGCCAGCGTGCCCGTGGTGGCAAGTACACCCACCACACCGGAACGCGTGGCGGCGGCGGCGGGTTTGACCGCCGGCTCCATGCCGACGACCGGCACCTCGGGCCAGCGTTCGCGCAGGGCATGCGCCGCGGCTGCCGTCGCCGTATTGCAGGCGATCAGCAGCGCCTTCGCGCCGCGGCCGATCAGGAATTCGCCGAGCGTCAGGCTGCGTGCGCGTATCCAGTCGGCGCTGCGCTCGCCGTAAGGCGCATGGCCCGAATCGGCGACGTAAAGAAAGTCTTCCGCGGGCAGGCGCGCCCGTACGTGGCGCAGCACCGACAGGCCGCCGAGGCCTGAGTCGAATACGCCGATCGGCGCGTCGTGAGTCGGGATCACGTTTTGATGGTCAGCCGAGGCGAGTTTCTCGAGAACCGGAGGAATGCAGATTCACCGTCCATCCGTGGCAGCGTTGTTCAGCCGGCCTTGCCATCATGCGCACGGCCACGTTGCCAAAGCACGTCACCTCGCCCATCGAGCCGGTTGAAGGTGCGGCCGATGACGAACAGCAGGTCGGACAGGCGGTTGAGGTACTGGCGGCTGGCGTCCGGCACCTGACCTTCTGCGGCGGCGGCGATGACGGCGCGCTCGGCACGCCGGCAGATCGTGCGTGCAAGGTGCGACAGCGCGGCCGCGCGCGTACCCCCGGGCAGAATGAATTCCTTCAGCGGCCGGAGCTCGTCATTCAGTCGTTCCAGTTCGGTTTCCAGCCGTGCCACCTGGTCGGGCTTGACCAGGTTGTAGCCCGGTACGGCCAGTTCACCACCGAGGTCGAACAGATCATGCTGGATGTCGGTCAGCAGCGCGGCAAGATCGGGCGGCAGCGCTTCGCACAGCAGCACGCCGAGCGCGCTGTTCAGTTCGTCGACGTCACCCAGCGCGTGCACGCGGGCGCTGTATTTGGACACCCGCGTGCCGTCGCCGAGGCCGGTCTCGCCACCGTCACCGGTGCGTGTCGTAATCTTTGAAAGTCGGTTGGCCATGGCTGCTCGTGATGAGATGGATAAGAGCTATTGATTATAAGTCGGCTTATATATAAGGCCGTACCAGTTAGAATTCTTCATATATTCCCATGGTCACGTGCGTTGCGTGCTGACCGGATGCAACACATGGAGCTGCCGCAAGCATGACCCAGACAATCGACCCCAAAGACTTCCTCCGCAAGCTGTTCCAGGCGGCGTTCGACGCCGCCAACCCGGACCTGTGCGTGCCGGCCAACCTGCCGCCGCCGCCGAAGGGGCGCACGCTGGTGGTGGGCGCCGGCAAGGCGGCCGCTTCGATGGCGCTGGCGGTCGAGAAGAACTGGCCAGGCGAACTGTCGGGACTGGTGGTGACCCGTTACGGCCACGGCGCGCCGTGCCGGCGCATCGAAGTAGTCGAGGCGTCGCATCCGGTGCCCGATGCGGCGGGCCAGCAGGCGGCGAAACGCATCCTGCAATCGGTGCAGGGACTGAACGAAGACGACCTGGTGATCGCGCTGATATCCGGCGGCGGCTCGGCACTGCTGTCGGCGCCGGCCGAAGGGCTGACGCTGGAGGACAAGCAGGCGGTCAACCGCGCGCTGCTGGCCAGCGGCGCGGCGATCCAGGAAATGAATTGCGTGCGCAAGCACCTGTCGTCGATGAAGGGCGGCCGGCTGGCGCAGGCCTGCTATCCGGCGCGCGTATTCACGCTGGTCATTTCGGACGTACCGGGCGACGATCCGGCGGTGGTCGCGTCCGGCCCGACGGTGCCCGACACCACGACGCGCGAGGATGCGCTGGCCATCATCCGCCGCTACAACATCGAAGTGCCGACCGCGGTCATGAGCTGGCTGTCGCGCCCCGAATCCGAAACGCCGAAGGCGGATGACCCGCGTCTGGCGCGTTGCGAAACGCGCACCATTTCGACTGCCCAGGCTTCGCTGCTGGCGGCCGCCGAGGTGGCCCGCGCGCACGGCGTGACGCCGCTGGTGCTGGGCGACATGATCGAGGGCGAGTCGGCCGATGCCGGCAAGGTGCTGGCCGGCATCGCCAAGGCGTGCGCGATCAACGGCACGCCGCTGGCGCCACCCTGCGTGCTGCTGTCCGGCGGCGAGACCACGGTGACGCTGGGCCAGATCAAGCCGGGGCAGAAGCCGCGCGGCGGCCGCAATTCGGAATTCCTGCTGTCACTGGCAATTGCGCTCGACGGCATGCCCGGCATCCATGCGGTATCCGGCGATACCGACGGCATCGACGGCAGCGAGGACAACGCTGGCGCCCTGGTCACGGACGACACGCTCGCCCGCGCGCGCGCCGCCGGCATCGACGCCCGCCACATGCTCGATGTGCACGACGCTTACGGTTTCTTCCATGGCATTGATGACCTGATCGTGACCGGACCGACGCTGACCAATGTGAACGACTTCCGCGCCATCTACGTCGAGAAGAAGGCCTGACGCGCGTTCACGGGCAGCGGAAAGCGTCAGCAGGCGACGTCCCTGTGGGATCGCCGCTTTCACAGGAACAGCTCCCACAGCACACGCTCCAGCCGCAGCGGGGCATGCCCGGCCAGCCGTCGTTCAAGTCGGCAAGTTTCGGTGTCGCCGGATCGCTACGTCGCAACCGTCCGCCGTCGCGGATGTCTGCGGGTATCATCGACCGCATGATTGCACCCGAAAACGAGCCATGAGCGCATTGCCGCAGGCCCACGCCGAAACCGCCCACACCCGTTCCGCCGCCGCTGCACCCGCGGCGATCTCTCCGGCTGTGCTGATCGCCGAACTGTCACGCGTGCTGCCGGCCGACTGCCTGATCACGGACTCCGGTCGCCTGCGTGCGTACGAGTGCGACGGCCTGATGCTGATGCGCGAAATGCCGCTTGCCGTCGCGCTGCCGACGACCGAGGCGCAGGTGGTCGCCGTGCTGCGCACCTGTCACCGGCTCGGTGTGCCGGTGGTGCCGCGCGGCGCCGGCACCGGACTGTCCGGCGGAGCCACGCCGCACAAGCAGGGCGTCGTGCTGTCAACGGCGCGCATGAACCGCATCGTGTCGGTCGACCGGTTGGCGCAGCAGGCGGTGGTCCAGCCGGGCGTGCGCAATCTTGCGGTGTCGGAAGCAGCCGCGCCGCACGGCCTGTATTACGCGCCGGATCCATCGTCGCAGATCGCCTGCAGCATCGGCGGCAATGTGGCGGAGAACTCCGGCGGCGTGCATTGCCTGAAGTACGGCCTGACGGTGCACAACGTGCTGCGCGTGCGCATGGTCAGCATGGCCGGCGACGTAATGGAGGTGGGCAGCGCCGCGCCGGACTCCCCGGGTTATGACCTGCTGGCCGTCACCATAGGTTCGGAGGGGCTGCTCGGCGTCGTCACCGAAGTCACCGTGAAGCTGGTGCCCCGACCGCGCGTGGCGCGCTGCGTACTGGCCGCCTTCGACGATGTGCGTCGCGCCGGTCAGGCGGTGGCCGACATCATCGCGGCCGGCATCATCCCGGCCGGACTGGAAATGATGGACCAGGCAACGACGGTGGCGGTCGAAGCTTTCGTGCATGCCGGTTACCCGCTGGATGCCGCGGCCATCCTTCTGTGCGAGGCCGATGGCACGGCGGAAGAAGTGGAAGACGAGATTGCCCGGGTGCGTGCGCTGCTCGACGCAGCGGGTGCCACCGAAGTCCGCGTGTCCGACGGCGAAGCCGAAAGGCTGCGTTTCTGGGCCGGACGCAAGGCGGCTTTCCCGGCGGCCGGGCGCATCTCGCCCGACTACTACTGCATGGACGGCACCATTCCGCGGCGCAAGCTGGCCGACATGCTGGAAGCGATGAATGCGATGTCCGACAAGTACGGCCTGCGCTGCCTGAACGTGTTCCACGCGGGCGACGGCAATCTGCATCCGTTGATCCTGTTCGATTCGAACGATGCGGATTCGCTGCACCGCGCCGAGGCCTTCGGCGTCGAAATCCTCGAGCTGTCGGTTGCGCTGGGCGGCACCATCACCGGCGAGCATGGCGTCGGACTGGAGAAGATCAACCAGATGTGCGTGCAGTTCGCACCCGGCGAACTCGACATGTTCCATCGCGTGAAAGCGGCCTTCGATCCGGCCGGTCTGATGAATCCGGGCAAGGCGGTGCCGACGCTGCACCGCTGCGCCGAAATGGGCGGCATGCACGTGCATCACGGCGAGCTGCCGCACCCCGACCTGCCGCGCTTCTGACGATGACCCATCCTTTCCATTCGACGCTGCGCGAGATGGTGCTGGATGCAGCCGCGCAAGGCCGCACGCTGCGCCCGCACGGCAGTCGCTCGAAGGATTTTCTCGCGCAGCAGCTCGCCGGCGCGCCGCTCGACATGCGCGGTGCCCAGGGTGTCATCGCCTACGAGCCCTCCGAGCTCTACATCACGGCGCACGCCGGCTCCCGCGTGGCCGACATCGAAGCACTGCTGGCCGGCCGGCAGCAGATGCTGGCGTTCGAGCCGCCGCTGTTCGGTCCCGGCGTCACAGTGGGTGGCATGGTCGCAAGCGGCCTGTCCGGCCCGCGCCGCATGGCAGCCGGCAGCCTGCGCGACTTCGTGCTCGGCGTCACCGTGATGGATGGCCAGGGCCGCGTGCTGCGCTTCGGTGGCCAGGTGATGAAGAACGTTGCGGGCTTCGACGTATCGCGGCTGATCGCCGGCAGTTTCGGCACGCTGGGCCTCATTCTCGACGTGACGTTGAAGGTGTTGCCACTGCCCCAGGCCGAACAGACCCGCCTGCTCGAACTCGACGATGCGACGGCGCTGCTGCGCCTGCGCGAGTGGGGCGCGCAGCCGCTGCCGATTTCCGCCACCTGCTGGCATGGAGGCCGGCTGCATGTCAGGCTGTCGGGCGCCCGGGTTGCGCTCGACGCTGCGGCACAGCTGATCGGCGGCGAGGCGGTCGATGCCGTCGAAGCGGCCGCGCTGTGGCAGTCGGTGCGCAATCACACGCACGCCTTCTTCGATGGCGATGCACCGCTGTGGCGCGTCGCGCTGCCGCCGACGGCGCCGCATCTGGCGTTCGATGGCGACAGCCTGACCGAATGGAACGGCCTGCAGCGATGGCTGCGCAGCGACACCGACGCCGATGCGCTGCGTCATGTGGTGGGCGCGCTGGGCGGCCATGTCACCCTGTTCCGTGGCGGCCGGACCGTAGACCGGGCGCTGGGCGTGTTCGAACCGCTCAAGCCCGAAGTGATGGCGGTCAGCCAGCGGCTGAAAAAGGCTTTCGACCCGTCCGGCGTGTTCAGCCCCGGACGGCTGTACCCCGAACTTTAAGAGCGACCCCGATGCAGACCGGACTGGCCGATTTCATCCGCAGCACGCCGGAGGGCGACGCTGCCGAGGCAGTGCTGCGCAAGTGCGTGCATTGCGGTTTCTGCAACGCGACCTGCCCGACCTATCAGCTGCTCGGCGATGAACTCGACGGCCCGCGCGGCCGCATCTACCTGATGAAGCAGATGTTCGAGGGCGCCGTACCGGCCGAAACCGTGCTGCCGCACCTCGACCGTTGTCTGACCTGTCGCAATTGCGAATCTACCTGTCCGTCCGGTGTGCGCTACAGCGAACTGGTCGATATCGGCCGTGCCGTGGCAGAGCGTCGCACGCAACGGCCGCTGGCCGCACGCGCGGCGCGCTGGGTGCTGCGGGAAGGACTGTCTCGACCGGGTGTGTTCAACACGGCACTGGCGCTGGGCCGGCTCGCCCGACCGTTGCTGCCCGCCTCGCTGGCCGCCAAGGTGGCGCCGCGGCGCGATGCCGGCAGCTGGCCACCGGTACGTCACGCACGGCGCATGCTGGTGCTGGCCGGCTGCGTACAGCCGGCGCTGATGCCGGACGTGAATGCCGCCGCGGCGCGGGTGCTCGATCTGATGGGCATTTCGCTGGTCGAGGCGGCGCGTGCCGGTTGTTGTGGCGCCTTGCGCTTTCACCTGAATGACCAGGACGGCGGACGGCGCGACATGCGGGCTTTGATCGACGCCTGGTGGCCGGCCATTGAGAGCGGCGAAATCGAAGCCATCGTGATGACCGCCTCCGGCTGCGGCACCACGGTGCGCGAGTACGGCCACCTGCTGGCCGATGACCCGCAGTACGCACAGCGCGCCGCACGCGTCGGCGCGATGACGAAGGACCTGTCGGAAATCCTGCACGCCGAGCGGGTGCAGGTCGAAGGCCTGTTCGCGGCGCAGCCGCCTGTATCGGCGCCGCTGGCGTATCACCCGCCCTGTTCGCTGCAGCACGGCCAGCAGGTGCGCGGTCTCGCCGAAGGCCTGCTGCGAGCCGCCGGGTATGACCTTGTACCGGTCAGCGACAGCCACCTGTGCTGTGGTTCGGCCGGCAGCTATTCACTGCTGCAGCCGCAGTTGTCGCGCACGCTGCGCGACAACAAGCTGAATGCGCTGCAGTCCGCGCCGGTGAAGGGAATTGCCAGTGCGAATGTCGGCTGTATCGCACACCTTCAGACCGGCACCGGAACGCCGGTACGGCACTGGATCGAATGGTTGGAGGAGGCGCTGACAACGGCTGCCTGAGCGTATCGCTTGCGGTTCAAGTCGCGGCAATTCCTGCCGTTGATTGACGTAACCCGCAATAGATCCCGAAGAGAGAACCCCACCATGCAAAACGCTCGCAGTACGATGCCCGACACCGCAGAAGCCCTGCTCGATTCCACCGCCGTGTTGCTGCCGGCCAAGCCGCATCTGCTGATGGAAATCGACAACCTGATGCGTACGCCGGATTTCGAAGTGGGCGATCTGGCAGAATCGATATCGCGCGATCCAGGGGTGCTGTCGGCCCTGTTCAAACTGTGTCGATCGCCGGCCTACAGCCGCGGACGCGCGCCGAGCAATGCCGAGCAGGTGTTGATGCTGGTCGGTCTGTCGCAGACCGTGAATCTCGTGCGTGGCATTTCGATCCGTCAGGTGGCGAGCGGAGCCGGTCCCCAGATGACGCACTTCTGGGCGCGTTGCGACGAAATCGCCGCCATCGCCTCGCAGATCGCCAGCGAACGTGTGGCGGTGTGCAATGTATTCCCCGACCAGGCCTATCTGGCGGCGATGTTCCACGATTGCGGCGTGCCGCTGCTGTGCACCCGCTTCCCGGAGTACTGGAAGCGGCTCAATCTGGATGACGACACGGCCTGGGTCGATCTGGCGCTCGAGAACACGAGCTATCGCCTCGATCACGCCACGGTCGGCTACTGGGTTGCCCGCAACTGGGGTCTGCCGGAACTGATCGTGCAGGCGATCCAGCACCATCACACCATGCCGGACGACGATACCTTCGGCCTGCGCAGCACCATAGGCATCGTCGCGCTCGCCACCCACATCTATCTGCGCAACAAGGGGCTGAGCGATCCGTCGTGGGCGGTGCGCGGGCCGGAAATCCTGACCGAACTCGGTATCCACGCTGCGGCGCTGGACGAATACATCGATGAAATCAACGAACGGCACGTCAGTCTCGCGGTGTGAACATTCGTCACAATTTTCCGGTGTTTGTGACGCCGGGTGACGCGGGTCGCAGCGGACCCGCCCACACGGCTAGAATCAGGGGACGTATCCGGAATCCTTCATGGCACTAAAACTAGACAGTTGCGTTGCGCAGCATATCGGTGACCGCAAGGAACAGCAGGACCGTGCCGCAGTCTTCCCGCACAGCCGCCACAAGGGCATGCTGATGGCGGTGCTCGCCGACGGCATGGGCGGGCACAGCGGCGGTGCGATGGCAGCCGAGCAGGTCGTGATGAAGGCGCGCGACAACTTCGAGGCCTACGCGCCCGCGGTCGAAACACCGGAAGACCTGCTGCGCAGTGTGGTCGAGGAAGCGCACGTGGTGATCAAGCTCACCCGTTTCACGACCGAGCAGGATCCGCATTCCACCGCCTGCGTGCTGTTGATGCAGTCGGGTCGCGTCGATTGGGCGCACTGCGGTGATTCGCGCATCTACCATTTCCGCCATGACAAGCGTGTCGCCATCAGTCAGGACCACTCACTGGTCGGCGAACTGATCCGCCAGGGCAGGCTCGACGAGGAAGGGGCCAAGACGCATCCGCAGCGTAATCTGCTGCTGCACTGCCTCGGTGCGCAGAAGGAGCCGATGATCGACTACGGCGGCGCTACCGACCTGGCCGACGGCGACAGCTTCCTGATCTGTTCGGATGGTCTGTGGGCCTACTTTTCCGACGAGGAAATCGGCGGCGTGCTGTCCGTCTTTTCCGCTCGCGAGGCGGCGGAAACCCTGATCAAGCGCGCACGGGATCGGGGCCGGCCGACCGGTGACAATGTGTCGCTCATCCTCATCAAGCTGATTGATGTCGAAGCGCGCGAGAAGGCCGAACGCGATAGGCTGGATTCGGCCCGGCGCAAGCTGGGCAGCATGAAGGACTGAGCGCGTCCGCCTGGCCGCAACGGTTCAGTCCATCCAGTGTCGGCGCCAGAACAGCATGCCGAGCAGCGCCGCAATGCCGGTCATCAGCGCCAGTGCCAGCAGGAAGCCATGCGGTGAATCCAGCCAGGGCATGTGGCGAAAATTCATGCCGAACACACCCGCCACCAGCGCCGCTGGCATGAACAGCGTGGTGATCACGGTCAGGATGCGCACCTCCTGATTCACCCGCTGGCTCATCGCCGACAGGTACACATCCAGCAGACCGGACAGCGTTTCGCGCATCGCATCGACCGATTCGATCAGGAATGTCAGGTGGTCCTGCACGTCGCGCAGATAGACACGCGTCTCCGGCGTCACCAGCGGATGGTCGCCGCGCTGCAGGCTGCTGATCACTTCACGCAACGGCCACAGCGCGCGCCGCAGTGCCATGGTGTCGCGCCTCGCCTCGTGCAGCGAGGCGATCTGCGCACTCGCCGGACGTTCGAACAGCGCTTCCTCCAGTCGATCAAGCCGGTCGTCGATGCGCTCGATCACGCCGAAATAGTTGTCCACCACGGCATCGATCAGGCTGTAGGCCAGCAGGTCGATGCCGCTGCTGCGCAGGCTGCCGAGCGATTTGCGCAGCCGCTCGCGCACCGGTTCGAAGCTGCCGGTCGGACGTTCCTGGAAGCTGAGCAGGAAATCGGTGCCGAGCACCAGACTGAACTGTTCCGATGACAGCGTGTGACCGTCATCCGACAACTGCAGCACGCGGGCGACGATGAACAGCTGGTCGCCGTAGTCCTCCACCTTCGGCCGCTGTTCTGTATTGGCGATGTCTTCCAGCACCAGCGGATGCAGCCCGAAGCGCTGACCGATCTCGGCCAGAACGCTCGTGTCGTGCACGCCATAGACGTTCAGCCAGCGCAGCGGCAGCGTCGCTGCGTGAAGGCGCGACTGTTCGAGCGACGTGAAGCGGGTTTCCTGCAACGCGTCCGGTCCGTACTCGATCAGCGAGATGCCCGCCGCCTGCTCGCGCGCTGCGCCGATGAACACCACCGACCCGGGCGCCAGGCCGCGTTTGCTTGAGCGGCGCGACGTGCCGCGCACGCGTTTCGGCGTGGTTTGTCGATTCATAAGTAAACCTTTATTTTGGTATACCCCGCTGCGCACCGCGCTGCCTGAGGATAGTATGCGAAGCCGGCCGGGGGGCATTTTCGGCGTTCACCCGGGCATTCAGAAACATCGGCACCGCCGCGCCATCGACGCGGACT
Organism: Methyloversatilis sp. XJ19-13; assembly: GCF_024580155.1. Classification (NCBI taxonomy): domain Bacteria; kingdom Pseudomonadati; phylum Pseudomonadota; class Betaproteobacteria; order Nitrosomonadales; family Sterolibacteriaceae; genus Methyloversatilis; species Methyloversatilis sp. XJ19-13. Next base: position 143,958 of record NZ_JANINH010000006.1, on the reverse strand, counting down.
CACAGCACGATGTTCAGAGCAGGAAGTTCATTACGGGGGAGGGTACATGGCAGTCACCATTGGTGTGCCGAAGGAGTCGGCCGAGGGCGAGCAGCGCGTGGCGCTGACGCCCGAAGTGGTCAAGAAGTTTGCCGCACTGGGCGCCGCGATTCAGGTGCAGACCGGCGCAGGCGCGAGCAGCCATTACAGCGACGAAGACTATGTCGCTGCGGGTGCAACCATCGCGGACAGCAGCGAAGCGATCCATACGCAGTCCGACATCGTGCTGCGGGTCGGTGCGCCGACCAATATGCAGATCGAATCGCTGAAGCCGGGTGCCGTATTGACCGGCTTCCTGCAGCCCTATGCAGACCGCGCGCGGGCCATTCGGCTGGCCGAACGCAACATCACGAGTTTCGCGGTCGAACTGGTGCCGCGCATTTCGCGCGCCCAGAGCATGGACGCACTGTCGTCGCAGGCGGCTGTGGCCGGCTATCAGTGTGTGCTGATAGCCGCCGGCCAGTGCCCGAAGTTCTTCCCGATGCTGACCTACGCTGCGGGCACGATCCGCCCGGCCCGCGCACTGGTGATCGGTGCCGGCGTGGCCGGCCTGCAGGCCATCGCCACGGCAAAGCGCCTGGGTGCCATCGTCGAAGCCTATGACGTGCGGCCGGAAACCAAGGAACAGATCGAGTCGCTCGGTGCCAAGTTCGTCGATACCGGCGTTTCGGCCGCCGGTGCCGGTGGCTATGCGCGCGAACTGACGGAAGAGGAAAAGGCGCAGCAGGCCGTGAAGCTGGGCAAGGCGGTGGCCAACGCCGACGTGCTCATCACGACCGCAGCCATCCCGGGCAAGCGTGCGCCGCGCATCATCACGCTCGACATGGTGCAGGGCATGAAGGCCGGTGCCGTCGTCGTCGACATGGCGTGCGAATCCGGCGGCAACGTCGACGGCACGATCGCCGGCCAGTCGGTGCATGTGGGCAACGCCCTCGTCATCGGCCCGACGAACATCACGTCGCGCATGCCGGTGCATTCGTCGGACATGTATGCCAAGAATCTTTTCAACCTGCTGTCACCTTTCGTCAAGGACGGTCAGTTCGTGCCGGACTGGGACGACGACGTGATCTCCGGCACCGCGCTCACCCACGGTGGCGAGGTGCGTCACACGATGGTGAAGAAGGTGTTCGGCCTCTGAGGCCGCTCAAAAAAGAAAGGATCGAATGATGGAAGCGCTCTATATCTTCATGCTCGCCGCCTTCACCGGTTATGAGGTGATCGCCCGTGTGCCGGTCATCCTGCACACCCCCCTGATGTCGGGTTCCAACTTCGTGCACGGCGTCGTGCTCGTCGGTGCCATGGTCGTGCTCGGCCATGCTGATCCGGAAGATCCGCTGCAGCTCGCCATCGGCTTCATCGCCGTGGTTCTGGGCGCGGCGAATGCGGCCGGCGGCTACGTCGTGACCGAGCGCATGCTCGCCATGTTCACCAAGAAGAACTGAGGGGGCCGACAACGTGACTGCAAAACTCCTGGTCGACGCATCCTATTTCGTCGTCGCCGTACTGTTCATCCTCGGCCTTAAGGCCATGGCCTCGCCGGTCACCGCGCGCAAGGGCATCGTGTGGGCAGGCATCGGCATGGTGGTGGCCACCCTGGTCACCTTCTTCACGCCCGGCATGCAGAACTTCGGGCTCATCATCCTCGCCATCGTCATCGGCGGCGTTGCGGCCTGGTGGTCGGGCAAGGTGGTGAAAATGACCGACATGCCGCAGATGGTCGCCATCTATAACGGCATGGGCGGCGGCGCGGCGGCAGCGATCGCGGCGCTCGAATTTGCGCGCGGCGGCGTGCATGGCGTGGTGTTCACGACGCTGGCCACGCTGGGCGCGCTGATCGGTGCCGTGTCGTTCTCGGGTTCCTGCGTGGCGTTCGCCAAGTTGCAGGGTCTGATGAACAAGGCCTGGCGGCTGCCGGCGCAGAACGCCGTCAACATCGTGCTCGCCCTCGTCACGGTTCTGGTGGGTGTCGGCATCGTGGTCAGCGGCGACCCGACGCCGACCCAGATCATCACGTTCTTCGTGCTGTCGCTGGTGCTGGGCGTCATCATCACGCTGCCGATCGGTGGCGCCGACATGCCGGTGGTCATTTCGCTGTTCAATGCCTTCACCGGGCTGGCCGTGGGCTTCGAAGGCTATGTGCTGGGCATTCCGGCGCTGATCATCGCGGGCATCGTGGTGGGTGCAGCCGGTACGCTGCTGACACAGCTGATGGCCAAGGCGATGAACCGCCCGATCACCAACATCCTGTTCTCGCCGATCACCGGCGAAGCGCAGGCCGGCTCGGGCCCGACCGGCACGATGAAGGAATGTTCGTCGATGGATGCCGCGTCGATGATGCGCTACGCGCAGAAGGTGATCATCGTGCCCGGCTACGGCATGGCGGTGGCCGGCGCCCAGCACAAGGTCTATGAAATGACCAAGCTGCTGGAAGAGGCGGGCGTCGAGGTGAAATTCGCCATTCACCCTGTGGCGGGTCGCATGCCGGGTCACATGAACGTGCTGCTGGCCGAAGCCGGCGTGCCCTACGAGCAGATCTTCGACCTGGAAGAAATCAACGAAGAGTTCTCGCAGGCCGACGTGGCACTGGTCATCGGCGCCAACGACGTCGTGAATCCGGTGGCCCGCACCGACAAGACCAGCCCGATCTACGGCATGCCCATCCTGAACGCCGACAAGGCGCAGAACGTCATCGTGATCAAGCGCGGCAAGGGCGCCGGTTATTCCGGCATCGAGAACGCGCTGTTCTTCGAAGAGAACTGCCGCCTGTGCTACGGCTCGGCGCAGGGTGTCGTGTCGGAAATGATCGGCCACGTGAAGTCGCTGAGCTGATCGGACTGCACACCGCTGAAACCGCGTGTCCGCCGAGGCGGCACGCGGTTTTTTTGTATCGAACGCCCTGTGTTCGTTCGCTGCGCGAGTCAATGCCCGGTTTGCGGCGGGCGCCCTTCATGAGTCGGGAACCGCCCCGGGAATTCGCGGGTTGTCACCCGGCCGGATAAGGGCTATATGCATGACAGGCGGCGCTGATCATCCCCGATGCGTCGCTCGCAGCGACCCGCGGTTCAGCGCGACACGCCTTCCATTTGAGCTGTTTTCCGTACATCTACGCACTCCAACCCACCCTGGAAGGGACAGGCTATGTCGAAAAAGGATGCCGAAAGTGCATCGCCGCCCGATCCGACGGCGAACCGGATACTCGCATCACTGCCTGACAAGGACTTCGCGCGCCTGCTGCCCGATCTTGAACTCGTCGACATGCCGATAGACTGGACGCTGTCGGAATCCGGCGATCACGTGAATTTCCTGCACTTTCCGGTTTCCGGCATCGTGTCGCTGCTCTATTCGCTGGAAGACGGTTCTTCCAGCGAAACCGCGCTGGTCGGCAACGAGGGCATGGTCGGCATTTCGATCTTCATGGGCGGCGAAAGCATGCCGACCAGCACCGAAGTGCAGAGCGCCGGTCAGGCCTACCGTCTCAGTCGCAAGGTGATGCAGAACGAATTCGGGCTCGGCGGTCATCTGCAGGCGTTGTCGCTGCTGTTCACCCAGGCAATGATCAGCCAGACGGCGCAGAACGCTGTGTGCAACCAGCACCATGAACTGCCCCAGCAGATGTGCCGCTGGCTGCTGATGAGCATCGACCGGCTCGACGGCTGCGAACTGGCCGTCACACAGGAGCGGGTCGCCAAGCTGCTCGGCGTGCGGCGCGAAAGCGTGACGCAGACCTTGGGGTTGCTGGAGAAGGAAGGCCTGATCGCACGCTCGCGCGGCCTCATCACCGTGGTCAAGCGCTCGAAGATGGAAGAGCGCGTGTGCGAGTGCTATGGCGTGGTCAAGGATGAGTACGACCGTCTGTTGCCGGCGCGCAAGCGCAGGAACTGACACGCCGCTCCGGACCGTCCGGTCGATGCCCCGGTACTGTGCGACGCACGGGGCCGGGGCACAATCCAGCATTGCCGAACGCCTGACCTGCATCATGCGCATCCCGTACACCCTGCTGCCCGACGAAATCGAATTCACCGCCATTCGCGCCCAGGGTGCCGGCGGGCAGAACGTCAACAAGGTATCGAGTGCTGCGCATCTGCGCTTCGACATCGGCGCCTCGTCGCTGCCGGACGAACTGAAGGCGCGCCTGCTCGCGCTTGGCGATCAGCGCATCACTCATGAAGGCGTCGTGGTGATCAAGGCGCAGACCTTCCGCAGCCTGGAGAAGAACCGTGCCGAGGCCATGCGCCGCCTGGACGAACTGATCGGCGCAGCTGCCCATGTCGCAAAGACACGCCGTCCGACGCGTCCCGGCCGCGCGGCGGTCGAACGAAGGCTGGCAGGCAAGACGCACCGCTCGGCGATCAAGGCCGGTCGCCGTGGCGGCTACGAATGAGCACAGCCCGACACCTCATGCCCCGTCGTGCTGCGCGGTGCCGGTGTCCGTCCCCGTTCATCCACCGCCCTGACAATCCATGACACCCATAATGTTCCGCATGCTGATCGCGCTCTACCTGCTGTGCGTGGTACTGGCGGTCGTGTCGCACATCGCCACCGCACCTGATCTGCCCGAGCCGCTGCGTGGCTACGTTGCAGCGCAGGACGCGACCAGCTGGATGACCGGCATCGGCGGCATGGTGTATCTGGCGCTGGCATCGATCTCGACGGCCGGCCTGCTGCTGTTCCGGCGCTGGGCGCGCCCGCTGTTCGCGGTGGTCGCGCTGGCAGGCTGTGTGCCGTGGGACGGCGCGACCGCCTACCCGCCGCTGGAATACCTGTTCGTCAATCTCGAATTCATGCTCGCCGGCGCCGTGATTGCGTCGAGCTGGGCGCCGGCCGTGAGCGCCCGTTTTGCGCGTCGCTGAGCGAAGGCTGCAAACGTGGTTCGCGATTCAATTGCAACAGACGCCGACGCGCAGCGACAGCGGCCAGCTGACCGTCCGCGCCTGCGTCGGGTCGCCCCAGGCCGCGTGCAGCGCGACCGACAACCGTTCGACCGGATCGAAGCCATTCGCGGCCATGAAGCGCGCGGTGGCCGACCAGCTGCGCAGGTAGCCGAGCAGCTGCGCCGGCGTCCACCGCGCCGACAGCGCGAAGTCGGGCGCGGGCAGCAGCGCGAACGGGAAGGGCAGATCGCGGTAAGCCGTTTCGACATGATGTCGTTCGGCCGGCCACCAGGGGCCGACCTCATCGTGATAGAAGTGCTGCACGAGATGGTCCACCGCATCACCTTCGTCGCCGACGTGCAGTACGCCGTAACACCACGCCGCGATCACGCCGCCCGGTTTCAGCACCCGCCGCGCTTCAGGGTAGAAGCGGTCGAGATCGAACCAGTGCAGCGCCTGGGCGACGACGACCAGATCGACCGATGCATCGTCCAGCCCCGACGCCTCGGCAGGTGCAACCCGATAGTCGACGCGTGCATGCGGGGTGGCTTCGGCGATCTGGGCGGCGCTGGCGTCGGTCGCGACGACCCGCCCGAACACGCGGCCGAGATCGACCGCCGCCTGACCGGTGCCGGTGCCGCAGTCCCACACGCAGTCGCGCGCGGCGCACCGTTCGGCCAGCCAGTCGAACAGTGCCGGTGGATAGGTCGGGCGGCTGCTCGCGTACTGGCTGGCCAGTGTGGCGAAGTGATCGGCGAACGTGGCGGTCATGGTTCGACGGTTACCCGGCAGGTGCGTGGCCGATGTCGACGCACAGATACTTGATGTCGAGATAGTCCTCGATGCCGTGTTTCGACCCTTCGCGCCCGAAGCCGGACTGCTTGATGCCACCGAACGGGGCGACTTCGTTCGATATGCGTCCGGTGTTCAGGCCGACCATGCCGAAGTCCAGTGCTTCGGTGACGCGCCAGCCGCGGCCGATATCGCGTGTATACAAATAGGCGGCGAGTCCGGATTCGGTGTCGTTTGCCAGCGCGATGGCTTGCGCTTCGGATTCGAAACGGAATACCGGCGCCACCGGGCCGAATACTTCCTCGCGGGCGATGCGCATCGCCGGTGTCGCATCGGCCAGCACGGTCGGTTCGAAGAAGGTGCCACCGAGTGCATGGCGGCGTCCGCCGCACAGCACCCGGGCACCTTTCGCCTTCGCATCGGCGATCAGCGCCTCGACCTTTTCGAGGCCTGCCATGTTGATCAGCGGCCCCTGTTCGACACCCGGATCGGCGCCGTCGCCGACCACCAGCCGCGCCGAAGCGTCGGCCAGTCGGGCGGCGAAAACTTCATAGACGCCGGACTGCACGATGAAGCGGTTGGCACATACGCAGGTCTGACCGCTGTTGCGGTACTTGGCCGCCAGCGCGCCCTCGACTGCGGCGTCGACATCGGCGTCGTCGAACACGATGAAGGGTGCGTTGCCGCCCAGTTCGAGCGACAGCCGTTTCAAGGTCGGAGCGCACTGCGCCATCAGCCGCCGGCCGACCGCCGTAGAGCCGGTGAAGGACAGCTTGCGTACCGCCGGGTCGGCGCACAGGGCGTCGCCGATCTGTGCCGGATCACCGGTGATTACGTTGAGCACGCCCGGTGGCACGCTGGCGTGCATGGCCAGTTCAGCCAGCGCAAACGCCGTCAGCGGCGTCAGTTCCGACGGCTTCACTACGACCGTGCAGCCGGCCGCCAGCGCCGGCGCAACCTTGCGCGTGATCATCGCCAGCGGAAAATTCCACGGCGTGATGGCGGCGCATACGCCGACCGGCTGGCGCAGCGTCAGCAGCCGGGTGTCGGACGCCGGCGAAGGAATGGTGTCGCCATAGACGCGCCTGCCTTCTTCGGCGAACCACTCGACGAAGGAGGCGCCGTACGTCACCTCGCCGCGCGCCTCGGCCAGCGGCTTGCCGCCCTCGGCCGTGATCAGTGCCGCGAGCGCCTTTTCGTGCGCCAGGATCAGCGCGAACCAGTCGCGCAGCACGCGGGCACGTGCGGCGGCGGTGCGTGTGCGCCAGCCGGGCAGGGCGCGTGCTGCCGCGTCGATCGCCCGGGCGGTTTCCGCAGCGCCACAGCGGGGCACGTCGGCCAGCCATTCGCCGGTCGCCGGATTGCGCACGGTAAGCGTGGCGCCGTCATCCGCAGCGATCCACTGGCCGTCGATCAGGTTCGCGCTGCGAAGCAGCACAGATAAAAGATTCAAGATGCAAGACTCAAGTTGGAGGCTGCCACGACAGGAAATGCCCAACCGCTTTCTGCTCGCCGCTTGAATCTTGCAGCTTGCATCTGATTCTCACCCGAACAGACCGAGCGCCATCAGCAGCGGCAGTGACAGCCAGAACAGCAGCGTACTCCAGCCGATCAGCAGTGCCGAGGCGGCGGCATCGATCCTGAAGCGCTTGGCCAGCAGCAGCGAGGTCATCACTGCCACTGCTCGCAGTGACCCGCCCCCCTGCCTCAAGCTGCTGCATCACTGGGCGGTTGCGCGTGCGGTAGAAGGGTGTGGAAGATGCCTGCGAATTTGTCGTTGAACCGGAACGACAGGTACAGCACATCGAGCAAGCGCCCCTGGGCGTCCTCGATGCGTTGCGCGTCGAAGAAGGCGGGTTTCCGGCCAGGCAGTTGGGCACAGGGGCCAAACCGTTCGACGCGTGCGGGTGCGGCCAGCGTGCGTTCCATCAACGAACGGTCGCGGGTCACGCCGTCTGCTGGCGAGCAGCATGCCGGGCCACATGAACGTGCTGCTGGCCGAAGCCGGCGTGCCCTACGAGCAGATGTTCGACCTGGAAGAAATCAACGACGAGTTTTCGCAGGCCGACGTGGCACTGGTCATCGGTGCCAACGACGTGGTGAATCCGGTTGCCCGCACCGACAAGACCAGCCCGATCTACGGCATGCCCATCCTGAACGCCGACAAGGCGCAGATCGTCATCGTGATCAAGCGCGGCAAGGGCGCCGGCTATTCCGGCATCGAGAACGCGCTGTTCTTCGAAGAGAACTGCCGTCTGTGCTACGGCTCGGCGCAGGGGGGGGGCGGAGATGATTGGTCATGTCAAGGCGCTGAGCTGATCATCGCTTGCCGCAAGGGCCGGCGTGTCCGTTCAGACCGATGCGCCGGCCAGGGTCCGTCTTTCCCGGCAAAGTGCCTTGCTCTGCGCCGTCGCTTTGCTGCAGGGAACAGAGCTGATTCACCGGTCGCGCCACCCGACACGCTGGCGAAGCCGCAGCGCTTTCATCGACCGGGACGCGGGCCCGAATACTGGAGACGGCGATGACGGTGCGGGCTTCGAGCCGTGTTCCGGGCCGTCTATCGGGGTTTCGAGCGTGATGTCCTATGTTCTGGTTCCGTCCGAAATCGTGTTCAGCGCTGTTCGCGCCCAGGGGCCCGGCGGGCAAAACGTGAACACGGTGGCGAACGCAGTGCATCTGCGATTCGACATCGCGGCCTCGTCGCTGCCGGAAGAATTGAAGGCAAGACTTCGCATGCTGGGTGATCACCGCATCAGCAAGGACGGTGTCGTCGTGGTGAAGGCGCAGCGCTTCCGCAGCCTGGAGAAGAACCGTACCGAAGCGATGCGTCGCCTGGCGGCACTGATTGCCTCTGCCGCCCGGGTCGAGAAGGTCCGTCGCCCGACGCGCCCCTTGATGAATGCGGTCAAGCGACGTCTGGATGGAAAGACACGGCGTGCCGAAGTCAAGGCCGGGCGAAAGGTCCCCGAGCACTGATCGGCGCGGGCGTGTCCTCGTAATGGCGTCCGGGTCCCGCGCGTGTCGCACTGGCGCAGGTGACCCTCCGGTTTCGACAATGCGTCGAAAGCCGCGACGGACTCGGGTTCCCGCCGTTCGGATGCCTGAGGGGTGCACGCATCCGGTGGCTGGCGGGCTGCAGCGACCGCTCGATGCGGATGACGCGACCTTGCGCCAGGGTCTGCACAAGCGCTGTGTCGCAGTTTTTTACATTTTCAATGTCATAAATTTGCAAAAAATCATCGACTTGGCTTGCGGTTGTCGCTTTTGTGTTTTGGTATGAATTCTGCTTCGCAACAGTGGTTTGCACCGGTTCCTGAGGTCCATTTCAACGAAAGGGTCTGATCATGATGAGTCACCGTTCGCGTTTCCCTTCGCAATTTCTTCGACACATGGTGCTCGCCACACTGATGGCAAGCATCACGGCGACATCGCATGCCATTGAATTGTCCGGTTCGGCGATCGATTTCTCGCAGGTTTCCTTTGCCGGAACGAGCGCATCGAACACGGGTCAGGTGAGTTTCGATTTCGACGGACTCGCCTTGCCGTCCAGCGGTTACATCAACGTTTTCACCGAAACCGAAGGCTGGGTCGTACAGAACATGCCGGTGTTCAATGCGGCTGGAGCCGGTGGTTTCGGTCGTTCGATCTCCAGCCTGTTCGACTTTTCCGACACCGGATCGCGAACGGAGATCAACGCGTACGTTGATTTCTCTTACAGTGTGGTCACCGGCTTCGACGTCGGTGCCTCTCCCGCGCCGGGGGCGGCGAGCGAAGCTTCAACCGATGCGCCAGGCGGATCGGCAGTCAGGATCGGCGCTTTCCGGTCGTACGGGATTACCCATCGCGACGCGCGGATAGGCGGCGCTCCGGCAGTGCCGGCAGTCGTTGCGCCACCCAAGGCCACGCCCCTGAATTTTCTGGGTACAGGACCGACGCAGATCTATCTGCAGCCGGGACACGGCTACAGCATCGAGCAGGATGTGAATCAGTGTGCGCCCGCCTCCGTTGCGAACAGTCTGGAGTACCTGCACAGACGCTACGGCGTCGAGTTCAATGACGAGCATGTTGCGGGCATCGGCGAGGACGGCGACGCGATCGGCGTAAACGGCGGGTCGCGCGTGGCCACGCTGGATCTGTGGATGGATCGCGAGAAGGGCAAAGCTCCGCCGAAGTGGTCCTCGGTGCTTGACGGCAAGCTGCACTATCTCGCGGGGCAGGACGTCAAGGATCTCAAACTCAAGTACCAGGGCAATCCCGGCGACATTGCCGAGGGCGACTTCACCGCTCACGGCCTGACCATGAAAAGCCACGGCAAGGCGCCCACGGTCGAGTTCATCACCGAGCAGGTAAGGCTGGGTGAAGACGTCGAGCTGGCGTTCAGTTTTGCGGGCGGATCGCATATGGTGACCCTGTTCGGCGCTGGCCAGATCGACGGGAAATCCTGGCTGGGTTTCTACCATGACCAGATTCAGGGCGCCGAGGGGGGCATTACCGCCAAGGATGGCGGCATCGTGTTCTCCTGGCTGGATGTCGACAAGGACGGTGTGGTGCGCCTGTCGAACTATCACAATGCCAAGCTTGAACTGGTCGTTGTCGAATCGATTCCGGAGCCCGAAACCTGGGCGCTGATGGTTGCCGGACTCGGGCTTGTAGGCTGGCTCGGCCGTCGGGCGCAAGGCCGTCCGGATGCAAGGCATTTCCGTTCTTCCTGACCGTCGGCGGACCGGGCGGGCGGTCCGGCTCGCAGCCTGCTCGACATAAAGGAAAGGCGCGGCATCGCCGCGAGCTGCATCGATATCGCTCGCAACGGGCGTATTGGTTGCCACCAGACAAAGGTGCCGGCCGTGCATGGGAATGGCCTCCTCGAACATAACGACATGATTTATTTCAGATGAATTCCCGGGGCGGTCGAACTCGATGGAGCGACGCTGCGATGCCCGGGGCAGGCGGCGTCGGCCCGATTCCTGTCGCGGATTTTTACATTCGTAAAACTCTGTAACAGCTATGTCCTTGTTTCACATGACGTGGACTGAAGCTTGCTAATCGCCGCAGGATCGAACAACGACACACGCACACATCATGAACCGTCCGCTCCTTGCTGCCATACGAACATTTCTTGCCCTGTCCGTCTTCGCCGCCCTGCAGGCACAGGCGGCCGTCATCGGGTTCAGTGTCCAGTCGCTGGGCGGATCGCTGTTCCGTTATGACTACTCAGTCACCCACCAGGCGGGTGACGCACCGATCGCGTTGATCGACATCGAATTCGATCCGTCCCTCTATCTCGAGTCCTCTCTGAACATCGTCAGCGATCCTTCGCTGGACGCTGACTGGGATCAGATCATCATCGGGTCCCAGTCAGGGCTTCCCGCACTGTTCGACCTGTTCGCCCTCGGCGCCCCGCTTGATGGTGGAGCGTCGCTGACCGGCTTCGCCATCGAATTCGAATGGCTGGGCAGTGGCCTGCCAGGTGTGCAGGCTTTTTCGATCTCGGACCCCGATACCTTCGATGTTCTTGCCTCAGGGCGCACGCGGGCAGCGGTCGCCCAGCCGGTGCCCGAACCTTCGACACTGGCGCTGGCCGGGCTCGCGCTGGCGCTGGCGCTGGCGTTCGGCTCTCGTTCCGGCAGCTGATTCGACCCGGAGCGGGACTGCCGCGCCCGCCCTGCGAACCCTTCACGCCCGAGTTCCGATCGATGACAAACAAGGTGACGTCACCCGTCATGGCCATGCTGCGTGCCCTGGTATCCCTGCTGCTCTGCTCGCTCGTACTGGCGATGCCTGCATCCGCGCAAGACGCGGCCGTTTCGGTGACCGCCTTCGAACTGGTGTCGACCAAGCGCATATCGCGGCTCGAGTGGGAATCGGTTTATCGCGCCAGGCTGATCAACACGGGCGGTCCGCTGAGTGCCGTCGGCGGCACAGTCACCTCGGTGGTCAGTTACGTGACGGTGCTGGAGGGTTCCCTGACGGTTGGCGACCTTGCCGCGGGCGAGTCGCGACTGTCCGAGGACACGATCACTCTCCGCACCAACCGTTCGACCGCGATCGATCTGCTGACCGCATTGAGCTGGCGTTTCGTTGGCACACCGCCCGCGGGCGACAGCGAAGCGCCGCGCATTTCCGGTCTGCTTCCGTCCGCCGGCACGATTCTGGCGGCGGACGCGGTGCCTGAGCTGGCTGCTTCGTTCGCCGATTCCGGCAGCGGGGTTGATGTGCGAACGCTGGAAGTCGAACTCGATGGCGTAGCGATCGGTGCCCAGGTCGCGGCTTCGGCGTCGGGCTTCAGTTTCCGGCCGACGCAGCCGCTGAGCGAGGGGCCGCACACACTGGTCGTGCGCGTGGCCGACGCGGCCGGCAACCGCGCGAGCGCGCAGACGGCGTTCGTGACGCGCACGCCGCCTGAAGTGCTCACCCAGGAACCCCCCAGCGGCTTTCTGTCGCCGGGAGCGCAGCCGACCATCAGAGCGAACTATTTCGACCTCGGATCCGGTATCGATACGGAGAAGGTCCGTTTGTTGCTCGATGGCGTCGACGTCAGTGCGTCTGCGCTGATCACGCCGACCGACGTCTCCTATTCCGTCCCGGCGCCGCTCACCGACGCAACGCATGTCGTGCAGCTTGTGCTTGCCGATCGTGCAGGCAACGCGGCGGAATCGAGATGGTCCTTCACCACGCGTATTCCGCCGTCGATTGCGGACATGTCTCCGCGCGACGAGGTGCTGCCGGCCGGGGTGCGGCCGACCCTTCGCGCCCGTCTCGTGACCGGAGGTGCGTCGCTCGATCTGCGCTCCCTGCGCTTCATGTTCAATGGTGCCGATGTCAGTTCGGCGGTCCAGATCAGCGGTTCGGATCTGACATACGTTCCCGCGCAGGCTCTGCCGGAGGGGCCCTACACGATCTACGTCGAGGTGACCGATACGGTTGGCATCGTCGCCAGCGCGGCGTGGGGATTCGAGGTCGACTCCGAGAATCTGCATGTGCTCGAAGTGACGTCGCCAGCCGGCGGGCAGACCGTGACGTCCGTCGAATTGCCGGTGGCGGCGACGGTATTCGCGAACAAAAGTGCGATCCGGAGCCTTACCGTGAATGGCTCGGCAATGAGCATCCAGACGGCGGACGAATCCGGTCGAATCGGCTACACGGGTGCAGTCAAGCTGCTCGACGGCGACAACACCCTGGAATTCATCGCGCGCTTCGATGATGGCACGGTCACGAGCGAAAGACGCGCGGTCACGCTGGACGGTCCGCCGCGTGTCACGGTGCTCAGTCCGACCGACAAATCCATACTGGGTCGGGTGCAGGACAGCAGCCCGACCGACCTGACCGGTACTGTCGAGCGCCCGGTGACTGTCACCGGGCGCGTGAGCAAGCCGGTGGTCGCGGTGACCGTGAACCAGCAGGGCGCGGTGCTCGATGCGGCGGGCACCGGTTTCACCTTCGAGCGCTTCTTCCTGCGCGAAGGCATGAATGTGCTTACGGTCGTCGCCACCGATGCCGCCGGACGCGTGGGTACCTCGACCATCACGGTTTCCGTGGATCAGACGGCGCCGATACTGACCATCGAGACACCGCAGGATCTTCATGTGACCTCGGCGGCGGCCATCGATGTGCGCGGCGTCGTCAATGACGCGGTGGAGGGCATGACCGGGGCGCCGGAGCCGGTGGTGACCGTCAATGGCGTCGAGGCGCAGGTGTCCGATCGCTACTTCCTGGCCGGCACGGTGCCGCTGCAGGTGGGCGAGAACGTGCTCGACGTGGTGGCGACCGACCACCTGGGCAACCGGCGCGTGCGCGCGCTGCGCGTCAGCCGGATCGCGGTCGGTAGCCACCGCCTGTCCGCGCTGTCGGGCAACGGCCAGACCGGCGATGTCGGCGTCGAGCTGCCGCAGCCACTGTCCATCGTCGCGCTCGATCGCGATGGCGCGCCTGTCGCCGATCTGCCGGTCAGCTTCGACGTCATGCGCAATACCGGTTCCATCACCTCGGTGCGCGGTCAGGTGCAGCGGCCGGATGGCGTGAGTCCGGCGCGCAATGTTGTGGTGCGCACCGACAGCGCCGGCCGTGCGCAGGTGTGGCTGGTACCCGGCAAGCAGACCGGACCGGGATCCAACGTCGTGCGCGCCCAGGTGTCCGCGCAGGCGGGCGTGCTGGCCAACCAGTTCGCCGGCGAGGTGTACTTCTCGGCCACGACCCGGCGTGGAGCCGTGTCCAAGGTACTGGCCGACACCGGCACCCACCAGATCGCCGAGACCGGCAGCGTGCCGCTGGAACTGCTGTCCCTGGTCGTGCGGGATGTCAGTGACAACCATCTTCCCGGCGTGCCCATCGTGTTCACGATCGAGGAAGGCGACGCCTTCTTCGTCGATGACAATGGGAACCGGGTGCAGAAACGCGTGCTGGTGACCGATCGTAACGGGCTTACCGCGACGCGGCCGCAGATCGGACTGACGCCGGGCACGGTTCGTGTCAGCGCGCGTGCGCTGAACAATGCCGATGGCGACGTCAATGACCCGGCACAGCTGGCCGGCAATGCCCAGTACGTCATCCAGGTACGCGAAGCGCGTGACGGCACGACCCGCTTCCGTGGATTTGTATACACCGACAAGGGCGAGCCGCTGCCCGGCGTGCGCATATCGGTGGGCCGCACCAGCGTGGTGTCCACCACCGACGAAAGCGGCGCCTTCTTGCTCGACAACCTGCCGCCGGGGCGCGTCGACCTGTTCGTCGATGGCCGCACCAGTTCGCATCTCGGCCAGGTCTGGCCCAGCCTCCATTTCGAGGCCTTCGCGGTGCGCGGCCAGGAGAACGCGCTGCCGCATCCGGTCTATCTGCCGCCCTTGCTGTCGTCGCAGGCGAAGGTCGTCGGCGGCAACGAGGACGTCATCCTGACCATACCGGGCATCGAAGGCTTCCAGATGAAGGTGAAGGCCAACAGCGTCACCTTCCCCGATGGCAGCCGCACCGGCACCCTGGTCGTGAGCCCGGTCACCGCCGACAAGCTGCCGATGGCGCCGCCAGCCGGCGGCGCGGCCTTCGGCCTGCCGGCGTGGACAGTGCAGCCGGCCGGCACACGCTTCGATCCCCCGATCGAGGTGACCCTGCCCAACAATCGCGCCTATCCGCCCGGCGACAATCTGCCGGTCGTGCAGTGGGACCACGATCTCGGACAGTTCGTCCCGATGGGGCGTGCGACGGTGAGCGAGGACGGCGCGCTGCTGGTGACCGACGCGGGCGGTGGCATCAGCAAGGCCGGTTGGGGCGGCCTGTGCGTGTATGACCCGGACAAGTGCGGCAAGAACGGTCCGCCGAAGTGCAAGGACTGCGAGAAGCTTGATGAGTCAGGTGAATGTCCGACCTGCAAACCGGATCCCGACAAGGATGGGCAGCTCATTCTGGTGCCGCCTCCGCTCAATTCGGCTGCTTCGATCGAGTACGCCGGAAAGGGATGGGAGCAGACGCTGAAGCGATTGAAGCTTCCGGTCGAAGCATCCATCAAGTTCAAGGGCGGTTTCAATGCGTTGGTCGAACGACGCTGTTGCAGCAAATCGGCGAATGGTGTGGGCAAGAAGGTCACAGCGTCCGGTTTCGGTGATGTCGAGGTCGAGGGCAAGATCAACTGGGCTCCCCAGGGATTCTTCCTGCGGCTGGCACAGAGCGCGTTGCCGGGTCTGACCGATCTTCTGGATGCCGGCCTTTACTCCAAGCTGAAGGGCGCGTTGTCGATCGGCGGAAAGGCGTCCTACTTCACCTGCGACCAGCCCCCTCTGGACGGGGAGATCGCGGGTGCCGCAACGCTCTCGTTCAGCGCAATCGATGCGGAAATGAAATTTCCCGGGGTAGGCGACATCAAGAGCGTCACCTTCGTCGTCGGTGAAGCTGGCATCAGCGGCGGCTGGAAATGGACCTTGATCGATCTGAGTGAGGCGGCCATCCGGCTCAAGCGGACCGGATCGGCCTATCTCTTCTTCAAATCCGAACTGAAGTGGACCTACAGGGCTGAAGAAGGCGCGCTGCTGGAGCCGTCGCGCAAGCTCACCATCGTCCAGGCCTCCCTGCCTCTGGGCGGTGATGGCATGGATACCCTGCCGTTCGAATGACCCGGCACAGCCCATTCATGTCATCCGATCTGCATGCACAAGCCTCTCGTCTTCTCGATCAGCTCGGCAGAGGTCTGCGCTGGCCCATGCTTCTGCTGGGACTTCTGCTGGTCATTTCGACGGCATGGTCCGGCTGGCATGAATTCATCCGCCACGCAACGTCGGACAGAATGCGCGCGGTGTCGGGGCAGATCGAGCATTTTTCCGCGCGGATCGTCAGACGCGCCGAAACGGGCCTGCCCTCGGGCCCGGGAATCATGGTCGAGCAGCTTGAACTTGAGTTTTCGGCCCGCTACGAATTTGCCGGTCGGGGCTATCAGACCTCACGTTACTCGCTCGCTCATGGCAACCGTTTCACGCCGGGCAGCCCGGAAGCGCTGGCAATGAGCGAGGTCATTGCGGCCTGGACAACCGGCGGCCGGATATCACTCTGGGTGGACCCTGAACAGCCGGCGCTGGCCGTGATCGACAAGCGCGTCTCGCCGGAAGACTCGCTTCCTGTCGCACTGCTGACCGCTCTGGGTGGCCTGCTCTCGCTGGGGCTGGCATGGAGAGGCTTCCGCACGCGATCACCCTGCACATCGAAATGATCATCTGACATGAAAATATCATTTGCCGCCCTCATTCCCATCGTCCTGTACAGCGCCATCGCCGTCAGTGCAGAAGGTCCGTCGCTGGATGCCGGGGAATACAGGACGCTCATCGTTGAACACGTTCGCGTCTACGCCGTGCAGAAGTACTCGCCTCCCTTCGGTCTGGCACGCGTCACGCGTGATGCGGCGCGATATGACAAACCGGAAGACACGCTGGCGGCGTATTTCTCGTCCATGCAAAGCGGGGACTTCGACTGGAACAACGACACCTGGACTGCCGCATCGGTCGCACTGATGAAGTCGCGGGATCAGCAGGCACGAAAAAGCCCGGATGAATGGAAGCGTGAGTGGGCCGCTTTCTATCCGGAGCGGCGAATCAAGCTGATCAGCCGGATTGCGTATGGCGACTACGTTCTTGTCGAGTATCGCACCGAGCCGGCGAACGGAAGTGGCCCGGCGACGGCGGACACACTGGCGCTGGTGCGAACGGGTACGGGTTGGCGCGTTACACAGGAACTTGCCGAGGATCCGATCCTGACCAACTGGCGTGCCGGCGGGCGTGTCCAGATCGTGGACAAGCCGGGAACGGGCCGTTGAGTGCGGTGCAGCACTCGATGCGGGCGAAGGATGGCCGTGATGGCGTTCATTCCATCGACCCCGATGTCATGGGGCGGTCCGTGTCGGACCGGGAGGGTGTCGTATTCATCCAGCCAAGGCTGGAAGCGGGCGCACTGCGCCTGGATGGAGATTGCATCGAACGGGGAGCGCGTTCCGCTCTCCCCTTGATGATGTTGGCGGCTTCGGTGGTGCTCGGAGCCGGAGCGCGTTTCAGTGATCGGAATATGCAGCGATGAAGACAAGCACATGGATGCGCCCGGGCGGCCTGCCCGCCTGCAACCGGTCCGTTTGCGCGGGCGGCGGAACCGCGGTGTTCGGCATGCAGACCGTGGCCGCCCTGTACCCGTTCAGGCAGACCGATGCCGATCTGCCGGTCGCGCCGGATGCCATGGTGGGTGAAGCACGATGACGACTGCGCCGATTCCGATGCCCGCTCGCGTGCACCTTGCGTCCCGCTTCATCGGGACCGGACTGCTGGCGGGTCTCGCAAGACGACTGGGCGTGCTTGCACTGGCCGTGGTCCTGCTCGCGGCGAGCCTGATCGAAGCAGCGGTGGCGGCGCCCTCGGCCGAGGCTTCCTGCACCGTATCGGCGCTCAATCGCAATGCGCCGTTGCAGTCCGATTACTCGTTCACGCTGTACAACCTGCCTGGCGCCGCCGCGGCCATCGGGCCGAACGCGCCGCAGATTCCCGCGCCGCCCTTCCGTGTGCGCGTCACCTGCTCGGATGGCACGGTGGGCGAAACCGAGCTGGCGTATCCGGCATTCGGCTCGACTGCGGTCTATACCGGTGAGATCGTGTGGCGTCCGGCTACACCGGTGCCGGTGGCATTGGGCATCACTGCGGGCCAGCCACGGCTCAATGGCGGTGAATCCACCCAGTTGTCCGCGCTGGGCGTGTTGCGCGATGGTCGCCAGGTCGACCTGACCGGCAAGACACGCGGCACGTTGTTCACGTCCAGCAATCCGCTGATCGCCACCGTCGACGACGGCGGGCGCGTGCTGGTGACCGCGCAGTTCGCTACCGGTTCGGCGGCGCGTGTCGTGATGGCCGGCCAGAACGATGGCGTGCAGGGCAGCACCCTGCTGCAGCTCGGTCCGCGCGGGCGTCTGGCCGGCCGCGTGCTTCAGGCCAATGGCCTGTCTCCGGTGTCCGGCGCCGAAGTGTCGGTCACCCGCAATCAGCCGCGCGAAACGCTGGCCACGGTGCGCACCGACAGCAATGGCGATTACCTGATTCCCGATGTAAGCGCCGGCAGCTTCACCGTGTCGGTGGTGGACCCGCAGACCGGTGATCACGGTCAGGCCTATGGCACGCTGCAGAGCCAGGGCGAGGACGCGCGCATCGACGTGCGCATGAATGGTCAGGGCACGGTCACCGTTACCGTGCTCGATGGCAGCGGCAGCGCGGTGGGCAATGCACCGGTCACGCTGACCAGTCTGGGCGCCACGCGCGACATCCGCACCGTGCGCAGCAACGCGTCCGGCGTGGTCGTGTTCGAGCGCGTGCCGACCGGCTTCCTGAGCGCGTCCACTGCAGATCCGTCCTCCGGCCTGATCGGCACCGCCAATGGTCAGGTCGCGGCCGGCGGTGCCTTGCCGCTCACGCTGCGTCTGCAGCCGGTGGCCAGCATTGCGGGTGTGGTGCTCGCATCCGACGCAACAACGCCGCAGGCAGGTGTACAGGTGCGCCTGGTGTCGGCTGCCCGCGGCATCGTGACCCAGACGGTGACGGCGGAGGGCGGCGCGTTCCGCTTCGATTCTCTGCCGCTGTCCGATGGCCCGTACTCTCTGGATGCCATGCTGGACGGCCGCCTGCGCGGCCGTCTGACCGGCATCGTGCTGAACCAGGGCGGTCAGGTGGTCAGTGCCGATCTCGTGTTCGGTCCGACGGGCATGGTCAGGGGCAGCATCACGCGCACGGGAGGCCAGGCCGTGGCCGATGCCCAGGTGACGGTACAGTCCCTGGTCGGCAGCCGCCTGAGCTATGTCGCGCGCAGCGATGCGAACGGCAACTATGCGATCGACGGTGTGCCGGTCGGCGCCTTCTCGATCACCGCTGTGGGCAGCCAGGGCGAGACCGCCAATGCCGGCGGCAATGTGCCTTCCGATGGCGCCGTCGTCACGATCAATATGCAGCTTGCCTCCAGCGGCATCGTCGGCACCGTGTTCGGTCGCGACGGTCGTACGCCGGTCGGTGCAGGCATCACCGTCACGCTGAATCCGGGCGCCCGGACCACCAGCACCGATGCCCAGGGCCAGTTCGGCCTGCCCATCGCAGCCGCCGGCAGCTACACCATCGAGGCCAGCGACGCGAGTGGCAACCGGGGTCGTACCAGCATCGTGCTGACGACCGTGGTGGCAGGCTCGCCTGTCACCACCAATGTGGTGTTCCTCGGTCAGGGCAGCATCGAGGGTGTGGTGCGCGATCCCTCCGGCGTACCGCAGCCCGGCGTTCCGGTGCAGATCACCGGCTCGGGTCTGTTCGGCGGCGGCACCACGGTGCAGACCGACGCGAACGGACGCTATGTCGCCAGCCCGCAGTTCGTCGGCGACTACACGGTCTATGCCCGGAATCCGTCGACCGAACTCGCCGGTTTCGCGACCGCGCGCATATCCGGCGACGCCGAGAACGTGAATGCCAACGTCACGCTGGCGGCCACCGGACGCATCAACGGCAATGTGGTACGCGCCGACAACGTGACGCCGGTGGCCGGTGCCCTGGTCGAATTGCAGATCAACGGGCGCACCGCGATTTCGGTCAGTGCGGATGGCAACGGCGCTTTCGACATTCCGGCGGTGCCGCTCGGCGATTTCACGCTGGTGGCCACCCAGGCCAGCGACGGTGACAAGGGTCAGGCGGTATCGCGCGTATCGGCGCTGAACGAAGTGCGTACCGTGCGCATCCGCATGGTCGGCCTGGGCACGGTGAATGTGCGTGCGCAGGATGCGGACGGCGCCGCCGTGGCCGGTGCTTCGGTCACGCTGAACAGCAGCAGCGCATTCGGCGGCAGCCAGACCGCGGTCAGCGATGGCGAAGGCCGGGTCAGCTTCAGCCGTGTGTTCAATGGCGACTTCGAGGTCCTCGCCTCGCGCGGCAGTGGCATCGAGCGTCTCAGCGGCAGCGCGCAGGGCACGCTGAGCAGCGGACGGGATGCCGAAGTGGTGGTGCAGATGAGCCGCAAGGAGGTCGGATCGGTCAGCGGCACGGTGACCAAGGGTCTGGCCGCCGACCCGCAATCCGGTGTCGAAGTCCGCCTGACGCGCGTCAGCGGCTCCAGCGAGAACCGCGCCTATACCACGGGCATTGATGGCCGCTATGTCTTCGAGCAGCTCGAGACCGGCGTCGACTACCGTGTCACCGCGCGCGTCAATGGCCGGGTGCGGGCGCGTGCCGATCTGCGCATCGCCGAGGACGGCGAACTCGTGGTGCGCGACCTGGCGCTGCTGGGTGTCGGCACCGTCAGCGGCCGCACCCTGAATGCGCAGGGCTCGGCGGCGCTCGGCAACATCCGGGTGACCCTGTCCAATCCGGACCCGACCTATGGCGGAAGCTGGGACGCCTATTCGCAGGCCGACGGCAGTTACCGCTTCACCGACGTGCCGGCCGGTACCTTCACGCTGCGTGCGCGCAGTGGCGACGGTCGCCTGCAGGCGCAGGACAGCGGCTCGGTGCGCTTCGACCAGGATGCCGTGACGATCGATCTGAATCTGGTCGACAGCGCCGTCAATCTGCCGATCAGTCGTTATGACGCGAACGGCTTCCTGTTCGACCTTCAGGGCGATGGCAGCATCGCCCGCGGCGACAACTCGGTGTTCAACGGCGACGGTGGCTCCGCCCGTCGCGCCGCGCTGCTCGACATCGTGGTCGGCGGTGTCGGCGTGCCCTTCCTGAATGGCGACGGCTCGGTCGGCCGGCTGACCCAGGACGGCCAGTTGCTGGAAGTCGATGAACTGCACACCGCTTCCGGTCTGAACGTGAGCCGTCGCGTCTATGTGCCGAAGCAGGGCTACTTCGCCCGCTATCTCGAAGTGCTGGAGAACCGCACGGCGGCGCCGGTCACCGTGTCGCTGCGGGTGAGCACCCATATCGCGCAGGGCAGTGGCGGCGCGCGCGTGGTCGACAGTTCGAGCAACGACCCGGTATTCACGGTCGGTTCCGGTGCCGGGGCTGACCGCTGGGTGGTGGCCGACGACAATCTCGATACCGACCCCTTCCTCGATACCGGCAATCCGTCCGTCGCCTGGGTGTTCGATGGAGAAGGCGGCGAACTTGCCGCAGGCGCTGGCGGAACGACGGCGCTCGGCACCGTTGCCCGCCTGTCCGTCGAGTGGCAGACCGTCACCTTGCAGCCGGGCGCCAGCGCCGCCTTCATGCACTTCACCGTGCAGCAGACCGGACGCATCCCGGCGCGCGAATCGGCGCAGCGCCTTGCGCAACTGCCGCCGGAAGCGCTCGACGGTCTGGGCGCGGAAGAGCGCGCCATCATCCGCAACTTCCGCTTGCCTGCCGACGGACTGTCCACGCTGGACACCCTGCCGGCGGTCGAGGGCAGCACCCTGCGCGGCGTCGTGTATGCCGGTGACAGCAGTACGCCGGTATCCGGCGCAACCTTGACCTTCCGCAGCGAGTCGGCGTTCTACACGCGCACCTACACCACCACGTCGGCCAGCGACGGCAGCTATGCGCTGAGCTCGGCGAATTTCGGCAGCTCTTCGGTGCGTGCTATCGCGCAGGACAGGTTCCGCCTGAGCGCCAGCCATCCGTCGACCCGGGAAGTGAGTCCGACCGTGGCGACCGCCTTCGCGCCGGCCGAACCGGTGCGCGTTGCCGACGTCGCCTTCGTCAATACCGGACTGCTCAAGGGTACGGTACGTCGTGCCGGCGGCGAACTTGTCAGCAACGGCTCGGTGAGCATTCCCTACCGCTATCCTTCGGGTTCGAGCACGACCTTGTCGGCCAGCATACGAAGCGACGGCAGCTATCTGTTCACCGGCCTGATTCCAGGCTCCTATCTGGCGCAGGCCACGCTGAGTCACCCGCAGGGTCAGCCGGTGACCGGCAGCGCCACCGGCCCGGCCGCGATACCGGCGGCGGAGGTGACGATCGCCGACATCGCGATGGAGCCTACCGGCGAGGTGACCGGCACGGTGCGCGCCGCCAACGGCGACCCTGCGGTCGGGGTGACGGTACAGCTCGACCCCGATTACATATGCTGCTACCTGCCCTATCGCTCGACCACGACCGATACCGGCGGCGTCTATCGCTTCACGGACGTGCGTCTGGGCAGCCACGCGCTGCGCGCGACCAGCAGTTCCGGCCTGACGGCATCGGCTTCGGTCAGCGTGGTGGCCGATACCCAGGCGGTCAGCGATCTCACGCTGACCGGCATAGGCACGCTGAACGCTCAGGTGAATTTCGCGCGCGGTGTCGCGGCACCCGATGCCCTCGTCTATGTGCGTCGCGGCAGTTCCACCCTGACCAGCGGGCGCACCAATGGCAGCGGTCAGGTGCAGTTCGCGCTACCGGCGGGCGAAGCGCTGAACGTCGAAGCGCGTCATCCGGACAACACGGCGCTGATTCAGACCACCGTGGTGACCCTGCCGGGCGATGGTGCCAGCGAAACGGTTACCGTCGTCCTGCCGGCGGCCGGGTCGGTCAGCGGCACCGTGCTGCGACCGGATGGCAGCACGCGGGCGGCCGGTGTGCGTGTCGTGCTGCGTCGCACGGACGGCGTCGCGTCGTCGCGGTCGGCGACCACCAACAGTCTTGGCGACTTCCGCTTCGACGGCGTGCCGCTGGCCAGCTATTCGGTGTCGGCCGAGGACGCGGCGAGCGCCCGCTATGCCGATGCCGACCTCCTGCTCGACAGCGATGGCCAGGACAGGAATCTTTCGCTGGTGCTGGCGGACAACCGCATCCCGCTTCCCTCGACCCTGTGGGACGCCAACAACTTCAAGTACGACATCGAGGATGGCGGCCAGATCGGCGACGGCTGGCGCGGCTCCTACAGCATGTTCTCCGGCAGCAATGCGAGCGTGCCGGGCGGCGCAGTGCTGTTCGTCAATGGCGAGCGTTTTGTCGGCGACGGTTCGGCCTTCCTCGAAGCCGGCAAGCGCCAGTACGCCATCACCCAGGTCGCACCGCTGTCCGGGCTGAATGTCAGCCGCAAGGTGTTCGTACCGCGCGGCGGCTACTTCGCCCGCTATCTGGACAGTTTCGAGAACCCCGGTGCCGAAGCGCTGACGGTCGACGTCAGCCTGCGCAGCGGCTTCATTGACAGCAATATGCGCGTGGTCGACAGTTCCGGCGGCGACTCGGTCATCGACGCCGGCACCGACATCTGGGCCACGGTCGATGACGGCAGCGATGCGGACCCCTTCATTTCCACCTCGGAGCCCGCCACCGCCTTCGTCTTCGGCGATCGCAGCCGCGGCACGCCGGATCGCTTCAGCCACATCTCTTCCGGGCCGAACCGGCTGGAGGCCGGCTGGAGCCGCATCACGGTGCCGGCGGGCGGTCGGGTCACGCTCATGCACTTCGCGGTGCCGCAGATCGGCCGGGCCGGCGCGCGTGCCGCTGCCGAGCGTCTGAGCGCGCTGCCGCCGGAAGCGCTGCAGTCCTTCACCGATGCAGAGCGCGCGTCCATCGCCAACTTCACGCTGCCGGCCGATGGCGTGAGCACGCTGGATCCTCTGCCTTCGCTGCTTGGCACGGTCAGCGGGCGGGTGCTCGAAGGCGATCGCCGCAATGCGGTGGCCCAGGGCACGGTGCAACTGCGCAGCCGTCACCCCTTGTTCGGTCGAAGCTGGCTTCCGGTGATCTATAACAGTTCGGACTGCGAATTCGATGTCGCAGGCGTGTCCACGCTGCGCGCCGATGCTGCAGGCGCCTGGTCGCTGCCCGGTCGCATCCAGGACTTCGGATCGCTGCCCTTGCCGGTCGGGGTCGAGATCGAGGTGCGTCCGGTCGAGAGGTCCTGCTCCTGGGGCTACGGCACCGGCCATCCGCTGACCGGCATCGGTGCATCGCCGGTCAGCGCGTTGCCGGACGCGCAGACCGGCAGCACGACGCTGGATATCGTGTTCCCGAGCGGTCTGCTGACCGGTACTGTCGTCGGTCCGTCCGACTACAGCGTCAGCGGCGGCACGGTGCGTACGACGGTGCCCACCGGTCGCGGATCGGTGTCGGTCTCGATCGCTGGCGACGGCAGCTATCTGCTGCCCGGCATGCCGGCAGGCACGTTCGCACTCAACGTCAACGTGCCGCACAACCAGGGCACGGCCCTGATCGGCAGCCGCAGCGGCGTGCAGGTGACCGAAGGCGAGGTGACGGTGACCGACATCGAGGTGGAAGCGGCCGGTTCGCTCACCGGTGCGGTCGTCACCGCCAACGGAGAGGCGAGCGTGAGCACGTCGGTCCGCGTCGCCTCGATCGACGTATCGCGCTCGATCTCGCGCTCGACCACCACCGATTCGCTCGGCCGATACAACCTCAGCGCGCTGCCGGTCGGTCGTTACCGACTGTCGGTGACCGACAGTCGTACCGGCGGGGTGACGGAAGTCGAAGTGTCGGTCGTTGCCAATCAGGTGACCACGCAGAACGTCACCCTGAACGGCGTCGGCGCGCTCGTGTTGCAGGCGAACTATGCGCGCGGTGTCGCGGCGGCCAGCAGCAATGTCTATCTGACCGCACCGGGCAGCAATATCAGCAACCGCTATGTCGGGCGCACCGACGGTCTGGGACGTCTCACCGTGCCGGCGCCGGTCGGCAGCTATTCGCTGAGCGTGCGGCATCCGTCGGATTCCTCCACCGTCCGTGTCGTCGAGGGCAGCGTCGCAGCGAACAACGAAACGCAGAACCTGGCGGCCACGCTGCCGGCCCTGGCGGCGCTGCGCGTCACGGTGGTCGATGCCGACGCCGGCAACGCGCCGCTGCAGGGCGTGACGGTGCGCGTCACGATGACCGGTTGCAACGACTGCTACTACGGCGTGACCAACGGCGCAGGCCAACTGCTCATCGCCACGCTGCGCGACGGTGCCTACACTGTCAGCGTGCGGAACGCCCAGGGACGGACGGCCGAACTGCGCGGTGTGCTGTCGGCGGTCGAGGACGGCCAGACGCTGGAACGCACGATAGCGACCTCGTCCGCCCAGGACCGCCTCGGCTTGATCGGCTTTGCCGGCGAGCGGCAGCTCTTCTCGGTGCCGGCGCGCCCGGGCGATGTGATTTCGGTCAATATCAACGGTCAGCCGGTCGGGACGAATCCGGCCGCCTACATCGTCAGCGCCCAGACCTACGCGCCGGACAAGTCCCTGCTTGCACAGGGCTATGGCTACGACGAGCGCAACGGCTATGCGCAGTACAACGAGTTCAACAATCTGCTGGCGGTGCCGGCGCAGGCCGAAGGCAACTATCCGGTCGTGGTGGCGAACTGGCGTTCGAATGCCAGCTATCTCGGCGGCTACCGGCTGCAGGTGAGGGTCAATGGCGAGCCGGTGACGGTGGGCGCCTATGTCGGCGGCGGTGTCGTGCGCGGTACCGTCGTGCGCTCCGACGGCGTGACGCCGGCGGTCGGCCAGCCGGTCGAACTGCAGACTTCCGACGGTCTGGCCATGCGTGTGCGCACCCTGACCGACAGCATCGGCCAGTTCAGCTTCCCGGCCGTGCCGCTGGCGGACTACGAGGTGAAGGTACTCAGCGCCGACGCGACCAAGGTGCTGCTGAGCGAGCGTGGCACGCTGGCGGAAGCGGGCGGCATACTCAGTCACGCACTGCGCCTGCAGGCCCAGGCCCGACTCGACGTGCAGGTGGCCATTGCCGAGTCGCTGCCGGTGCCCGCATCGCTCTATCTCACGGTCAGCGATGCCCTGGGCTCGCGTTCGGAAGGTCCGGTCGTATTCCAGGGCGGCGCATCGCCAAGTCAGGTGTTCTCGCTCACGACCTACGGCGACAACGTGTCGGTGCGCGCGCAGCACCCGAACAGCAGCCTGATCGCCGCAACGCGGCAGGTGCAGCCGCTGGATGGCGAAACGCTGCCCGTGTCACTGTTGTTGCAGGGCGCCCAGGTGTCCGGTCGTGTCTTCAGTGCCAACGGCCTGCCGTACGAGGCGTCGCACTGGGTGGAAGTGCTCCGGGCGTCCGACCGCACGTACCTGACCGGCTTCTCGACCGGATTCGACGGTCGTTACAGCGGCGTCGTGCTGCCGTCGGGCGAAGCTCTGGTGTTCTCGGTCCGGGATCCCTACAACTCGGTCGCGTCGCAACGCACGCTCACGCTGTCGGCCGACGAGGCGAACACCGTGGATCTGACGCTGCCCGGACGCGGCGCGGTGAGCGGTGTGCTGCGATCGTCTTCCGGTGCGCCGCTGCCCGACAACTGGATCACGGCCTACTACATCTATGACGATCTGTACGGCTGGGAAACGGGCATCAACGCGGTCACCGATTCGTCCGGCAACTTCTATCTCGACAATCTGCCGGTCGGACGCCTGATCAGACTGCGTGTCGACTACTGGCTGCGCGGTACGCTGTTCAGCACGACACAGACTGTCCAGCTCACGGCGGACATGCAGGTGCTGGTACAGGACCTGGTGCTGGAACTGCCCTCAGCCAGTGCGACAGTGAATGTGCGGGCCGCCGACGGCTTGCCGATCGACAACACCTGCACGTTCTCGCTCAACGGCGGCGGCTTCGGCGGCGGCGAACTGGAACTGGCCGCGACGCAGGCGATCACGCTGCCCGTGTCGCAGGACTACGCGGACGCCGAGTGCGAGACAGGGGTCGTATTCACCGGCCTGCCGGATGGCGCGTACTCGGTCAGCACGCAGTACGGTATCGTTTCGTTCGAGATCGCCGACCAGAACTCGGTGTCCGCCACCCTGCTGGCTTCGGTATTCAAGGGGGTGACGCGCTATGCCGACGGCGTGCCGGCACCGGAGGTGTTCATCGAATCGCTGGAAGGCGGTTTCGAAGGGCCCTACCTCAACATCAGCACGCAGTCCGACGAGAACGGCAACTATCGCCTGATCGGTGTGCCCGCAGGCGACTGGCGCATCGGTTTCGAAGATGCTTACGGTCTGCGCGGCGAGGCGAGCGGCGTCTTCCCGGACGCGACGGTGGTGCAGACGCAGGATCTGGTCCTGCCGGCCAGCGGTACGGTGCGGGGCCAGGTGCGCGATCGCAACGGCATGCCGGTCGTCGGCGCAGAGGTCTATGTACGCTCGACCGGTCTGCCCTTCGATCGCTACGAAACAGCCGACAGCGACGGCCGCTTCACGGCGGTGCGCATAGCAACCGGCGAGCTCACCCTGTTCGCCCGCAACCCGGTCACCGGTCTGGTGGCGACGGCGGTGGCGCGACTGAGCGCCGAGGGCGAGGTGATCGACGTCGTGCTGGACGAGCCGGAGGTGTTCTCGCTGAGTGGCCAGGTGCTGCTGGAATCGGGCGAACCACTGCCCGACGTGTCGGTGAGCGCCATCGGACCGGCGGTCGGCCCCTTCGGCGAGTTCCAGGCTTCCGCACTGGCCGACAGCGAAGGGCGCTTCCTGTTCGGTTCGCTGCCGCTGGGCACCATACGCCTGCAGACGAGCGGCGGCGGCTACACCGGTCAGGCCACGCTGGAGCGGCTGACGACCGGCGCGGCGGTACTCGATCTGGTCGTCAGCCAGATGGTCAATCTGGGCTTCACCTTCGATTCGCCGGACACCTCGCGCTACGATTTCGGTTGCACCGGCGTGCTCGTAGATGGTGGCTACGGCGGACGGGGCGATGCCTATGACACGGCTTATGGCTTGAGCGTGGCCGGCAGCAGCTTCCCCTGCGTATCGGTGGCGAGCCTGCGCACCGGCGGACGCGAACTCGTCGTCGGCGCGGCGCGGGTCGGGCAGTTCGACGTGGTACGGCGTCTCTACGTGCCGGCTGCCGGGGGCTATGCCCGCTACATCGAACTGCTGACCAACCGCGGAGCAAGCGACGCCACGATCAACGTGACACTGTCCACCAACCTCGGTTCGGACGGAGCGACGTTTGTCGTCGTCAATCCGGCCGACACGGCGCAGCGTTACGCGGTGACCACCGACGGCACACCGGGCAGCGATCCGGCGCTCGCCCACGTGTTCGCCGGTACGACAGCAACGCTGCTGCCGACTTCGGTCATCAGTGGCGACAATCTGTCCACCACCTGGACGCTCAGCATACCGGCCGGTTCGACCGCGGGCCTGATGCATTTCGCGGTGCAGCGCACGGCGGGTGATGCCGAAGCCGCTCGCGCCCAGGCGATCTCGCTGAGCGGTGGCACCGATCCCGACATGTTCCGCGGCATCGGCAGCGAACGCAGCGTCATACGCAACTTCATCGTTCCGTGAAGAAGGCCATGAAACAGTTCCTGTTCCCTCTCTTTCTCGTCTCGGCCCTGCTCGGCGCGCCGGCTGCGCCTGCCGCCGATCTGCGCCTGCCGCCCTTCGAGGCAATCGACGTGGACGCCCAGCCGGTCGGCAGCGGCGATCTGCAGTCGGGCGAACAATGGCTGCTCGCCGTCGTCGACGGTGGCCTGCCCAGCGCGAGACGCTTTCTCGATGCGCTCGGTTCGAAGAACGAACGCTTCGGCGGCAATGTGGTGGTGCTCATTCTGGGGTCGCAAGCGCAGTTCGACACGCTGCGTCAGGCTTACGAGCGGCTGGGCGACCTCCGCTGGCTTCGGTCGCAGAGCCCGACCCTGCTGGGCGAACTGGGACTGACCGGCGTGCCGGCGCGTATCGCCCTGCATCCGGACGGACGCATCGCCAGCCGCCGTGCCGGCCTGGGGCGCAGTCCGGACGAAGTGGCGCGCCAGGTCAGGGCCTGGGTGGGCAGCACGGGCGCGGTCAGCATTGACGATGGCCAGTAGCAGGGTCGCGGCAGCGCGAGCGGTGTGCTGCGCGGCCATGCTGGTTTCGGCTGCCGTGGCGGCAGACGGAAAGACGGCCGCGCTGCGCGCGCTCGACGCGGCACGGGTTCCGGCGAACGCCGCCGCGCTGGTGCAGTACGCGGGCATCGGCGACGCTCACGTGGTCACGCAGTTGTTGCGGGCCGGCGTGCCAGCGGACGAACCCCTGCCGGGCCGCCAGCTTCGCGCCTTGCACAATGCGGCGGCGCAGGGACATCTGCGCATCGTCGAGCAGCTCCTCGCCGCCGGGGCCGGCGTCGATGCGGTCGACGACAATGGCTGCAGCGCACTGGCCGCTGCCGGCTGGCGTGGTCACCTCGAAGTCATGCGCAAACTGATCGATGCCGGCGCCTCGGTGTCGGCCGGTTCTCCGGTCTGCCCCGCCCTGCATCAGGCGGTGCTCGGCGCGCAGGCGGCCGCCATCCGTCTGCTGCTTGCCCACGGTGCCGACCCGGCGCAACAGGACAGCTACGGGCGCGACGCCCCGGCACTGGCCCGCATTCTTCATCGCGAGGCCTTGTTGCCCGCCACTTCCCGCTAGCCGCCGATGCCTGACCGTTCCCCTTGCATGCGCTGGCTCGACCGGATCCGGCTACCGGCCGCACTGTTGCTGGCGCTGGCTGCCAGCTACGCCGTCCGCGCGGCTGGACTGGACGACACCCTGATCGCGCGCGGCGAGTGCGCAAATCTTGTTCGTGCGCACGAGGCTCGCAGCCTGCTCCCGGTGTCGGTGTTCCACGACTGGGAAAAGGCGCGCACCGAGGCAAGGGCCATGGTGAAGGCCTGGCAGAGCGAGCCGCCCGGACTGGCATGGACACGGCTGCAGCTGGCCATGCACGTCAAGCACAAGGTGTCGCCGACGCGCGCAGCGCGTGGCCTCGCACTGATGCATGTGGCGATGCGCGACGCGGCGCTTGCGGCGCAGCACTGCGACCAGGACGCCGCGCTGGCGCAGTCCATGGCGGCGGCGCACGTGCTGGGTTATCTGTTCAATGTCGAGGAGCGCTCCTTCGACCGCATCGCCTTCGAGCTGGCCGCGCAGCACAGGGGGCATTCGCGCGAGCGCCCGGACGAGGCGACCGGACGTGCGCTGTCGCTTGGCTACGAAGTGGGGCGGCAGATCGCCGCCTACGGCGATTCCGATGGCGCGCAGCACGGCTGGAACGGCGTGCGCCTTCAGTGGTACGGCGAGGGACGCTACTACGGACCGGGCAGCTGGGAGCCGACGCCACAGTATTTCTACTTTCCGCCCTCCGAACCGTTCGCGCCGTTCTGGCGCACCTGGGTCGCAGTGGACTACGACGCGACCAGACCGGTACCGCCGCAGTACGGCTCGCCGGCCTATCTGAAGGCGCTGCAGGAGGTGATCGACGTGCAGCGCACGTTGACGCCGGAACAGCTCGCAATCGCCAAATTCTGGGTGGACGGTCACGGCTCGGTCACGCCGCCCGGTCACTGGAACCAGATCGCGCTCGACGCGCTGGCCGAGCGACCGCTGGCCGACACCCGGCGGACACTCGACCTGTTTGCCGACCTGAACATGGCGATGGCCGATGTGTTCATCGTGTCGTGGGAGGTGAAGTATCGCTACTGGACGGTCCGGCCGGTCACGGCGGCGAAACAGTTGCTGGGCACGGACTTCACGCCCGCCATCCTGACGCCGCCCTTTCCCGGTTACGTGTCGGGGCATGCCGCGACCAGCGGTGCGGCTGCCCGGGTGCTCGCGCACTACATGCCGGAGCGTGCGGAGCGCTTCACTGCGCAGGCGGAAGAGGCGGCGATGTCGCGCCTGTACGGCGGCATCCATTTCCGCCATGACAACGAGGACGGTCTGGTGCTCGGTCGGCGCGTTGCGGACGGCGTGCTCAAGCGGGCCGGATCAGCCGAACAGACCGAGCGCCATCAGCAGCGGCAGTGACAGCCAAAACAGCAGCGTACTCCAGCCGATCAGCAGTGCCGAGGCGGCGGCATCGATCCTGAAGCGCTCGGCCAGCAGCAGCGAGGTCATGAAGGTCGGGGTGGCGCATTCGACCAGTGAGGCGCGCTGCGCTTCGGTTGGCACGTCGGACCACAGCAGCACGATGGCCCAGATCAGCAACGGTGCGACCAGCAGCTTGACCGACGCGACGACCAGCACTTCGGTGCGCGGCACCAGCCGGCGCCACGGAATGGTCATGCCGAGCACGAACATGATGACCGGGATCGCCGCCTGACCGATGAAGCGCGCCGCCTCGATCAGCGGCGGGTAGGCCAGTCCGCTGTACTGCGCGCCCAGGCCGAGCGCGAAAGCCCACATCGGCGGCATCATCAGAACGGTGCGCAGCACGTCCGGACGCTCGCCGTCGGCGTGCGAGCCGAGCCGGGTGGCGATCCAGACGCCCAGCGTCCACACGACCGGCATGGTCATGAACATGTCGTTGAAGATGGCGTAGCGCATGGCGCCGTCGCCGAAGAAGAACTCCAGCACCGGGGCGCCGACGTTGAAGGTGTTGCCGAACATGCCGCCGAGCATCAGCGAGGCGCGCGTCGTGTCGTGCAATCCGGCGCCCAGTCGCGTCTTCCACAGCAATACATAAAGCAGCGCGCCATTGGCCAGCGTACCGATGCCGACCAGCAGCGGCACCGTCAGCAACTCGAAGCTGATCGGCGTGCTGGCGGCGACCGCGAACAGGATGGCCGGATAGAACAGATAGAGGACCAGCCGGTTCAGCTGCGCGCGCAGCACGCCGGCATCGTGATCCTCGCCCATGCGTGCCGCCCACCAGCCACCGGCCGCGACCAGCAGCGACAGCGGCAGCATCACCTGCACCATCAGCCCAAGCAGATTGCTGCCCAGCGTCACGCCTGCACCTCGGTCAGATTGCGGCCGCGCGTTTCGGTCACCAGGGCCGCACCGGCCAGACCGATCAGCGCAGCGACGACGAACACCGACATGCCGGACGCCATGGCGCCAGCGGTCGGCTCACCCGGGCCGCCGATCTCGCGCTCGATCACCCAGCCGACCAGCGGCTGCTGGATGGCGGCACCGAGAAAGCAGCCGACGTTGACCACGCTGGTCGCCATGCCCGACAGCGCCGGCGGATTCACCTCCTTTGCGCTGGCCCAGCTCAGTGTGAAGGCGGCGGCCGACATGCCGAGCAGCGCGAACAGTGCATGGCTGGCCAGCGGTGTCAGCGGCATGCCCTGGGTGAGTGGCTGCCAGCACAGCAGGTACACGGTGCCGACTGCCAGCATGACGCTCTTGCGGCGGCGCAACCGGTCGGACAGCCGCCCGATGAACAGTGCGCCGACGGCAAAGGCGACCAGCATCAGGGTGGCGTGCTGCGCCGCGAGCGCGCGATCCATGCCCTGAACCTTCATCAGCCAGGGTACGCACCACAGGCCGGCGAACGAAAAGAAGCTGCCGGCGATACCCAGGTTGACGAACAGCCCGGGCCAGGTCGAGCGGTTGCCGGCGACGCGCCGCAGTCCGGCCTTCCAGTCGTCGGCCAGCGGCGCATGCGCCGGCTTGCCCGACAGCTCGCGCAGCGACGGCAGGCCGGCGTCTTCCGGCCGGTCACGCACGTACAGCCAGGTCAGCACGGCCAGCAGCATCGACAGCAGGCCCAGCGCCACAAATACTGAGCGCCACGACACCACACCGACCAGCCAGGCCAGCGGCGTCGCCGCGACGGCCGCCCCGAGATTGCCGATGAACTGGGTCAGCCCGCTCATCGTGGCGAAGCGGCTTTCCGGAAACCAGGCGGCGTTGATCTTGAGCAGTGCGAGAAACGGAAAGGACACGCCCAACCCGACGAGTGCGCGGCCGATCACGGCGACGAACAGCGAATCCGCCTGAGCGAAGATGATCGCCCCGATGCCGGCGATGACACCCCCGAAAGCCACGATGCGACGCGGCCCGAGCGTATCCATCAGCACGCCGGTCGGGATCTGCATCACCGTGTAGATCCAGAAGTAGCTGGCGGCCAGGATGCCCAGCGAAGCCGGGCCCACCGCGAAGTCGCGCGTCAGCTCGCCCGCGATGGCGGCAGGCGCGGTGCGATGGAAAAACACCAGCACATAGGAGCAGGCGAGCAGCAGGAAGGCGGTCCAGCGCAGGCGGACCAGCAGGCGATTCGGTTCTGCAGGAGGCATCGGTCGGATTTTACGTGGCGTAGCAGGAATGCGGAGGTGCATCGGCACCTCCGCAGCGTGCTGTGACGGTTACGTCAGTTGTACAGATAGTTCGGCAGCCACAGGCCGATGCCGGGGAACATGTAGAGCAGGATGAGCATGATCACCTGGATGCCCATGAAGGGCAGCATGCCGGCGAAGATCTGGTTCAGTGTCACGTGCGACGGCGCCACGCCCTTCAAATAGAAGGCCGACATCGCCACCGGTGGCGACAGGAAGGCGGTCTGGAGGTTGATCGCCACCAGCAGGCCGAAGAACAGCGGATCAATGTTGAAGTGCGCCAGCAGCGGCACGAAGATCGGCATGAAGATGACGATGATTTCGGTCCATTCGAGCGGCCAGCCGAGGATGAAGATGATGCACTGCGCGAGGATCATGAACTGGATCGGTGTCAGATCCATCGACAGCACGAAGTTCTCCACCAGTTCCTGTCCGCCCAGCAGCGCAAACGCGGCCGAGAAGATGGCGCTGCCGACGAACAGCCAGCACACCATGGCCGAGGTCTTGGCGGTCAGGAACACCGACTCCTTGACGACCCCGAAATTCAGCTGGCCGTAGGCCGCCGCCAGCAGCGCGCCGCCGAAGGCGCCGATCGCCGCCGCCTCGGTCGGTGTCGCCAGTCCGAACACGATGGAGCCGAGCACCGCCAGGATGAGTACGGCCAGCGGAAAGAAGGACGACAGCAGCATCTTGAAGATTTCCAGCCGCTCGAAACTGAGGATGGCGTAGAACGCAATCAGCAGCACGGCGCAGATGGCGCAGGCAATCCAGAAGCTCGATGGGGCGGTCGGTGCGGCAACGGCGTCATTCGCGGCGGGCGTTTCGGCACCCGGTTCGGCCAGTGAGGGAACAGGCGCTTCTGCGGCCATGGGCGCCGCTCCGGGCGGTTCCGCGAGACCTGCTTCCTGCGGTGGCTCGGATACGCCCGCCTCGGGCGGCTCGGACAGTCCCGATTCCAGCGGTGGTTCGCCCAGTCCGCCTTCGGCCGGCGGCTCTGCCAGCCCGCCGTCGCTGTCCGGTTCGGCCAGTGATGACGACGAATAGCTGCTTTCGAACGATTCGAGCCCGGCCGGCACTTCGTCGATCACCTTCACCGCCGTCATCGAGCCGTGGATGGCGAACAGCGATACCGTCACCGCGATCAGCGGCAGCAGCGCGAGCCCGAGCTGGCCGAGCAGATTGCCCATCGGCACATCGGCGTTGCGCGGGCCTTTCAACGCAGCCAGCAGCGAGGGCAGGGCACGCGAGCCGTACTGGCGCGCCACCTGCGACGCAAGTGCCGGCAGCGGAACGTGGCGTTCGGCCTCGGGCAGCGGCGGCGCCCAGTCGGGGCGCAGCTTTGCCATGATGATCACGTACACCATGTACAGACCAGCCAGCATCAGGCCGGGGAAGAAGGCGCCGGCATACAGCTTGACCACTGACACGCCGGCGGTCGCGCCGTAGACGATCAGCATGACCGACGGCGGAATCAGGATGCCCAGGCAGCCACCGGCCGTGATGACGCCGGCCGACAGGCGCACGTCGTAGCCGGCGCGCAGCATGGCCGGCAGCGCCAGCAGGCCCATCAGCGTGACCACCGCACCGACGATGCCGGTGGCGGTCGCGAAGATGGCGCAGGTCACAAGCGTGGCGATGGCCAGCGAACCGGGCAGGCGCGACATCGCCAGATGAAGGCTCTTGAACAGTTTTTCGATCAGGTTGGCGCGCTCGACCAGATAGCCCATGAACACGAACAGCGGAATCGATATCAGCACGTCGTTGGTCATGACCGAAAACGCGCGCTGCACCATCAGGTCCAGCGTCTGCTGGGTCGCGATGTCCGGGTTCTGCGAGCGGTAGGCCAGCCAGGCGAAGATCACGCCCATGCCCATCAGCGTGAACGCGGTCGGAAAGCCCAGCATGATGGCCACCACGACCAGCGCCAGCATCAGCAAGCCCAGGTGACCGCTCGTCCATTCCGACGGCGCGGGCATCAGGATGGCCGTGGCGGCGATGATGATCGCCATCAGGCCGAAGCCGAAGCGCAGTTCCTTCCTCATTTCGCGCTCCCGGCCGGCGCCTCTTCAGGCAGGTCGGCATGCACCATGTGGCGCAGCTTTTCGACGTCGACCTCCTCCACGTCGCGCACGCGCGACGGCCATTCACCCTGGCGGATGCAGATGATGCAGCGCAGGATTTCGACCACGCCCTGCAGCATCAGCGAGGCACCGGCCAGCGGAATGATGGCCTTGAACGGGTAGATCGGCGGGCCGTCGGCCGACACCGAAGAATGTTCGTTGATCACCCAGGATTCGGACGCGAAGTCCCAGCCGGCCCAGCACAGCGCCAGCACGCCCGGAATGAAGAACACGAAGTACAGGATGAGGTCCAGCGTGGCCTGGGTGCGCGGCCGGAAGAAGCCGTACAGCACGTCGCCGCGCACGTGACCGCTCGCCGCCAGCGTGTAGGCGCCGGCCATCATGAACAGTGTGCCGTACAGCATGTAGGTGGCGTCGAACACCCAGGCGTGCGGCGAATTCAGCACGTAGCGGGAAAACACTTCCCAGGTGATGATCAGCGTCAGCAGCACCACGGTCCACGCAAAGGCGTGTCCGACCAGGGTGTTGAATCGATCTATGCGCAGCAGCAGTTCTTGCATGGCGGTTTCCTGATCCGGCAGGCACGCGCATCGATGCCCGAAATGAAAAAACCGGCGCCCCGTTCGGTGGCGCCGGTCTGTTGGCGATCGCCGGGGCTCAGCCCTTCTTCGAGAAGAAGTGGTCGTACGCCATGCGGAAATTGACGGTGGTGTCGTTCTGCCAGGCCGCGGCGCGCTTCGCAAACGAGCGCTGCGATTCGAGCACCTTGGCGAACAGCGGATTTTCCGACGCCTTCTTCTCGGTCACCTTGTCCCACGCTGCCAGCTGCGCCTTCAGGATCGGGTCCGGTGTCTTGTAGAACTTCACGCCCTGCTTGTCGCGCATTTCCATGTAGGCGGTGGAATAGCGGTCGATTGCCTTCCAGGACATTTCGGCCGAAGCAGCCGGAACGGCCGACGCGATGATGGCGCGCAGGTCGGGCGCCAGCGCCTCCAGGCGCTTCTTGTTGAACAGGATTTCGAACTGTTCCGACGCCTGGTGGAAGCTCTGCAGCATGCACACCTTCGCCACATCGGGGAAGCCGAGCACCTGGTCGCTGGACGCGTTGTTGAACTCGGCCGCATCGAGCAGGCCGCGGTCCATCGCCGGCACGATTTCGCCGCCAGGCAATGCATTGACCGACACGCCCATATCGGTGAACACGTCGATCGACAGGCCGACGGTACGGAACTTCAGGCCCTTCATGTCTTCCGCCTTCGACACCGGCTTCTTGAACCAGCCGAGCGGCTGGGTCGGCATCGGGCCGTACATGTAGGACACGACGTCCATGTTGAGGCTCTTGTAGATTTCTTCCAGCAGCGCCTTGCCGCCACCGAATTCGTGCCACGCCAGCAACATGTTGGCGTCCATGCCGAAGGCCGGGCCGGAGCCCCACAGCGCAAGCGCGGAATTCTTGCCGTACCAGTAGGCGATCACGCCGTGGCCGCCATCAAG
The DNA here is from genome assembly GCF_024580155.1 of Methyloversatilis sp. XJ19-13. Lineage (NCBI taxonomy): Bacteria > Pseudomonadati > Pseudomonadota > Betaproteobacteria > Nitrosomonadales > Sterolibacteriaceae > Methyloversatilis > Methyloversatilis sp. XJ19-13. Next base: position 107,273 of record NZ_JANINH010000006.1, on the reverse strand, counting down.
CGTGCCCTTGTTGACCGCATCCAGCAGGTCGAAGGCCTTCACCACCGAACCGGCCGGCAGCACGTCGATCTTCAGGCGGCCACCCGACATTTCATTGACCAGCTTGGCGTAGTCCTGGGCGAATTCGTGAAAGATGTCTTTCGCCGGCCAGGTGGACTGGAAACGCAACGTGATCGGCGACTGGGCGACCGAAATGCCCGGGAAGGCTACTGCCGCCGTACCGGCTGCGGTGCCGGCGGCTCTGGCCAGAAAGTTTCTGCGGGCTGCCTGGGGTTTGTTCTGTTCGGACATGTCGTGCTCTCCTCATCGTCGTTGTTGTGACCGCATCATGCTGTGCGGTGCAATGATCGCCGTGTGCCGTACAGATACGGCGCCCGGTGATGCTAACCCCGCCTTACCGGCCAGGACAAGGCGCACTGCAGCGTCGCTGTTCAGGCGGGCGCACCGTATATTTTCTGCCTTACGGTTTCCTTACTTCACCAGGCCCCAGTTCTGCAGTCGCTGAAAGGCAAACTGCGCCTGCGCGTCCTTGTTGCCGCTGCGGATGTAGGCCGCGTAGTGCTGGCTGGCATTGCGCTTGTCCTGCATCGTTTCATAGGCAACACCCTTCAGGAACAATGTGGACGGGTTTCCCGGCAGGATGCGGTCGTAGGCATTGAACGATGCCAGCGCTTCCTGCGGCCGGTTCAGCGCCAGCCTGGACACGCCGCGCTGGTAAAGCGCCTGGCCTTCGCCGGGATAGAGCTCCGCAGCGCGCGCGAAATGCCGGTCGGCATCTTCATACTGTTTCTGCGCAATCAGGCACTTGCCCATCAGCACATTGCCGCAGTAGTCGTCCGGCGCGACCTTCAATGCCTTCGCGAAGTTGCCTTCCGCTTCCTCGATCGATTTCTTCGCCATCAGCGATTCGCCGTCCTGCTGCGCCTTGATGGCGGGCGCGATGCGACGCAGCGACGCGGTGTTGTCCATGTAGCGATCGCGCGACAGCTTCTTGTTGCGCAGAGACCCATAAGTGTCCTGCGCTTCGCGTTCGGCGGTGGCATACCGCTCGTCGGACATCGGGTGCGACGAGAACATGGTCTGCAGCAGGCTGGGCCTGGCCTTGTTCTGGCTGCGCAGCATGTCCATCAGATTCACCATGCCGTCCGGGTTGTAGCCGGCCTTGGTCATGTATTCCAGGCCCAGCGCGTCCGCCTGGCGCTCGTCGCTGCGCGAGTAGCCGGCCAGCAGCGCACTGGCGCCGACCTGGGTCGCGATGTTGGCCAGCGGTGCGGCGCCCCGGTAGTCGGACATCGCCACTGCGACATTCACCGCCGTGGCGCCGGCCTGGGCAATCATCGAGCGGCCCGCCTGCTTGGCGCTGTGTCGCGCATTGACGTGGCCCGTCTCGTGGCCGAGCAGGGCGGCCAGTTCGTCCTCGCTGTCCATGTCGAGCATGATGCCGCGCGTGACGGCCATGCTGCCGCCGGGGAAGGTGTAGGCGTTGATGTAGTTCGCGTTCACGACGCGTGCGTTGTACGGCACCTCCGGCCGATGCGTGTTCCTTGCCAGCGACAACTCGAGATCGTTCACGTAGCGGTTCAGGGCGTTGTCCTGCACCGCACCGTAGTCGGCCGAGAACTGCTTCGGCGAATGCTGGCGGTCAATGCCCAGTTCGCCCTCCTCGGACAATCCGACGACGACCTGCTTGCCGGTGATCGGGTCGGTCGCACAGCCGGTCAGCTGGGGCAGCGTTACCGCGGCGCTGGCGATGCCGGACAACCAGAGGAAGTCGCGGCGCGACATTTCGCGGCGGAAGTAGCGGTCATGTGACATGTGTTTCGGTCCTTTCGATCATCAGTCTGCGCGGACACCACAACGGTTCGATGCGACATGGCGCTGACGACACTTCGATTCAGATGCAAGATTCAAGATGCAAGATTCAAGGTGCAGGGTCAGACAGGTTCGGCGTGCTCGACCATCAGTTGTATCCGGCGTACGCCCTGGTATTCGTTGATGTCCAGCCGGTAGGCTGCGGTCACCCGCGCCGGCAGCGGTTCCGCGCGGTTGAACCAGATGGCGTCGAAGCTTGCACCGTCCTTCACCAGCGCGAGCTTCAGGTGCTTGTCCTTCAGCAGGCGCTGGTTGCGCACCTCGAAGCGGTCGGAAAATACCGGCGGTGGAAAACCCTGGCCCCATGTTTCAGCTTCGATCAGCGTCGCTGCGTTGAGGTTCATCAGCGATGCCTCCAGCGCGCCATCGGTTTCTATGGTGCGGGTCAGCGCGGAAGGTTCCACCATGTCGGCGACCGCCCGTTCGAAGGCGGCTCGGAAGCGGTCGAGGTCGTGTTCGAGCAGCGTCAGGCCTGCCGCCATGGCGTGCCCGCCGAAGCGGATGATGAGGCCGGGTTCGCGCTTGGACACCAGATCGAGCGCGTCGCGCAGGTGCAGGCCGGCAATCGAACGGCCCGAGCCCTTGATTTCACCTTCGTGGCCGCGCGCGAAGGCGATGGTCGGGCGGTGCGCGCGCTCCTTGATGCGCGAGGCGACGATGCCGATGACGCCCTGGTGCCAGTCCGGGTGGAACAGCGACAACGACTTCGATTCGCCGATATCGATGCCGGCCAGTTGCGCCTCGGCGTCTTCCTGCATGCCCTGTTCGATTTCGCGCCGTTCGCGGTTGATTGCGTCGAGCTGCTGCGCCAGACCGAGTGCGCGCGCGAAGTCATCGGTGATCAGGCATTCGATGCCGAGCGACATGTCCGACAGCCGTCCGGCCGCGTTGAGCCGCGGCCCGAGCGCGAAGCCCAGATCGAAGGACTGCGCCTGCGACGGCTCGCGCCCGGCCGCTGCGAACAGCGCGCGCAGACCGGGCACCATGTTGCCGGCGCGGATGCGCTGCATGCCCTGGGTGACCAGAATTCGATTGTTGTGATCCAGTTTCACCACGTCGGCCACGGTGCCGAGTGCCACCAGATCGAGCAGATTGCCCAGATTCGGCGCCTCACGCCCGTCGAAGGCGCCGCGGCTGCGCAGTTCGGCACGCAGCGCAAGCATGACGTAGAACATGACGCCGCAGCCGGCGATCGCCTTGCTCGGAAAGTCGCAGCCCGGCTGGTTCGGATTCACGATGACGTCGGCCGCCGGTAATTCGTCGCCCGGCAGGTGGTGGTCGGTCACCAGCACTGACATGCCCAGTTCGTTCGCCCGTGCCACGCCCTCGACGCTGGCGATGCCGTTGTCCACGGTGATCAGCATGTCCGGTTCGGCGTGCGCGGCAAGGTCGACGATTTCCGGCGTAAGGCCGTAGCCGTATTCGAAGCGGTTCGGTACCAGATAGCTCACGTTGGCGCCCATTGCGCGCAACGCACGGATGCCGATGGCGCATGCGGTGGCGCCATCGCAGTCGTAGTCGGCGACGATCAGCAGGCGGGCGTCGGCTTCGATCGCATCGGCCAGCATGACCGCCGCGTCGGCCAGCCCGCGCATCGAATCCGGCGGCAGCAGCGCCTTGAGCGAGTAGTCGATCTGGCTGCGGTCCTGTACGCCGCGCGCGGCGTACAGGCGGGCCAGAAGCGGATGCACGCCCTGCTGGGCGAGCATCTCGCTGCTGCGCAGCGGGACGGGGCGGTGCTTGATGCAGGTCATCGGAATTCCGGCAGGCAGGGGCCGCGCATCAGGGCGATGCAACGACGGAAAAGGGACGGCGCCAGAATTTCATCAGGTCGCGCCGCTGCACGGTGACATCGATGCGTCCGTCGTCGCCGCTGAGCGTCAGCGTGAGCGTCTGTACATCGCCACGCCGGAGCGCTGCCAGTGCCGGCACGATCCACTGCTGCTCGATGGTGACCGCGGCCTGCGCCCAGGTTTCGGCGTCGAGGTAGAGCGAAGGGGCCAGCGCGGCGTCGAGCACCACGAGATTGTCCGGCAACAACGCCACGCCGACCTGTGCCGGCAGCGGCGCCGTGCGCACGCCGGACGCCAGTGCCATGCCGCGTGCCAGCGCATTGTCGGACCACACCTGGATGGGTCGCGCCTGCGCGCGTGCGACCGCCACGCCGGCGCCCCAGAACCACAGGCTGTTGATGGCAGGGCGCCCGGCCTCTTCGCGCGCGGCATTCACCGGGTGGCTGTGAAACAGCATCTGGGTTTCGTTCATCCACTGGCGCACCTTCGCGCCATCCGGACCGGATGGCAGGCGCACGTCGATCTTTCGTCCGAGCGCGCCGCCCGGCGGCGTGGTGTCGACGGTGACGGGTTCATGCAGCGCCAGATGGCCGTGACCGCCGGCGCCCATGTAGAGCCAGCCGACATTGGCGAAGTGGGCGTTCCACGACGCGCACAGCGCGGCGGCTTCCTCGGCGTCCGGTGCCACATCGGGTGCATCGGTCAGCAGCAGGGCGTCGCGCGCGAAGCGCAGATGCACGGCGTCGGCTGCCAGCCACTGCCGGCTGTTGACCGCCTCGCCCTGGCCGGCGCGGCGCAGCGCGCCGAACGGTGCCTGCTCGTCGAGTCCGAACAGCGACGCCAGCAGGAATTCGGCCGCCAGCGCCGGCCGCCGCAAGGTGCTGCCGCAACCGGCCAGACGCGACAGCGCCGGCGTCTTCAACGACTGCAGGGCGGCTGGGTGATGCGGGGATGACGGCCAAAGCAGGCCGGGCAGAACGATGTGCAGAGGCATTCCGTGAGTGTACCCCGCGGGTGGCCCGGACTTCACGGCTTGCACGGACTGTCGGCGCCACCGCTGTGGAAGCGGCGATTCACTCACGGCTCTGCATGGCAGGTTGGCGCTGCGGGCGGCGAGCAGTGCCCGCGGAAACCTCCGCTCCCGCCCTCGCCTTTCCCACAAAACCCTTGCCGTTCCGACAAGACCCTCGCCGCTCGCACGCGTTGCGCTGCAAAAGAAAAGCCCCGCACCGGGCGGGGCTTTCCGGAACAACGGCGATGAAACGGCTTACTTCACGCGGTTCTTGTATTCGCCGGTACGGGTGTCGATTTCGATCTTGTCGCCGATTTCGCAAAACAGCGGCACGGACACTTCATAGCCGGTGTTGATCTTGGCCGGCTTGAGCACCTTGCCCGAGGTGTCGCCCTTGACGCCCGGTTCGGTGTAGGTGATTTCGCGCACCACCGAGTTCGGCAGCTCGACCGAAATCGCGCGGCCTTCGTAGAACACCACTTCGCACGCCATGCCGTCTTCGACGTAGTTCAGTGCGTCGCCCATGTTTTCGGCGTCGACTTCATACTGGTTGTAGTCACCATCCATGAAGGTGTACATCGGGTCGGCGAAGTACGAGTAGGTGACTTCGCGGCGCTCGAGGATGACTAAGTCGAACTTGTCATCGGCTTTATAGACAGTCTCCTGACCGGAACCGGTCAGCAGGTTCTTCATCTTCAGCTTGACGACAGCCGAGTTGCGGCCGGATTTGTTGTAGTCGGCCTTGAGTACGACCATGGCTTCGTTGCCGATTTTCACGACGTTGCCGGCGCGCAGTTCCTGAGCGGTTTTCATGCAGGGTTCGTTCCTGTGGGGAGGGTTGTGATTGAAAGCCGCCGATGTACAGCTCGAACCTTTGCAACCCCTGTTGCAACGCCCGCCGCGGCAAACCCGGCATTATATAGGTGGTTGATTAAACATCACAAGCTGCGTCGCGAGGTCGTCCTGGGACGCCAGCGCTAGCGCCCGCTGGCGTGCGTGCGACGCCAGATGCGGCAGGTCACCGAGCAGGGTCTGCCAGTCCTGCACCGGCACCGCGTTCGCGCTGTTCCAGCCGTGATGAAGCGCGCGCAGGCGCGTCGCCACCTCTGCGGGCAGGCCTTCGGCATGGCGGTCGAGAAAGGCGTCGAGCTTGGTCAGGTGGGCGCCTCCGTCCTGCGGGTAGATGTGCCACAGCATGGGCTGCGCGGCCCACTGGGCGCGCAGGAATGAATCCTCGCCACGGACAATGTTCAGGTCGCACTGCCACAGCAGCCGGTCGTAGTCGTCCTGGTCCATGAAGGCGAGTACGTGCAGCGAGAGCGCGCCGCGCCGTACGACGTCCCCGGCGCGCAACGGCCGACAGAGTGCTTCGGCCGCCACCGTGAGCGACCGGCTTTCCGGTACCCACAGCTGCACCGGTTGCGTATGCGCCGCGAGGGCTTCGAGCAGCGTCGCGATCGATGGGCTTTCGTAGCCGAACAGGGAAAGCTGCAACGCCCCGGCATCGACGGCCATGCCGAGTCGCGCCAGATCGAATTTCCGGGCCGCGGCATCGGCCAGCCAGGCGTCGCGCTGCGCCGACAGATCACGCTCGCGCAGCAGGCCACCGGTGCGTGCCGTGAAACCGGGAAAGAAAAAGCGTTTCGTGAGCCCGCTCGCCGCGTCGAGCGACGGCAGCCCATGGCAGCCTTCTACCCAGGCTTCGGCACTGAGATATTCCAGATTGATCCAGTCTGGCGGCGGGTGTTGCGCCGCCATGGCCGTCACGAAAGCCGGCGGCAGGTCGCAGGCGAAGGCTTCGATGACGCAGCTGGCCGGCAAGCAGAGGGGCGTGTCGTCATTCCATTGCCTGACCTCGACGCCCGGTTCGGCGGCTCCTTGCGGCTTGATGCGCGCCAGCGCATCAAGTGCATCGACCCACAGCCTGACATGCCAGCCATGGTCGCGCGCCAGGCAGCGCGCGAGCCGCCAGCACACGCCGATATCACCGAAATTGTCGATGACGCGGCAGAACAGGTCGGCGCTGCGCCCGGTCAGCGACAACTTCCGTGATGAATCTTGCGTGACAGGGTGCGACATGCCTTCAAGTCCTGAATCCGTTCGTCGTAAAGGGAGAAGTATTCGACATCATCCGTCATTGCCTGCCCGCTCAAGGAGTCCTGTCATGCCCATGCAGCGTCCGACGTCCGAAGCACTCGGTTTTCGCCACACCCACCGCACCCTGCAGGCCGGCGAAGACATACCGCCGATGCCGAGCCTGCTCGACCAGATCGCCCAGATCAACGCGATGGCGCTGGTTGCCGAAGCAGATGGCGAGGCCGACAATGATGACTGGGCCGGCGACGCGGCGATCGACGACGCAACGATCGACGACGAGGACGAGGACTGAACCACGCATTGCGGTCACCATTCAGCCGGCGCCCATTCCGGCCGTAAACAGGTCATCTGAACGAAGGACCTGAATCATGCGCGACGTTTCGATCGCCACCCTTGACGGCTGGGTGGCGTACATGGGCGGAAAATCCGTGCCGGTTCTGGCACGAACCGTGCGTGAACTGGCTGTATTGCGCGAGACGGAAAACTCCGTCAGCGCACGCAGCATCGCCCAGGTCGTGCTGCACGACCCGCTGATGACCTTGCGGGTGCTCGCCTTCATCGAATCACGCAATCGGCACAGCCAGCATCACGACATCACGACCATAGAACGGGCGCTGATGATGATCGGCATCACGCCCTTCTTCAACCATTTCGACGGCCTGCCGACGCTGGAAGATCACCTGCACGGCCATCCGCAGGCGCTGCTCGGTGTGATGCGCGTGATTGCGCGCGCGCGCCGTGCCACCAGCTGGGCACGCGAATGGGCGCTCATGCGGCATGACATGGATGTCGATGAAATCACCGTTGCCACGTTGTTGCACGATGTGGCGGAAGTGCTGTGCTGGGTGTTTGCGCCCAAACTGTCGCTCGATCTGCGCGACCTGCTGCGCGCCAACCCGGGCATGCGCACGGCGGCCGCGCAGAAGGCCGTATTCAACGTCACCGCGCATGAACTCCAGCTCGCGCTGGTGCGCGCATGGAAGTTGCCGTCATTGCTGGTGGAACTGATGGACGACAGCCGGGCAGCCACCCCACGCACCCGAAATGTATCGCTCGCCGTCAATCTGGCGCGCCACAGCGCCAAGGGGTGGGACGATCCGGCGTTGCCGGACGATTTTGCGGCGATCGAGGCCTTGCTGCGCGTCAGCCACGAAACCCTGCTCGGCCGGCTTGGCCTGCCGATGGATGGATCGCCGCCCCCCCAGCCGGCACTGCCGGATGACCCTGAGCAGCCCTGAACCCCTGATCCGGTTCAGCGGCGCGCCTCCAGCGCCTCCCAGCGCACCATCGCCTGATCGATCAGCGTGGCCAGTTCGCCCAGGCGCGCCGATACTTTCGCCGCATCGGTACCCGTGCCGGCCGACAGGCGGTCGGTGAGCGTTGTCTGTTCGGCTTCCAGCGTGGCGATCAGATCGGGCAGCCCGTCCAGCTCCTTCTGTTCCTTGAAACTGAGCTTCGACTTCGCAGCGGCGGCCACCGGCTTGTCGCCTTTCACAGCTGGCGCGCTGGCGACTTTCGCTGCCGCACTGGCGGCCGCCTGCACCGTGGCGCGCTGCGCCACCCAGTCGGTGTAGCCGCCGATGTATTCGCGCCAGCGTCCGTCGCCTTCGTAGGCAACCGTCTGCGTGACCACGGCGTCGAGGAAGGCGCGGTCGTGCGACACCAGCAGCACGGTGCCGTCGTAGTCCTGCAGCAGCTGTTCGAGCAGGTCCAGCGTTTCCATGTCGAGATCGTTGGTCGGCTCGTCGAGCACCAGCACATTGGCCGGGCGGGCGAACAGCCGCGCCAGCAGCAGGCGGTTGCGCTCGCCGCCGGACAGCGATTCGACCTTGGCGCGCGCGCGCTGCGGCGGGAACAGGAAGTCACCCAGATAACCGATCACATGCGTGCGCTTGCCGGCGATCTCGACAAAGTCCGAGCCCGGGCTGATCACTTCGGCCAACGTCGCGGAGTCGTCGAGCTGGCTGCGGAACTGGTCGAAATAGGCCACCTCGATGCGCGTGCCGTTGCGCACCACACCGCTGTCGGCCTGCAGCTGACCGAGGATGAGCTTGAGCAGCGTGGTCTTGCCGGCACCGTTCGGGCCGATGAAGCCGACCTTGTCGCCGCGCACGATGCGCGCCGTGAAGTTGCGCACGACCACCTTGTCGCCGAAGCGCTTGCTGACGTCTTCCAGTTCGGCCACCAGCTGGCCCGACGCTTCGCCGCGATCGACCTCGATGCGTGCCCGGCCCATCTGGTCACGGCGCGCCTCGCGCCGGGCGCGCAACTCGTCGAGCCGCTTGACGCGGAACTGGGCGCGCGTGCGCCGCGCCTCGACACCCTTGCGTATCCACACCTCTTCCTGCGCCAGCAACTTGTCGGCACGCGCCGATTCGAGCGCCTCCGCTGACAGTTCATCGGCCTTGCGCGCCACGTATTCGGCGTAACGGCCGGGGTAGCTGCGCAGCTGGCCACGGTCCAGTTCGAGGATGCGGCTGGCGAAGCTGTCGAGGAAGCGCCGGTCGTGGGTGATCACCAGGCTGGCGCCGCGGAAGTCGTTCAGCAGCGCTTCCAGCCAGGCGATGCCGTCGAGGTCGAGGTGGTTGGTCGGCTCGTCGAGCAGCAGCATGTCCGGTTCGGCGACCAGCGCGCGCGCCAGCGCCACGCGCTTGAGCATACCGCCGGACAGCGATTCCACCTTCGCGTCGCCCGGCAACGCCAGCCGCTCGAGCGCCTGTTCGATGCGCTGCTCGAAGCGCCAGGCCTGATGGTGCTCGAGCGCATCCTGCAGTTCCGACATGCGGTCGAACACGGTTTCGTCGCCGTGCGCCATCGCGTCGGCCACGTCGTGATAATCGATCAGAAGTTGCGCCAGTTCGCCCAGTCCCTGCGCGATCGCATCGAACACGCGTGCGCCGGGTTTGAATTTCGGTTCCTGCGATACATAGGCCAGCTTCATGCCGGGCTGGCGCCAGAACGTGCCGTCGTCAAGCGCGGCGTCTCCGGCGAGAATCTTCAGCAGGCTGGACTTGCCGGTGCCGTTGCGTCCGATCAGCGCCAGCCGCTCGCCGGGTTCGACCACCAGCGCGGTGTGGTCGAGCAGCGGCACGTCGCCGAAGGCAAGGCAGGCATTGTCGAGCGTGATCAGCGGCATGTTGGGCAGCGTGAGTGGTGGCTTGATGACCGGGCGCGCAGTATACGCCCTGCCTTCAAAGTTCCTGCCGCGCTTCAGCCGGCGCGCGACAGCGGCTGCGACTGCCAGGCCAGCAATGCGCCGCCGAGCGCCGCTTGAAGCAGCCCGAACACGCCGTAGACCAGGGCTGCACCGACTGCCTCCGCCGCCGGCACGCCGAAGGCGGCAAGCACCGCGGCCGCGGCGGCTTCACGCGTTCCCCAGCCCCCGACGCTAACCGGCAGCGCAGCCATCAGAAAGATCGGGGCCGCTGCAGCCACCCACACAAGGCCCGGCAGATCGAGCCCGAGTGCGCGACCGCCACAGGCAAGCGCGCCGACCGAAAGCGCCTGCACCACGAGCGATGCGCCCATCTGCAATGCGTACTGTTGCAGCGCGCCCGCGCGCCGTACATGCGACTGGATGCGCGCAAGGGCGCCGACCGGACGGCCGCGATGGACGTCGGTCAATGGCCGCGCGATCAGCAGCAATGGAGCGACCAGCAGAAGCAGCGGGACGGTTGCGCCAAGCAGATCGATGAGGGCAGCCGGTGCCCGCAGCGCAACCGTCAGCGACCCTGCGGCGAAGGGCGCTGCCACGGCACCGATCGCCAGCAGCATCCACAGGCCGCTGACGCGGTCGAGCAGCACGGACAGCCCTGCGTCCAGCGCCGGCAGACCGGCCTTGCGCAGCGCCAGCGCGCGGTACAGGTCGCCGCCGACGACAGCGCCGGGCAGCAACGCATTGAGCGACATCGCCCTGAAATAAGTGAGCAGCGCGAACAGCGGACTAACGGTTGCGCCGAGCCAGGCGGTGAGCGCGCGCCAGCGCAGGGCGGACGCGACGTTGGACAGCAAGGCGGCAGCGAGACCGGCGAGCAGCCAGTCGCGGTCGGCACGCAGCAGCACGTCGGCCAGCGACCAGGGATCCGCCAGACGGACCACCACCGCCAGCAGCACACAGGCTGCGACGGGGCGCAGCAGCGCGCCGCGCGTCATCGCGCGTCCGGCTCCCGCGCGTGGTACTGGGGCCGGCCGCGGCCCTCGTGATAGATGCGGATCAGCAGTTCGCCGATGAGGCCGGCGACGATGAGCTGCACCCCCATGAGCAGCAGCATGACCCCGGCAATCAGCAGCGGGCGGCCGCCGATATCCTCTCCGAACAGCTTGAGCACGCCCAGCCAGCCGAGGATGACCGTCCCCGGCATGGCCATCCACAGGCCGAGCGCGCCGAAGGCATGCAGCGGACGCTGGCGGTAACGCATGAAGAAGACGATGAGCACCAGATCGAGAATGACGCGGAAGGTGCGATCGATGCCGTACTTCGACACGCCGCGCGCACGCGCGTGATGGCGCACCGGCATTTCGGCGATGCGTGCGCCGGCGTCGCGCGCCAGCGACGGGATGAAGCGGTGCAGTTCGCCATACAGCCGGATGCGGTCGATGATGTCGCGTCGATACGCCTTCAGCGCACAGCCGTAGTCGTGCAGATGCACGCCGGTCGATGCCGATATGAGCTTGTTGGCGATCATCGAGGGCAGGCAGCGCGACAGGGCGTTGTCCTGCCGATGCCGGCGCCAGCCGGAAATCATGTCGACCTCGGGATCGTTGTCGAGGCGATCGATCATCGCCGGGATGTCCAGAGGGTCATTCTGCAGGTCGCCGTCCAGCGTCACGACGTAGCGACCGCGCACGCGGTCGAAGCCTGCCTGAAGCGCACTCGACTGGCCGTAATTGCGCACCAGTCGGACCGGCCGCAGCCAGGACCGCGCGCTTGCCAATCGCACCAGCAGCGCGCCGCTCCCGTCGCGCGAACCGTCGTCCACGACGATCAGTTCGAAGCGACGGCCGGTGGGCGCCAGCGCCGCGTGGATGCGATCGACCAGATCGCCGAGATTGTCGAGTTCATTGAACACCGGAACGACGACGGACACCTCGGGCGCCTCGGCCAAGGCACGCACCGGCAGTTCCGGCTTGACGAGTTCGACCACTTGGGGCATCGAAGGACGGCGTGATGATTTCGATCGTCATCGTGACGCGCTGCGATTAACGCTCAATTAAAGATGCACTGCGACACTGTGACGCGATGAACGCCCCTCTTTCCACTCTCCGGTCGCACCAGGTTCCCTGGCTGCTGCTCCTGCTCTATTTCGGCGCCCACATCCTGTCGCGCATCCTGGTGTCCGACGCGCTCGAACTGGACGAGGCAGAACAGGCGCTCTGGACGCAGCACCTTGCTGCCGGCTACGGCACTCAGCCACCGCTATATACATGGCTGCAATGGACGGTGTTCCAGGTCGCGGGCGTCTCGGTGCTTTCGCTGTCGCTGCTGAAGAACGCGCTGCTCGCAGCGACCTACGCCTTCGTCTGGCTGGCCGCGCGCCGGCTGATGGCCGCGCCGCTGGCGCTGCTGGCAGCGGCCTCCATGCTGCTCATTCCGCAGATCGGTTGGGAGTCGCAGCGCGACCTGACGCATTCGGTGCTGGCCACGGCGATCGCTGCCGCCACGCTGTGCATCGTCGTGCGGCTGATCGAAAAGCCGTGCCGGGCGCTCTACCCCGCGCTCGGCCTGTGCGCGGCGCTGGGCTTGCTGTCCAAGTACAGTTTCGCCCTCTTTCTGGTTGCACTGGTGCTTGCACTGCTGCTTTCGCGCGAGGCACGGCCGGTGCTGCGCAGCCCGTGGATCATCGCGGCAGTGCTGGTCGCGCTGGTGGTGCTTGCGCCGCACGCGCTGTGGCTGTTCGACAACTGGCATGTGGCCAGCGCTCGAACTCTGGAAAAGCTGGGCGCAAGCACGGGCCTGACAGCCGGCCTCGCGCGCGGCGTGGGCAGCCTGCTCGGCGCCGCACTGGCCACGCTGGGCGCACTCGCCTTCGCCGGCACTGCGATCTTCGGCCGCGCGGCGTGGCAGGACGGCGCCGCCTCGGCGCACTGCCGACTGTGGCGACGCTACTTCGGCGCGCTGGCGGCGCTGATGCTGGGCCTTGTCCTGGTGGGTGGCGCGACGCACTTCAAGGGCCGCTGGCTGCAGCCGCTGGTGTTCATGGCACCGCTGGCCTTCTTCTGCTGCCGGCCCCGGCTGGCAGCACACCCGCGGCTGAGCTGGCTGCGCGGCACCCTGATCGCGCTCGCGCTGCTCTATCTGTTCATGGCCAGCATGCGCCCGGTGTTCGACGGCTGGCGCAACCGGCCGGACGAACTCAACGAGCCGGCGGCAGAACTCGCCGACGCACTGCGCGGCGCAGGGTACGACGGGCGCACGCCCATCGTGACGCACGATCCGGTGCTGGGTGGCGTGCTACGCGTGCGTTTTCCGCAGGCACGCGTCACGGTGTGGCAGGAAGGCCTGCCGGAACCCGCGCCGCGGTTCGCGCCGCATCTGCTGATCGGTCGGAACGATGACGGAAGGCGGTTGTTCGAACGGGCCGCCGCGGCGCCCGTGCACCGCCTGGCCTTGCACCCGCTGCATGCCCGGCCGGAGCGCCCGCCGATCGAATACCGCTACGCCTTCATGCGTTCAACTGGCGCGCGGGTACAATCTCGGCCCGCGGCTCCATAGTTGAATGGATACAACAACCCCCTCCTAAGGGGTAGGTACAGGTTCGATTCCTGTTGGGGCCACCAGCAGTGCCTTGTCCCGCTTCGCCCTCCCGCACATCCGCGGTGTCCCCGCCTCACGACGACCTGCCAGCCCGGCGCCTTGCGGCTAAAGGAATCGATATCGTTCGTCGATATCACTTAAGTCGTACCAAAAAAACCCCAAACAGACCGACGGACTGAACATGGCAACGTCTTCAATGCGCAGCGACGATTTCGCCGTATGGATAGCTGCAGCAACCAGTGCAGGGTGTGCTGCAACGGTATTTTCGCAGGCGCCGGCTGGCTGGAGCGGGGGCCTCCTCGCACTGACGGTCGCGAGCCTCATCGTGTCTCAGATTCTCAGCCACAAGGCGCGCGCGCGCTATGCAGCGACCAGCCGCGCACGTATGGCCGACATCAACCGAAATGTCGGTCGGTACGACGATCTGTGTGCCGCGCTCGCCACTGGCAGCCAGCAACAGTTTCAACGGTTGCAGGGCTCGATCGGGCAGACCCAGGACATCATTTCGAGCGCGTGCGGCAATCTGCGCGAATCCGAAGGCCGCAGTGCCCTGCGTACCATGGTCGAGGAGCTGCAGGCTCTGGCCTCGGATGAAGATCAGGCGCGCCGACGTGCGGGTATCGCACAGTTCGCACAGGAAATGCAGACAGCGCTGTCGGGTTTTGTCGCGACCGTCGAAGCGCTGAGCGCAGGCAGCAGCCGGATCGCCGAACGCTTCGGCTGCGTCCGCACCAAGCTCGACGAAGTGCGTGCGCTCATCGGACAGGTCAACGACATCAACCGGCAGACCGAACTCCTGGCACTGAATGCAGCCATCGAAGCTGCGCGCGCGGGCGAAGCCGGCCGGGGGTTTGCAGTGGTTGCCGACGAAGTGCGCAAACTTGCCCAGCGCACCGAAAAATTCAGCACGGAAATCGGCGCCCTGCTGGGTGATGTGAATGGTGCCATCGTCGAAGCGGGCGACGTCATCTCGCACTCAGCCGGCACTGACATCGGCTCGGCCCGGGCCTCGGAACAGCAGGCCGCAGAACTGTGGAACCAGATGTCGGAGATCAACAGTCATGCGGGACGGCAGGCCGAACGCATCAATCAACTGTCGTCGGCCATCCACGACGCGGTCATGGAAAGCATCATGTCGATGCAGTTCGAAGACATGGTGAGCCAGTTGCTGCACAAGGTGCGCGAACAGACGGAACTGATGGCGCGCTATGTAAACGGCGTCTTCGACGCCCACAGGGATCGCGACCAGCATGACGGGCTTTCGCGCGTCGCCGGGCGCAATGCCGTTCTCGAGCGGCTTCTTGGCGAAGCCGAGGAGGCTTCCAGGTCACTGAATCAGGGGGCCGTCTCGCAGAACAACATGTCGGTCGGAGAAATCGAGCTGTTCTGATCCACTGCCAGGGTCCGGGGTGACTCAGCCGCGCCGCGCCTCAACCACGCCGTCGACGTCGCGCAGCAGCGCCAGTATTTTCTGGATCTGGCCGACGCTGGCAATTTCAACCGTGAAGCTCATGCGCGCCATGTCGGCCTTAGACAGCGTGCTCACCGCCGTCACATTGATGCGCTCGCGCGACAGCAGTTCGGAAATGTCGCGCAGCAGGCCCTGCCGGTCGTGCGCCTCGACCAGCAGGTCGGCGGCGAAGCGCGATTCCGGATCCTGGCTGGCGATTTCGCCCCACTGCGCGTCGACCACCCGTTCCGGATTGCGCGCCACCATGTTGATGTAGTTCGGGCAGTCGCTGCGGTGGACGGCCACGCCGCGCCCGCGCGTGACGAAACCCGAAATCGGATCCGGCGGTGCCGGTTTGCAGCAGCGGCCAAGCTGGGTCAGCAGCTTGCCGACACCTTCCACCAGCACGCCGCGTTCGCCCACGGCACGCGGTGCGCGCGGCTTGATCAGCGGTTCGTCCGGCGGCGGCTCGTCACCCTTGAGCGCGACATGAATCGCACGTGGTCCGACCTCGCCGTGCGCGCACGCGATCAGCAGGGCGTCGACGCTGTTGTAGCCCAGCTTCTGCGCCAGTTCGTCCAGATTGGTCTGCGTCGCGCCTTCGCGCGACAGCTCGCGCGTGAGCCAGTTGCGGCCCTGCGCCAGCGTTTCGCCTTCTTCTATCTGGGCGAACCAGCGCCGTACCTTCACGCGTGCCTGATGGGTTGCGATGTAGCCCTGCTGCGGGTTCAGCCAGTCGCGTGACGGCCCGCCCTGCTTGGCGGCGATGATTTCGACCCGCTGGCCGTTGTCGAGCGGCGTATTGAGCGGCACCAGCTGGCCGTTCACACGCGCACCGCGGCAGCGGTGGCCCAGATCGGTGTGCAACCGGTAGGCGAAGTCGATCGGCGTTGCACCCTGCGGCAGGTCGATCACCTTTCCCTGCGGCGTCAGCACGTACAGCGTGTCGTCGAGTGCGGCACGTTTGAACTGCTCGACCCATTCCGAGTGGTCGGCGATTTCATCGCGCCATGACAGCAGCTGGCGCAACCAGGCAATCTTGTCGTCGTAGTCCTTGTCCTGGCCCGAACCTTCCTTGTAGCGCCAGTGCGCCGCCACGCCCATCTCGGCGTGCTGGTGCATTTCGCGCGTGCGGATCTGCACCTCGAGCGAACGGCCGTCCGGCGCCAGCACCGCGGTGTGCAGAGAGCGGTAATTGTTGCCCTTCGGGTGTGCGATGTAGTCGTCGAATTCGCGCGGCAGCGGTTGCCACAGCTGGTGCACCACACCGAGCGCGGCATAGCAGTCGCGCACCTCGTCGACCAGAACGCGCAGCGCGCGCACGTCGTACACCTCGGCGAACTCGATGCGCTTGGCGCGCATCTTGTTCCAGATGCTGTAGATGTGTTTCGGCCGGCCCTGGATTTCCGCCTTGATGCCGGCGCCGGCCAGTTCGGCCCGCAGCCGCGCCATCGAATCGGCGATGAAGGCTTCCCGTTCGACGCGCTTCTCGTCGAGCTGCCTGGCGATGCGCTTGTAGGTGTCCGGTTCGAGAAAGCGGAAGGAGAGGTCTTCCAGCTCCCACTTCAACTGCCACACGCCGAGCCGGTTGGCGAGCGGCGCATAGATGTCGAGCGACTCGCGCGCCATGTCGATGCGCTGCTCGTTCGGATTGACCGTGAGCCAGCGCAGGCTCTGCACGCGCGACGCCAGTCGCAGCATGACGACACGTACGTCCGCCACCATGGCCAGCACCATCTTGCGCAGCACTTCGGCCTGGTTGCCGATCTCTGCACCGGTCGTGCTCCTGGTGGCGTGCGAGCGGGTGATCAGGCGCAGATGATCAAGCCGCTGCAGGCCGGACACCAGCTCGCTGACCGACTGGCCGTATTGTTCGGCGATCTGCTGATCGGCGTCGTCGACAACTTCGTGCAGCGGGAACAGCAGCGCCGCCAGTCGGGTTTCGAGGTCGAGCCGCAGCGAGGCGCAGATCAGCGTCTGACCCACCACGTGTTCGTGCATCGGCTCGCCAGTGCCAAGCGTGCGGCCGGCGTAAAGCGTTGCCACGCGGTCGTGGGCGGCCCGCAATGTAGCGGCCTCGGCGTCACCCAGACCGTCGGCCAGCAGTTCGAGCGTGGTGCGGGCAGTATCTGCGCTGACGAGGGAATGGACGACGGAAACCATGTTCGGGATTATCGCTGATCAGGGACGCGGGGGCTTGCGGCGCAGCAGCATGGGCGGATGCGGTGGGGATGCCAGGGATTGAAACAAAAAGGGGCGACCGATCACTCGGCCGCCCCGCAGACATCTGTCTCACGACAGTTGCCCCGAATCAGGTCTTCGGCTTGTCCGGTTGGGAGCTCTGGGGTTTGGCGTCGCCGTGCTTTTCGCCCGGGCATGCGATGACAACGCTGGACGACGCAAACATCGCCAGCCCCAACAGGATCGCGAGACGTTTCATCACGGATCACCTCCTTTCATGGTTGCGGAGCCAGTACGATAGGCGCGCCCCCGACCTTACGCAAGCAAGGACCATTGCCAAATGTTTCACTGGCTCAGACGCGCGCTTGCGCCGGCCGACGCGGACCTGCCCGAGGTGACGCCAGATGCCTGGGCACGCATCGAGGCACGGCTGCCCTTTCTCGAGTATCTCGATCCGGCCGACCGGCCGGCACTGCGCGAACTGGCGCGCCAGTTCATCGCCAGCCGGCAGTTCCACGGCGCGCACGACATGGTGCTGCACGACGACCAGCTGGTCGAGATCGCGCTGCAGGCCTGTCTGCCCATCCTCAGGCTGGGGCTGGACTGGTACGACGACTGGGTGGGCGTGGTGCTCTATCCGGGCGACTTCCTGGTGCCGCGGCAGAGCGTGGACGACGCCGGCGTGGTGCATGAGTACAAGGAGCCGCTGATCGGCGAAGCCTGGGCCGGCGGCCCGGTGCTGCTGTCCTGGCAGCCGGACGATCACGCGGCCGACGGCGTGAATGTCGTCATCCACGAATTCGCGCACAAGCTCGACATGCGAAACGGCGATGCCGACGGCCTGCCGCCGCTGCACGAAGGCATGAGCGTGGCGCGCTGGGCCGGGGTGTGGTCGGACGCGTACCAGCGTTTCTGCGCCGATATCGAAGCCGGTGTCGAAACCGGAATCGACGACTACGCAGCGGAAAGCCCGGCCGAATTCTTCGCCGTCATGTCGGAATGCTTCTTCGAAATTCCCGATCTGATCCAGGACGTGTGGCCGGATCTCTATGCACAACTGGCGCTCTTCTACCGACAGGACCCGGCTCCGCGCGCGCGCGCGCTGCACGCACCGGGAGGCGGCGCCGCAACGTGATCGCCGAACTTCTCGCCTGGTGGCGCATCGACTGCCTGCCCGAAGCCCGGCGCATGGGCTACCGGCGCGAAGCGGCAGCCCTCGTCGTGCGCCACCGGCGCCTGCGCCGGCACTGGGCCGATCACCTCGCCCGCACGCGCGCCGCGCTGCTGGCATCGGCTCGGCAGGCGACCTGCTCGCGCGACGCACCGAAACGTGCGTGGATCATGGGCGCCGGGCTGCTGCACGATGTGCCGCTCACCCAATTGCTCGACTGCTTCGAACGCATCGATCTGGTCGACGTCGCCTTCGCGCCGGCGGCGCTTGACGCGGCGCGCCGGCACCCGGGGCGCGTAGTCTGCGTGATGCAGGACGTGACCGGATTGATCGCTGACCGCTCGGGCGACTCGACAGGTGCGCCACCGCTGCCCGAAGGCGCCTGGTGCGCCTCGGTCAACCTGCTGAGCCAGTTGCCGCTGTTGCCCTGCGGCACATGGCTGAGGCAGGGCATGGCAGAACCCGAGGTCGAGCGGCGTGGCCAAGCTATCCAGCAGGCGCATGTCGATGCGCTGCAGCAGGCGGCGCACGCCTGCCTGATCATCGAATACGCGCAGACGCATTCGCCGCCCGGGCCCGCCGACATGCTCCTGCTGCCCGGTCTGCCGGCGCGCCTTGCCGCTTCCGGCTGGCTGCAGCATGACACCTGGCACTGGCCGCTGAATCCGGCCGGCGAAACCGGGCTGCCGGAAGGCCGCGCGATGCAGGCCTGGTCGCGCTGACGCGAGGCTCAGCGGGAGCGGCGACTTCCTGTGGCAGGCGCCTGTTCTGTGGGGGCGGCGGCCTCTCTGGGAGCGGCGGCCAGCGATGATCGTTGATCAGCGTGCGTATCGCGGCGGGGCCGCCGCTCCCACACGATGCCGCGTCCATCGGGCTTGCGCAGTCCCGCTCAGTCGGCCGGCCGGCGCCACACGCTGGCCAGCCAGTTCTGCTGTTCGCGCGGCAGGCCGGGCGGGCGGTAGTAGTGGGTCAGTTCGACAAAACCTGCACCGCTCATGTAGCGGCGCCAGCCTTCGAGGTCGTGGTAGCTGCCGTAGCGCTCGCCATTCCACCCCTCCTGTCCGTTGCCACGCGGATTCGAACTGAACAGTATGCCGCCGGGCTTGAGTGCGGCGAACAGCTTGCCGAGCACCTCGGCCAGCAGTCGCGACGGGACATGGAACAGCGAGGCATTGGCGAAAATGCCGTCGAAGCGCGCCGGTGGCAGGTCAAGCTCGAGGAAATTCTGTTCCAGGACCGTGCAGCCGCTGAACGCGCGTGCCATGGCGGCCGGCCGTGCAGCGCCCTCGAGTCCGGTAGGACGGTGGCCCATGTCCTTCAGCGTCTTCAGGTCCCGGCCGGGGCCGCAGCCAAAGTCCAGCAGCTCAAACGGTGGTGCGGCTTCGATGAATGACAGCAGGGCAGCGATGTTCTGGCTCACGTCGTGGTCGCGCGTACCTTGCCAGTAGTCTTCGGCATGGCGATCGTAGTGGCCCAGCGTGGAGCGGGTGATCAGGTCTGCATGGTCGGGTGGCTCGGACATGCGGTGTGCTTCCATGAGTGGGTTGGTGCCGACCTCCGCTGCAGTGCAGCGGGAAACCTGCGCGAAAACCTCTACGCTGTAACGGTACGTGCCTCGGCCTTGCTGCCGGTACGTATTGTGTGCCGATTGCAGGCCCTGCCGCTGCGCCACCCAACAACATTCCAATGAGCGGCCGGCAGACGATGAAACCCCGGCACAGCCCGTAGCCCGCGCCCTGCAGGCGGCGAACCAGGAGAGCTTCGCCAGTGCGGTCAGGCGCCGCGCAGGACGAAGCATCGACTACCGATGGAGGAGACCGTCATGAAACGTGCAGGAAAGAGCCCCGACTCCGGACCTTACACGAGCGCCGAAAGCCCGTTCGGGTGCGGCGCCGGAACGGGGGAGGGCATCGCAGCGGAATTCCTCCCGCCCGTTGACGCGCTGCAGGCGGAGAAAACCGGCCTCGGCATCCCCTGGGAACGCGAACTCGATGCGGTCGCGGCCTGGCAGGCGGCTGGCGGCAATGTCGACAGCGAGTGGGATGCCTGCGTGTGGGAGACGCGCTGCACACGATTGCGCGGTACATCGAATGCATCGCGCGCGGCCGGTCCGGATGCCGCGAACGAACCGCCGACCATGGCCACCGTGGTCCGCCTGACGACCTCGCTCGTGTCCCTGCGCGAGCGGCTGTTCCGCATGCAGAGCGAGGTGACCGACGTGGCGCGCGGAGAAATGCGCGAGCGGCGCACGCCGTCCGACGATGGCGATGCGGCCCCTGCGCGCTCGGTGGTGCGCCGCCCGCTCGGCGCGCCGAACAGCGCACGCATCCTGCGGCTGGCGCGCGACTACGTGGCAGCGCTTGATCTTGCGCGCGCCGGCATGGCCAGTCTGGTCGGCTTGCAGCCGATGAATGAAGCGGCCGCCGAGCCTATGGTCGACCGTCGCCGCAACCGCGTGCTCATCGACTTTCCCGATCGCCGCTCGGCCGGCTGATCGTCGGGCACGCCCTGGCGGGGTGTTGCCGTCTGTTCAGGCCACGGCGACGGCCGCTTCCACGCGGTCGTCGACATCCTCGCCGAGGAAGCCGCCGCTCTGGTGTGCCCACAGACGCGCGTACAGCCCGCCGCGGGCGAGCAGCGTTGCGTGGTCGCCCTCTTCGACGATGCGGCCGCGATCGAGCACGATCAGGCGGTCCATCGCGGCGATGGTCGACAACCGGTGCGCGATCGCGACCACGGTCTTGCCGGTCATCAGCCGGTACAGGCTGGCCTGGATCGCCGCTTCCACTTCCGAATCGAGCGCACTGGTCGCCTCGTCGAGCAGCAGGATGGGGGCATCCTTCAGCATGACGCGGGCGATCGCCACCCGCTGCCGCTGCCCGCCCGAAAGCTTCACGCCGCGTTCGCCGACATGGGCATCGTAGCCGCGCCGGCCCTTCGGATCGACCAGATCGGCGATGAATTCGTCGGCTTCCGCGCGTTCGGCGGCGGCGATCATGTCGGAATCGTCGGCGTCCGGACGGCCGTACATGATGTTGTCGCGCACCGAGCGGTGCAGCAGCGAGGTGTCTTGCGTGACCATGCCGATCTGCGCGCGCAGGCTGTCCTGGGTGCCGAGCGACACGTCCTGACCGTCGATCAGGATACGGCCGCCCTCGACGTCGTGAAAGCGCAGCAGCAGGTTGATCAGCGTCGACTTGCCGGCGCCCGAGCGGCCGACCAGACCGATCTTTTCGCCCGGCCGGATGTGCAGCGACAGGTCGTCGATCACCCGCTCGCCGCTGCCATGGCCATTGCCGTAATCGAACGTGACATGCTCGAAGCGGATGTCGCCGCGCGTCACATGCAGCGGCTGCGCGTCGGCACGGTCATTCACCAGCCGCGGCCGCGAAAGCGTGTTGATGCCGTCGCGCACGGTACCGATCTGTTCGAACAGCGACGCCAGTTCCCACATCACCCAGTGCGAAATGCCGTTCAGGCGCAGCGCCATGGCGGTTGCCGCGGCCACCGCGCCGACGCCGACCTGGCCCTGCATCCACAGCCACAGGGTGGTACCGGCAGTGCTCGCGATCAGTCCCATGCTCAGGATGTGATTGACGATTTCGAAGCCGGTGACCAGCCGGCTCTGTGCGTACACCGGCACCATGAATTCTCGCATCGCGTCGCGCGCGAACAGCGCTTCGCGCGCCGAATGCGAAAACAGCTTGACGGTCGCAATATTGGTATACGCGTCGGTGATGCGGCCGGTCATCAGCGAGCGGGCGTCCGCCTGCGACTGCGCCACCTTGCCCAGCCGCGGCACGAAGTAGACCATGGCCGCCACGTACAGCGACAGCCAGCCGGCGAAAGGCAGCAGCAGCCACAAGTCGAAACTGCCGACCACGGCCACCATGGTGACGAAGTAGATGATGACGAACACCAGGATGTCGGCCACGATCATCCAGGTGTCGCGCACGGCCAGCGCGGTCTGCATCACTTTCGCGGCGATGCGGCCGGCGAATTCGTCCTGGTAGAAACTCATGCTCTGGTCGAGCATGTGCCGGTGGAAGTTCCAGCGCAGCCGCATCGGGAAGTTGCCGGCCAGCGACTGGTGCTTGATCAGCGTCTGCAGGGCGATCAGCAGCGGGCTGGCCAGCAGGATGCCGCCCAGCATCAGCAGGTGGCTGCGCTCCTCCACCCACAGCTGTGCCGGCTCGATCTTGCCCAGCCAGTCGACGATGTTGCCAAGCATGGCGAACAGCATGGCTTCGAACACGCCGATCAGCGCGGTACACGCGGTCATCAGCAGGATCAGCCCGCGCATGCCTTCAGTGCCGCTCCACAGGAAGGCGAACAGTCCTTTGGGCGGCGAGGGCGGCGTGCCGTCCGGATACGGATCGACCCGTCGTTCGAAATAGCTCAGCAAATCTTTCTCCGAGAGGGACTGCAAGGGTGCGCCGTACAGGCCCGATGGGCGGATTTTACCCGCCCGATCGTGACAGTCCGCGCTTGGGCAACGGATCGACGGGTTGGTTGCGCCGGTGGATGCCGGCCGGCGTCTACAGCAGAACCACCCGGTCCGGCAGCTCGTTGTGCGGGTGGCCGTCGGGCGGGAAGTGGCGCGCCAGTGCCTGCGTGACCGCCTCGACGCACTCCAGCGCGCCGGCGCGGAATTCGCCGCGCGCGAAGCGTGCTTCGAGCTGCTGGCACAGCACCGCCCATTCGGCGTCGCCGACGCGGGCGCGGATGCCGCGGTCGGCGACGATTTCGATGTCGTGGTCGGCCATCTGCAGGTAGACCAGCACGCCGTTGTTGTGCGCCGTGTCCCAGATGCGCAGCAGCGAAAACACCTCGATCGCGCGCTCGCGTGCGGTCTGGCCGCGCCACACCGCCAGCGGAGCCTGCGCGCCCTCGACCACGAAACGCAGCTCACCCGCGTGGCGCGTTTCGCTGGCCGTGATCGCCTGTTCGATGTCGCGCAGCGTCTCCGCCGGAAAGGCGCGGCGCATCTGCCAGGGCAGATGGAAGGCATGCTTGAGCATGCGCAGCACAGTCATCGCCTTACCCCGTTCGCTTGCTTGTTCGTCCGCTCGTTCATGGGTTTGCTCACCATCGGCCCGAAGCACCGCCACCGCCAAAACCGCCGCCACCGCCGCCGAAGCCGCCGCCTCCACCGAAGCCGCCACCCCGCCCGCTTCCGCCCATGCCGCCGAAGCCGCGCCCGCCACCACCGAACAGCGTGACCAGCAGCGCGATGATGCCGGCGGCGATGGCGATCCCCAGCCCGCCGACCATCAGCCAGGCGACGAAGCCGACTGCGCCGCCAGTCACCAGCGCGCCGGGCAGTCGGCCCAGCACCGAGCGCAGGATGCCGCCCATGGCCAGTGCGATGACGAACAGCACCGGCACATAGCCTTCGATGTCGCCCGCCGATTGACCCGCCTTCGGTGAAACGGCCGGCAGCGGCTCGCCGTCGATCACCGACACCATGCGTTCGACGCCGGCGCGCACGCCGCCGTCGAAGTCGCCTTCGCGAAAGCGCGGCGTGATGACTTCGGCAATGATCCGCTTGGCCGTGATGTCGCTCAGCGCGCCTTCCAGCCCGTACCCGACCTCGATGCGCAGCGCGCGATCGTCCTTGGCGACCAGTAAAAGCGCGCCATCGTCGACGCCCTGGCGGCCGAGCTTCCAGGTTTCGGCGACGCGCAGTGCGTACTGCTCGATCGTTTCCGGCGCGGTCGTCGGCACGACGAGCACCGCGATCTGGCTGCCCTTGCGTGCCTCGAAGGCCGCCAGAGACTGTTCAAGCGCGGCCGTCGTGGCCGGGCTCAAAGTGCCGGTCTGGTCGGTGACGCGCGCACTCAGCGGCGGCACCGCCAGCTGCGCGAAGGCCAGTGTGGCGAACAGCAACAACGCGCCGCATGCGGCGCGCAGGCCGGACATCAGTTTCACTGCGGGTTCACTGCGTGGCGCCCGCCGGTTTCGCCGGTGCGGTGCCGAAATCCACCGTCGGCGGGCGGGCAATCTCGGCCTCGTTCTCGACCGTGAAGTTCGGCTTCACGTCATGCCCGAACACCATCGCCGTCAGGTTGCTCGGGAAGGAGCGCACCGTCACGTTGTAGTCCTGCACCGATTTGATGTAGCGGTTGCGCGCCACGGTGATGCGGTTTTCCGTGCCTTCGAGCTGCGCCTGCAGGTCGCGGAAGTTGGCGTCCGATTTGAGCTGCGGGTAGTTTTCAGCGACCACCAGCAGGCGTGACAGCGCGCTGCCCATTTCGCCCTGGGCGGCCTGGAATTTCGCGAATGCCTGCGGGTCGTTGATCAGTTCCGGCGTGGCCTGGATGGCACCGACCTTGGCCCTCGCTTCGGTCACGCGGATCAGGATGTCCTTCTCCTGTTCCGCGAAACCCTTGACCGTATTGACCAGATTCGGGATGAGATCGGCGCGGCGCTGATACTGGTTCAGCACCTCCGACCACGCCGCCTTCACCTGCTCGTCGCCCGACTGCAGCGTGTTGTAGCCGCAGCCCGACAGCAGCGTGACGGTGAGAAGCGCCAACAGTGACATCCACATCTTGCGCATAGCCTGCCTCCGGAACCGTTTGAATGTGACGGTAGTTGGGGGCGAAAGCCCCGGATGCAAGAAGGATACAGGCTGGATGTGACGGCGCGTTCAACCTGTGCGGCAGCCGTCTCTGTGGGAGTGCGGCCTGTGGGAGCGGCGGCCTCGCCGCGATCGCACGTTGATCAACGATCATCGCGGCATCCATCGCGGCGGGGCCGCCGCTCCCACACGTTGGGCTCTGACTCAGTCGACGGCGCNTTCGCCCGTTGAACACCTCACATCGGGCCTCCCAGCGGGGGGGGCCCCCCGCTCCCACACGTTGGGCTCTGACTCAGTCGACGGCGCTCAGCGCGGTCTGGCTGAAACCGCCGTCTACATAAGTGATTTCACCGGTCACGCCGCTGGCGAGATCCGACAGCAGGAAGGCGGCAACATTGCCCACTTCCTGGATCGTCACGTTGCGGCGCAGCGGTGCATTCTTTTCGTTGTAGGCCAGCAGCTTGCCGAAGTTGCCGATGCCCGAGGCAGCGAGCGTCTTGATCGGCCCGGCCGACACGGCGTTCGCGCGGATGCCCTGCGGGCCGAGGCTGGCAGCGAGGTAGCGCACGGATGCTTCCAGGCTGGCCTTGGCCAGCCCCATCACGTTGTAATTGGGGAGAGCACGCACGGCGCCGAGGTAGGACAGGGTCAGCACCGAGCCGTTGCGCCCCTGCATCATCGGGCGCGCCGCCTTGCACAGCGCCGGGAAGCTGTAGGCGCTCACTTCATGCGCGATGCGGAAGGCTTCGCGCGACAGGCCGTCGAGAAAGTCCCCATCGAGCGCCTCTCCGGGGGCGAAGGCGATCGAGTGCACCAGGCCGTCCAGTCCGTCCCAGGTCGAGCCCAGTTGTTCGAACAGTGCGGCGATCTGCGCGTCGTCCGCCACGTCGCAGGCGAACACCATCGACGAGCCGAAATCCCCCGCCATCTTGGTGACGCGATCGGTGAAACGCTCGTTCTGATAGGTGAACGCCAGCTCCGCGCCTTCGCGGTGACAGGCCTGGGCGATGCCGTAGGCGATCGAGCGGTTGGACAACAGTCCGGTGATCAGTATTTTCTTGCCGGCGAGAAAGCCCATGTGCGTCTCCAGAGATCCGGCGTCGCGCCGGTTGGGGGAGGGCGGATTATAGGGGATGACGCGCGCAGCGCTTCGCCCGCGCGCAAGTGCCGCATGGCACCATCTGCCGGTGCCGACTTCCGCCCCTCTCTCGCCCGAACTTTCGCCGGAACGTCCGGCCGGACCCGCGCCCTCATCGACCTGGCAGATCTGGTTCGATGGCTGCGCGCTGCCCAACCCGGGCCGCATCGGTCTGGGCGCGCTGCTGGTGTCGCCCCAGGGCAACCGCATCGAGCTGTCCAGCCCGGCCGGGCGTAGTGGCTGCAGCAACGAGGCCGAGCTGATTGCACTGTGCGCCGCACTCGAACATGCCGCTGGTCTCGGCGCCCGCCATATATATATACGCGGCGACAGCGACTTCGTCGTCCGCCACCTGCGCGGCGAACAGCGAACCGCCATCGCGCCGCTGCTCGAACTGGTCGTGCGCACCGAAGCACTGCTCGCCCGCTTCGAATCGGTCAGCCTGGAATGGGTGCCGCGCCACCGCAACCGCGACGCTGACCGCCTGTCGCGTGCCGCGCTCGGCCTGCCGGACAAACCGGCGCCGGTGCCCGGGCGGCGGCGCTAGGGTCTGCTGGCATTGAATCGCGTGACGCGCGCCGTTCGGGTTTGCAGCGTGCGGGCCCCGGACCGCGTCGTGCGCCTTGTCGAGATGGCTTGTCTCGACAAGGCGCACGACTTGCCCGTGGTACGCGTACAGCAGACGCGGTTCGCGATTCAATGCCAGCACAGACCTCAGCCCAGCACCCGCGCCGCCGCCGCTGCATACACCGGTATGCCGACCAGCAGGTTGAGCGGGAAGGTGACGCCCAGACTGAGCCCGAAGTAGAGGGCCGGGTTGGCTTCCGGTATCGCGGTACGCAGCACGGCGGGCACCACGATGTAGGACGCGCTGGCCGACAGCACCATGAGCAGGGTGGCGTCGCCTGAGCCCATGCCCAGCGCGGCAGCCAGCGTCAGGGCAATGGCCGCATGCACGACCGGGGCCACGGTGGCATAGACCAGCAGCCAGCGTGACGCCTTGCGCGCCAGGTCGAAATTGCGCGCCACCATCAGACCCATGTCCAGAAGGAAGAAGGCCAGCATGCCCTTGAACAGGTCGCCGGCGAAGGGCTGCATCACGGCCTTGCCGGCTTCGCCGCTGAAGTAGCCGATGACCATCGCGCCGATCAGCAGCAGCTGCGCGCCGTCGGTGAAGGACTCGTGCAGGATGCGGCCGATCGGTGTCCCCGGTGCGCCAGCGCCTGCCGTCATCACGGCCGCGCCGCCGCCGGAGGTCACCAGGGCGGGTGCGCTCACCGCCTGACGCGCCGCATTCGCCAGCAGCACAGCCATGATGATGGCGGGTGATTCCATCAGCACCATGGCTGCGGTCATGTGGCCGCCGTAAGCGGTGCCCGCGTTGTCCAGATACTGCGTGGCGGTGACGAACGTGACTGCGCTGACCGAGCCGTAGGATGCGGCCACGGCCGCTGCGTCGAAGCGCGACGCCACCCGGCGCAGCAGCAGATAGCCGATCGATGGCACCAGAAAGGCCATGAAGACAGCGGCAGCCAGGCCGGCTGCCACGCCGGGGTTCATGCCGGATTGCGCCAGGGCGAAGCCACCCTTCAGACCGAGCGCCATCAGCAGGTAGAGCGACAGGAATTTCTTGATCGGCTCCGGAATATCGAGGTTGGAACGCAGCGTGCCGGCCAGAACGCCGAACACGAAGAACAGGATCGCGGGGTCGAGCAGTGTGTGCATGGGGGCAATCTCCTTTCGCCCCGGATGCTAGGGTGTTCTGATCATCGAGTAAAATCGATTTTTCTGTCTTGCAACATAGATTAAAACCTATGAATATCACCTTCAGGCAATTGCGTCTTTTTCTGGCTCTGTCCGAAACCGGCAGCGTGAGTGGTGCCGCGCGGGCGCTGCACGTGACGCAGCCCACCGCATCCATGCAGTTGAAGGACATGAGCGAAGCCGTGGGGCTGCCGCTGTACGAAGTGGTGGCGAAGAAGGTGTATCTGACCGACATCGGTCAGGAACTGGCCAAGACCGCGCGGGCCATCGCGCAGTCCTGGGACGCCTTCGAGCAGGAGGCCGACGGTGCCCGCGGCCTCACGCGAGGCAAGCTCAGGGTGGCGGTCGTCAGCACCGCGCAGTACTTCATGCCGCGCCTGCTCGGCAGTTTCTGTGCCCGGCATCCGGCGATCGACGTGTCGCTCGAAGTGCTCAACCGCGACGGCGTAGTGCAGCGCCTGCGCGAAAACATGGACGACCTCTACATCATGTCGATGCCGCCAGCCGACATGGACCTGAGCGACGACATCTTCATGACCAATCCCATCGTCGTCGTTGCACCTGCCGACGATGCGCTTGCCAGCCAGTCATCGGTGATGCTGGATGCGCTGCACAGCCGCCGCTTCATCCTGCGCGAGCGCGGCTCCGGCACCCGCATGGCGGCCGACCAGCATTTCCGCAGCCACCGCTTCCGGCCCGACATCCGGCTCGAACTGGGCAGCAACGAGGCGATCAAGGAAGCGGTCGCCGGCGGCCTCGGCATCGCCGTGCTGTCGCGCCATGCGCTGCACGGTCTGGACGGCGAACACGGCGTGAGCGTGATCGACGTCGACGGGTTTCCGGTGCTGTCGAACTGGCACATCGTGCATCCGGGCGGCAAGAAGCTGTCGCCGCTGGCGCGCGCGTTCAAGGCGCATCTGCTGGCCACATGAATGCGTGCCCTGACTACAGACTCCGTGTACTCGAAGAAGCCAGGGCAACCGGCTGCGTTACAACATCGTCGTTGAAAGCAAGACCTTTCCTCGCGCACTGCGATCGGCTGCCGCGATTTCGTGTCGGCAGACGACGCGACGCGCGTGTCCAAGGCACCCGCCGAACGCGAATAACGACGGACGGTTCTGACTGCAGATCAGACGCGCGCTCGACGTGCGGCAACCGTGCCGATCAAGGCAAGCCCAGCCAGCATCAGCGCATGGACCTGCGGCTCAGGTATCGGGATGGCGACGCCGAAGGTACCCGACCCTGATTCGATGACCGAAAGTTCCTGAGGCAGGATCAGATTCAGGAAAGCCGTGTTGCTGAGATCACCCGATATGGTGAAGCCTGCTGGCACCCGAGTTGCCGAAAAGCTGACAAAAGCCTCGAATTCCATATCGATTGCCGAGCCAGGCGCCGCGAACGTCAGCTGGCGTGTGACGCTCAGCGTATCGTTGATTTCACCCGCCGCGGTGTAGCGGCTGGAGTCGGTCGTATTGAGTCCGACCACGGGGCCAAACGTCAGCAGGCTGTTGGCGCTGACATCACCCGACACGCCGGAAGTCACCAGATTTCCCTTGACCACGAGTTCGAGCGTGACATCGTAGGTGCCGGCAACCGCCGAGGTGAGCGACAGCACATCCTTTGCCTGGGCATAGACGTTGATCAACGGCACACCGAAGCCAAAAAAATCGGTACCGGTCGGATTGGTCAGGCTGCCGCCGATCTTCAGGAGCTGGTTGCCGATATCGGAGACGGCCATGTAGGAGAAACTGCCGGTCGTGCCGCCGGAAATGCTCACCACCGAGCGGTCGTAAGGAAGATCGATTTCGGATTCGATCGCGTTGGCCAGCGGTGCCTTGGCGCCGAAGGCGTCGGTATCGACGAGCGCCCGCACTTCCAGACCTACGTTGTTGACCAGCACTGCGGACGCCACGCCGCTGTGCAGGGATGTGATCGCCGCGAGCGCAATACCCGTCAATACGTTAGAAGCCTTCATGTCTGCCTCCTGGGGAAATGGATGTCACGCAATCCGGGTGACCGTGACCCTTCCTCATGCTGGGCGATCATCTTGATGCCCGCCATCTGCCCTCGAGAATTAGTGTGCAGATATTCACGGGGAATGAAGAGAAACACAAAACTGCAACAAATCACAATGGCGCCCGGTGCCTGATACCTGCAGGGCAGGGCAGGGCAGGGCAGGGCAGGGCAGGGCAGGGCAATGCTGTGTTGCATTGGGAAGACATCGTTTCCGCGAACAGCGATGTCCTTTGCCGAAGCGGAACTTGTCTGCGATGCAGGCGTTGGTCGAGCAGCTCGCCGAAACCCCATCGCCGTGTACGCACTCTGCACAACGATGGTCGTGACATGTTCGCGGCGAGGCCGCCGCTCCCACAGGGGCCGGTGCAGATCGTCGCGGGTCGCCACTCCCACAGAGAGGGCGTCGCTCCGATCACAGGGCCTTGCCCGTGACCGGAGCGGGCGCCACATCCGCGCAAACCGTTGCAGTTGCGTCGGCGCGGCGGCCGGCTTCAGGCCAGATCGAAGCGGTCGGCGTTCATCACCTTGGTCCAGGCGGCGACGAAGTCGTGCACGAACTTTTCCTTGCTGTCGTCCTGCGCATAGACCTCTGCGCAGGCGCGCAGGATGGAGTTGGAGCCGAACACCAGGTCGACCCGGGTGGCGGTCCATTTCACCTGGCCGGACTGGCGGTCACGGATTTCGTACAGGTTGCTGCCGGCCGGTTTCCACATGTACGCCATGTCGGTGAGATTGACGAAGAAGTCGTTCGTCAGCGCGCCGACACGGTCAGTGAATACGCCGTGCATGGTGCCGCCGTGGTTGGTGCCGAGCACCCGCATGCCGCCGATCAGCACGGTCATTTCCGGTGCGGTGAGCCCCATGAGCTGGGTGCGGTCGAGCAGCAGTTCCTCCGGCGTGACGACATAGTCGCGCTTCTGCCAGTTGCGGAAGCCGTCGGCCACCGGTTCGAGCACTTCGAAGGATTCGACGTCGGTCTGCGCCTGCGAGGCGTCGCCGCGACCCGGCGCGAACGGCACCGGGATGCCGAAGCCGGCCGCCTTGATGGCCTGTTCGATGCCGACATTGCCGGCCAGCACGATCACGTCGGCCAGACTGGCGCCGGCGGCTGAAGCGATGGGTTCGAGCACGCCGAGCACGCGGGCGAGGC
The DNA here is from genome assembly GCF_024580155.1 of Methyloversatilis sp. XJ19-13. Classification (NCBI taxonomy): domain Bacteria; kingdom Pseudomonadati; phylum Pseudomonadota; class Betaproteobacteria; order Nitrosomonadales; family Sterolibacteriaceae; genus Methyloversatilis; species Methyloversatilis sp. XJ19-13. The sequence continues at coordinate 76,292 of NZ_JANINH010000006.1, read as the reverse complement.
GGGCCGGCTCGTTGCCGTCCCAGTCCTTCTGCGGCGCGAGGCGGATGCGCGCGCCATTGGCGCCGCCGCGCAGGTCCGAGCCGCGGAAGGTGCGCGCGCTGTCCCACGCGGTGGCCACCATGTCGCCGACCGACAGGTCGCTGGCGGCAATCTTCGCCTTGACCACGGCGACGTCGTAGCCGGTGTTGCCGGCGGGTACCGGGTCTTGCCAGATCAGGTCTTCCTGCGGCACTTCCGGGCCGATGTAGCGAGCCTTCGCGCCCATGTCGCGGTGGGTCAGCTTGAACCAGGCGCGCGCGAACACTTCCGAGAAATAGGCCGGGTCGGCATGGAAGCGCTCGGAAATCTTTCGGTAGGCCGGGTCCATCTTCATCGCCATGTCGGCGTCGGTCATGATGGGGTTGTGGCGGATGGCCGGGTTTTCCGCATCGACCGGCTTGTCCTCTTCGCGGATGTTGACCGGTTCCCACTGCCAGGCGCCGGCCGGACTCTTCTTCAGTTCCCAGTCGTAGCCGAGCAGCAGCTTGAAATAGCCGTTGTCCCACTGCGTGGGGTGCGTGGTCCATGCGCCTTCAAGACCACTGGTGACCGCGTTGCTGCCGACGCCGCGAGTGCTGTGGTTCATCCAGCCGAAGCCCTGTTCCTCGATCGGCGCGCCTTCCGGTGCGGGGCCGAGCAGTGAAGCATCGCCATTGCCGTGGCACTTGCCGACTGTGTGGCCGCCGGCGGTCAGCGCGCAGGTTTCCTCGTCGTCCATCGCCATGCGGGCGAAGGTGACGCGCACGTCGTGCGCGGTCTTCAATGGGTCGGGTTGACCGTCGACCCCTTCAGGATTCACGTAGATCAGCCCCATCATCACGGCGGCAAGCGGGTTGTCGAGGTCGCGCTGGCCGGAGTAGCGGCTGTTCGGGTTGTCGGACTTCGCCAGCCATTCCTTTTCCGAACCCCAGTAGATGTCCTTTTCCGGGTGCCAGATGTCTGCGCGGCCGAAGCCGAAGCCGAAAGTCTTCAGGCCCATCGATTCGTAGGCCACCGTTCCGGCGTACAGGATGAGGTCGGCCCACGACAGCTTGCTGCCGTACTTCTTCTTGATCGGCCACAGAAGGCGTCGTGCCTTGTCGAGGTTGCCGTTGTCGGGCCAGGAGTTGAGCGGCGCGAAGCGCTGGTTGCCGGTGCCGCCGCCGCCGCGGCCATCGGCGATGCGATACGTACCCGCCGCGTGCCACGCCATGCGGATCATCAGGCCGCCGTAGTGGCCCCAGTCGGCCGGCCACCAGTCCTGGCTGTCGGTCATCAGCGCGGTGACGTCCTTTTTGAGCGCCGCGAAGTCGAGCTTCTTCACCTCTTCCCGATAGCTGAACGATTCGCCCATCGGATTCGTCTTGCGGTCGTGCTGGTGCAGGATGTCGAGGTTCAAGGCCTTGGGCCACCACTCCATCACGGATAAGTCGGCCGATGTGGCGCCGCCGTGCATGACCGGACATTTGCCGGCGGACTCGTCTCGTGCATTCATCGTGCTCTCCTTTGGTAGTGACCCCGGCGCGTTCGCTCCGGCTGAGGTCATGCAAACAGCCCGAATCAACCTGCCGGGCGATTCTTGAAATGGATGAATCGAAACAGATCAACCACTGCACCTGAAAGTTCGGTACGGCCTGCCCCGGTCGATTTCATTCCTGACGGTGCAACCCGTTCCCGCTTGACGACGATGCCCGGTCAGGCGAGTTTCGTCGATGCCCTGCGGGTGACCGTCGTTATTTTCTTTAGATCGCCTTCAATAATCCATGCGAGTTGCCGGGCGCCTAACCCGTCAATCAGATTTCGTGGGTGATGCGCTTCAATCAGGTGTCAGGTTTGCGAAATTGCGCCAAGCGGTGCGACGGAAACCGCGGCCGGCAAGCGCCGGACGCCGCCGGCGCCTTCGCGCGACGGCCCGGACCTTCGGCCTTCGAAGTATCGGCAGATCTGGTGCGCGTGCTTGCGTCCTCTGTCGTGTCGCGCCAGTCCGGAGGGCACCCTTGATTCAGGCCTCGCTCGCCGGCCGCAATTCACCGCTTGATCACGCGCGTCGCGGCCGCCGGTGTCGGTCATCGAATTCCGGCGGTCGGCGGCGTATCCAGCGGATGAAGGCGGCGATGTCGGGGTGTTCGCGCAATCGTTCCGGCGTGGCGAAATCGCGCGCCAGTTCGTCTTCGCCCAGTACGGTATGCAGCTTGCGGTGGCAGATGCGATGCATCAGAACCGTGACACGCCCGCCCTTCGACTTCGGCACCAAATGGTGCTGATCGACCACCGATCCGGCGCGCATCGGTCGCCCGCACAGCGGGCAGGGCGCGTCTTCGCGCAGGCGCGTACGGGCGCCGTCCTGGGGTGTCGAGTCCGGGTTGCGTGACATGGCGACCCAGTGACCGGACGTCCGCCCCGCGGTTCCGGGCGCCCGCCGCACCTGCGTGACGATTGCGTGATGTTCGCGTGACACGGGGGCTTCATAGCGCACGAAGCTTCTATCCGCTACTTCGCCCGCCGAGGGAGCCGTGCGCGTGATGCAACGCATCCGTTCCGTGCGCGCAGGGAGGGCAGACGCGAAAGAGATACCACAGTGACACGAGGCCGGCCCACCGGCCCATGACCACTCCAGCCATTCGGGAGCGTACCCATGATGATCAGGAAGATTGCAGCAACTGCAGCACTCGCGGCCATGGCCGCTTCCCCGATGACGGTCAGCGCGGCGTTTCCGGTCGAACCCATCGGACCTACGGTAACCGCATTTACCGGCACCCCCACGCTGGTCGGTGCAGGTGTGTCGGTGAGTGCTCTCGGCCTTGCTTCGCTGACAAGTGATGCGTCGGGCAACCTGATCGGTCTGTTTCCGATCACCGGGGGGCTGCTCGACCCCGATCTTTCGAACACTACCCTGGCACGTGTCGGCAGCGGCTTGCGCCTGTCGCGTGGCAGCGTTGATGTCGATCTGCAGAACTTCCTGATCGACACCACGCTTGCGGTTGATACGACTTTCGGCAGCGTCACGTCGGGTGAAACCTTCGTCCCGTTTGCGCCGCTGTTTTCGCTGTCCGGCCTGAACCTGGTGGTAACCGACCCGGCTGGCGGCCAACCTGGGCATCTCCGACCTCGAAGATGCCCAGGTTGGCTTCGCGCTGACCAGCCCGGTCGCCGCCGTGCCCGAGCCCGAACCCTGCGCGCTGCTGCTGGCCGGCCTGGGCCTGATCACGCTTGACGCGCGCCGGCGTACGCAGAAGCGTTGATCGCGCGCGAAGACGGCGAGCATTGACGGGAGCGGTCACTGTGGTCCGGGATGTCCTGCGGGAGCGGCGATCCACCGCTTGCCCTGCATGGCTAGCCGGCTCTGCGGGCAGCGAGCAGTGAAGTTCTGTGGGAGATTCTATGTCTGAGCACAAGTGTTTTTGTGCTCCCTGGGTTGGTATTGAGCGCCGGTTTTCATGAGAGAGAAGGCCACGCGAGCGATCTTTCTTGCCAGGGCGACAAGGGCCTGGGTGCAGGAGAAGCCGCGGGCGATGCAGGCTTGATAAAAGGGTTTCCAAGTGGCTGATCGGCTGGCGGCCATTGCGGCGTTGTGCAGGAGTCGGCGCACCTCCGGGTCGCCCTTTTTGCTCAGGGTGCCGCGCGCGTTCTGGTTGCCCGATTGGCGCACGCACACATCGAGTCCGAGATAGGCGATGAAGGCGTCTGCGCTGGTAAAGGCGCCCCGATGGAAGGTCGCGCACAATGCGGCGGCGCTCAGCGGACCGACGCCCTCGATACCCTGGCAGCGGCGGTGATCGTCGATCCAGTCGCTGGCTTTGAGCTTTTCCACGATCTGGGCCTGAATCTGCTGGGCGAGCCGGTCAGCCTTGGCCAGCAAGGCGCGCACCTCGCGCTTGAAGCCGGGCAGATCGGACAGGCTCTGGCGCATGATGACGGCGGCCCGGACCAGGGTGGCGCGACGACGCAGCAGTTGCTGCACGCGCTGCGTGGCCTCGGGTGGCAGCGTGTAGGGGTGCAGGCGATGCCCTTCGGAGGCGATGTAGCGGGCGATGAGCCGGGCGTCGATCGGATCGGTCTTGGCCCGCACGCTCGTGGCGTCGCGGTAGCGCGAGAGGCGATAGCCGTCGATCAGGTAGAGCGGGTGCCCGGCCTTGATCACGGCGTCACGCAGCGCGTGGTGATAGGTGCCGGTGGCCTCGCAGCCGATGTGCAGCGGGCCGCTGGGCAAGGCGCGCAGCCAGGCCCGGATGGCGAGAGGGGTGTTGTCGATGCGCTGCACCGGGCCGTGTTCGCCCAGTGCGATATCGAGGCGGGCTTTGGATACGTCGATGCCGATGTGAATCGGCGCAGGCTGACTTGTCATGAACAGGCTCTCCCGACTAAGGTTTAGGGGCTTGTCGGGACTCACCAGGCAATCGCTTGCAGGATATGGTCGATCAGGGCCGGCGTGGGCCGCGTCGATGGATTCCTCATGGGTGCTCGATGGTGAGGGGCGGGACGATATCTCCCACGGTCTGTGCAAAAGCCAGAAGCGGCGTTGGTCCCTCCACCCCGACAAGTTCTCACTACAACTCGCCGAGGCAGAACATACAAGCGGCGGCCTCGTCGCGATCGTGCATTCATCGCCACAGTGCAACGTGCGCATCGCGGCGAGGCCGCCGCTCCCACACGGGCCGCTCCCGCAGGGGCACGATGCCGGCCCGTCTTGCCGCGCCATTCGTTCAGAAGGGCAGCGCGAGCTGCCCTTCTTCCGTGCCGGGGGCGGCACCCGTTGCCGGCAGTGCGTCGGCCCGCATCAGGTGGCCGGCACGCACGCCGAGCAGGCGGAAGCGCCGGTCGAGTGGCATGCGCTTGACGCACAGGGCTGCGTGATGACGGATCGCAGGCGCATCGCATATGTAAACAGGCAGCGTGATTTCTCGCGTCAGGATACTGAAGTCATCGAGCCGCAGCTTCGCTCCGATGGATCTTGCAACATAGCCCTTTCTCTGCAGGTCTTCCGCCAGGCGCTCGCACAGACGGGTGAAGATCTCGCCGAGTTCGGCGCGGTCATGGCGCGCATGCAGATCACGTTCGAAAGTGGTTTCGCGGCTGAGTGACTTCGCTTCGCGCTCGGTCACCAGCGGCCGGTCATCGCGGCCGTGCGCAGCGGCGGTCAGCCAGCGGCCATAGCTCTGGCCGAACTGTTCGATCAGCCCGTGCGGTTCGGCCGCTGCCAGTTCGCCGATGCTGCGGATGCCGAGCGCTTCGAGCTTCGCACTGGCTTTCGGACCGATGCCGTTGATGCGTCTGGCCGGCAGCGGCCAGATGATCGATGGCACATCGGCTTCGGTCAGCAGCGTGATGCCATGCGGCTTGTGCAGATCGGACGCCAGCTTGGACAGCAGCTTGTTCGGCGTAATCCCGATCGAGCAGCTGAGGCCGGTTGCCGCGTGCACGGCCTGCTGGATGCGCAGCGCGATGGCGCGCACGCCGCCGTGCGGGTCGTCGCCGACGGCATCCTGGGCGCCCGGCAGGTCGGTCAGGTCCATGTAGATTTCGTCGATGCCGCGGTCCTCGATCAACGGCGCGTGTTCAGCCACGGCGGCCTTGAACAGCCGCGAGTTGAGTCGGTAGGCGTCGAAATCGATCGGCAGCAGCACGGTGTCGGGCGCCAGTGCGGCGGCTTTCATCAGGCCGATGCCGGAATGCACGCCGAAGGCGCGCGCTTCGTAGGTGGCCGTGGTGGCGACGCCGCGGCCCGCATAGTCGCGCAGCCGGGCGAAGCGCCGTGTGCCGTCGGGCAGCAGTTCGGGCTGATGGCGGGCACCACCGCCCACCACCATCGGGAGGCCGCGCAGCTCGGGGTAGCGCAGCAATTCGACCGAGGCGAAGAAGGCGTCCATGTCGAGATGGGCGATCCAGCGGCGGGTCATGGCGGCAGGATCAATTCGGCTTGCCGCTTCGCGGCGCGACCTGCGGTGGCGGCTGGCTGGCCTGCTCCAGCGCCTCGCGCACGCGCTCGATGTCGTGCGCGCGCAGGCCGTCGACCAGCGCGCGCGAGGCGTCGAGCCGCCGTTCGGCATAGCGACGCAGGCTTTCGAGCGTCGGTGCCGACGGTGCTTCCGGACTGAGGCGCAGATCCGTCAATTCGTCAAAGCGCTGCTGGTAGGCGTCGGCCACTTCGGATTCGATGCGCCCGGCCAGTTCGTCGAACGACGCGCCGGATGACTGCGCGTCGCCGAGCAGCTGCGTCCAGCGGTCGGCAATGCGCTTGTCCTCGCCGATGAATTCGCGGATTTCGCCGCGTGCCATCACCTCTTCGCTCCAGCGATAGCGTGGCGACGGGATGCCGATGATCATCAGCACCAGCGCGGTGACCAGCGTGAAGCCGGCCAGCCATTGACCGGCCGAGGCGGTATGTGTGCGATAGCGGCCAAGCAGCGGCTTTGCGCTGTCGCCCAACGGTTGCGCCAGTGCCGCACCGGCCAGCAGGCCTGCGATGAAGCCGCCGATGTGTGCACCGTTGTCGATGCCGGGGATCTGGAAGCCGAGGAAGATGGTGATGGCCGCAAACAGGCTGGCACCCCAGAAAAGACGGGTGAATTCGCGTCGGTCCAGCGTGTCGCGCTGCTGCCACAGAAAGCTCAGCAACGCGCCAAAAACACCGAAGATGGCGCCTGATGCGCCACCCGACACCGCGCGGTCGCCCTGCGAAATCAGTGACAGCAGATTGCCGGCCAGGCCGCTCAGAAGATAGATCGCGATGAAGCGCGCCGGGCCGAACATGCGTTCGACCAGTCGGCCGCCGTCCCACAGCGACAGCATGTTCATGCCCAGATGGAACAGCCCGAAGTGCAGGAACAGTGCGCTGCCCAGCCGCCACCATTCGCCGTCCTTGGTCGCCGGACCGAAATTGGCGCCCCAGGCGAACTGTACGTCGCTCGACGAATGCCACAGGCCGGCGCCATATAGCAGCATCAGCGCGAACACGCCGACATTGAGCGCGATCAGCGTGAGTGTCACCGGAATGCGCCGGCGGCGCCGGATCAGCTGGTCGAGCAGGGGCAGGGGGGCGGGTGTCACGTGAGGCAGTGCGTCATGCGGGAGTGGCTCGAGCGTAGCACTGCAGTCCGGCGGCAATGATCACCATCGTGTATCCGTTTGCGACGCGTCCGGGCGGAAGTCGCTGTGGTACTCGGCAATGATATCGACCAGAGCGCGTGCGTCGACCACTGATGCCGACTGGCCGGGCTGTCCGGTCAGCGACCGAATTCGGTCATGTCCAGCAGGTCGCTGATCAATTCCAGACGGAGCAGCGGATCGGTCATTTCCATCATGCGCTGGCGGTCCTCGGCCGGTACCGGCAGCAGTTCGCACCAACGGTTGGCTACCCAGCCAGCGGCGTCGAAGCGACGGGGTTCGAGGATGGGCGACACCTCGGCCGATTCGAACACTTCGAGCATGCGCACCAGATTGGCCGCGACATAGGCCAGGTCCGAAGGCACCTTGACATGCGGGTCGTCCGGCAGCACTTCGATGTCTGCCATCCACAGACCGTGCGGGGTCTGCTCGCTGGCCGTCACCTTGAAGCGCGAGGTGCCGCGGGTGACGATTTCGATCAGCCCGGGCTGCGGTGTCTGGTAGTCGATGATTTCCGCCAGTGTGCCGATGGCGTGAAAGCGCTCGCCCGGCGTGGGGCCGGGGCGCTGCACGTCCTGGCCCTGAGTCAGCGACACCACGCCGAAGGGCTTTCCGCTCTTGTGGCACTGCTTGATCATCGTCAGATAGCGGACCTCGAAGATGCGCAGCGGCAGCATGCCGTCGGGAAACAATATGACGCTCAGCGGAAACAGCGGAATGGCGTCGGGAGAAAGTGAAGTCGTCATGAGCGGGCCTGTAGGCTGGGTTCGCTGCGGCGGCAGGCGATTTGTTCGATATCGGCGACGAGCGAGGCGGCTTCGCGCTGCAGGTGCTTGCGCTGAGCCGGAGTGAGCGAGGCCGACAGCGCCGACAGCGCCTCAGCCGCGCGGGCACGATTGGCGTCGAAGGCGGCGGAGTAGCCAGGTGTGAAGAGGTTGCCGGGCGACACGAAAAGGGTTTCGAGTTCGCTGATCACGGCGTCGCGTCCGGCATTGCGGCGCGCCAGCACGTCGGCCAGTGCCGTTTGCCAGCGACGGCGGCTTTCCATGCCGTCCTCGCCGTTGCCGCGCACGTCGCGCGCCCAGTCGTCGATCAGCGTCAGCTGCGACGGCGTGAGTTTGCCCAGCCAGGCCTCGCTGCGCTTCTTCATGCGCTTGGCGCGCTCGCGCACCAATTCGTCACGCGATGGCTCAACCCAGTCTTCAACATAGTCACGGTTGCTCTCTTTCATCCGTTTGTTGAATGTCTCGATCTGCGCCGGCGTGGCGCCCACCATCAGCGGCCCGACTTCACGTGCCGCGCGGCGGGCGATGTCGTGGCCGAACCCCAGGGCCTGGTCGATGTGCGAATTCGCGCGCCCCACGCTCATGCCGTCGCGCAGGTCGGCATCGACCGTGCGCAGCCATGCCGAGTATGCAGGAAGCTGGGTCGCGCAGTGCCAGTCGACGAGCCGTGCGACGGCGGGCTCGACCACTGCACGTTGCGCTGAATACATCGGCAGGTAGTCATCGAGTCGCCAGGCGATCAGGCGGTCGAGCTGGTTGTAACCCATCTGCACGAAGCTGCAGCCGGTGAGCGCGAGCGCGACGGCGAACGCGGGCACCAGCGCTTTCATGGAGCGGACACGGGAACGGACCAGGTTCATCGGCGGGCGGGAAGGTGACACATCATCTGCATCCTAGACCGATCGCCGCGGTATCGGTTCGCTGAGTGGATCGACCGATACGGCAACCAAATCTCGCCGGAAACCTTTTTCCTCCTGCCCGCTCACAGAGCGGACCTCGCCGCCTACAATCCGCCCATGATCCGACTGCGACCGCTGCACCGCTCCCTGTGCCGACTGCTGGCCGCGTCCCTGGCTTCGATGCTGCTCAGTGGCTGCGGCGAGGTCTGGAACAATCCGTATCCGGCGGCGGAAAGCGGCCGCAACATTCTTTACACGGCCTTCACCGACCGACCCAAGCACCTCGATCCGGTGCAGTCGTACAGCGAAAACGAAATCACCTTCACGGCGCAGATCTACGAGGCGCCGCTGCAGTACCACTACCACACACGACCGTTCGAACTGACCACCGCCACGGCCGAAGCGATGCCGCAGCCGCGCTTCTACGACCGTGACGGCCGCGAGCTGTCGGCCGATGCGCCGGCGGCCGACATTGCCGAGTCGGTGTACGACATCCGCATCAGGCCGGGCATCCGCTACCAGCCGCATCCGGCGCTGGCGCGCGACGAAGCCGGCCGTTACCTCTACCACTCGGGTGGCCCGGGCGCGCGGCTGACGCTGTACGACTTCGAACAGACCGGCTCGCGCGAGCTCGAAGCCGCAGACTACGCCTACCAGATCAAGCGGCTGGCCCATCCGGGCCTGCATTCGCCGATCTTCGGCCTGATGAGCGACTACATCGTCGGCCTGAAGGAATTCGGCGACACGCTGAAGGACGCCGCGAAGATATTACCGCCCGGCGCCTGGCTGGACCTGCGCCAGCATGCGCTGCCGGGCGTCGAGGTGATCGACCGCCACACCTACCGCATCCGCCTGAAGGGCAAATACCCGCAGTTCCTGTACTGGCTCGCCATGCCCTTCTTCGCGCCGGTGCCGTGGGAGGCCGACCTGTTTCACGCCCAGCCGGGCATGGCGGAGCGCAACCTCACGCTCGACTGGTACCCGATCGGCACCGGCCCCTACATGCTCAGCGAGAACAATCCGAACGCGCGCATGGTGCTGACGCGCAATCCGAACTTCCGCGAAGAAACCTATCCGTGTGAGGGTGAGGAGGGCGACCGCGAAGCCGGCCTGCTGGCCGACTGCGGCAAGCGCCTGCCACTGGTCGAACAGATCGTGTTCACGCGCGAGAAGGAACAGATTCCGTACTGGAACAAATTCCTGCAGGGCTACTACGACGCGTCCGGCATCAGTTCCGATTCATTCGACCAGGCGGTGCAGTTCGGCCAGACCGGCGAAGTCAGCCTGAGCGACGGCATGCAGGCGCAGGGCATCCGGCTGCAGACCTCGGTATCGACGTCCACGATGTACATGGGCTTCAACATGCTCGACCCGGTGGTCGGCGGCATGGCGGAGCGCGGCCGCAAGCTGCGTCAGGCCATCGGCATCGCGCTCGACCAGGAGGAGTTCATTTCCATTTTCCAGAACGGCCGCGGTCTGCCGGCGCAGTCGCCGCTGCCGCCCGGCATTTTCGGCTATCGGGGCGGCCGCGAAGGCAGCAACCCCAGTATGTACGATTGGGTGAATGATCAGCCGCAACGCAAGTCCGTTGACGAAGCGAAGCGGCTGCTGGCCGAAGCGGGCTGGCCTAACGGTCGCGACGCGAAAACCGGTGAGGCGCTGGTGGTCAATCTCGACACCACCGGCACCGGTCTCGGCAGCAAGGCGCGCATCGACTGGCTGACCAAGCAGTTCGATCAGCTCGGCGTGCAACTGGTGGTGCGCAGCACCGACTACAACCGCTTCCAGGAAAAGGTGCGCAAGGGCGCCGCCCAACTCTTTTTCTGGGGCTGGAACGCCGATTACCCGGACCCGGAAAACTTTCTTTTCCTGCTCTACGGCCCGCAGTCCAAGGTGAAGGTGCAGGGCGAGAATGCGGCAAATTACGAAAACGCCGAATTCGACCGCCTGTTCGAGAAGATGAAGGCGATGGACAACAGCCCGGAACGGCAGGTCATCCTCGACCGCATGCTGGCCATCCTGCAGCACGATGCGCCCTGGGTGTGGGGCTTCCACCCGAAGAGCTACGGCCTGGAACACAGCTGGGTGTTCAACCGCAAACCGTCGACCGTGGCCAACAACACGATGAAATACACCCGCATCGACCCGGCGCTGCGCGAAGCGAAGCGCGCCGAATGGAACCGCCCTGTGCGCTGGCCGCTGGTCGCCGGCGCCCTGTTGCTGCTCGCACTGGTGTGGCCCGCCTGGCGTCACTGGAAGCGCTCCGAACAGGCGCGCGCTGTGGGGGCGGCGGCATGAACTTCCTGGCCCCTGTGGGAGCGGCGATCCACTGCAGGCTATGCGGGCGGCGAGCAGCGCTCGCCGAAACCCCCGCGCCGTTCCACGGCTGGCCCTGCATGGCCAGCCGGCTCCGCGGGCGGCGAGGCGTGCTCGCCGAAACCCCCGCTCCGTTCCACGGCTGGCCCTGCATGGCCAGCCGGCGCCGCGGGCGGCGAGGCGTGCTCGCCGAAACCCCCCCTCCGTTCCACGGCTGGCCCTGCATGGCCCGCCGGCGCCGCGGGCGGCGAGGCGTGCTCGCCGAAACCCCCCCTCCGTTCCACGGCTGGCCCTGCATGGCCCGCCGGCGCCGCGGGCGGCGAGGCGTGCTCGCCGAACCCCCCGCTCCGCCCACGCCGCGATCGGCACCGGCCCTGTGGGAGCGGCGGCCTCGCCGCGATCGTGCAGCGATGGTCGCATTGCAAAGTGCGTATCGCGGCGAGGCCGCCGCTCCCACAGGCCGCTGCTCCCACAGAGAAAGCTCCCACAGAGAAAGCTCCCACAGGGACAGCTCCCACGGGGACAGCTCCCACCATCACCGGTCCCTCAGGCAGGTCGCTGATCAGGCGCGCTTCCGGTGCGCGTTCGAAGGCGCCGCACGATGATCGCCTACATCATCCGCCGGCTGCTCTATGCCATTCCCATCCTGATCGGGGTGAACCTGATCACCTTCCTGCTGTTCTTCGTCGTCAATTCGCCCGATGACATCGCTCGCATGCAGCTCGGTGCCAAGCGGGTGACGCCGGAGGCGATCGAAAAGTGGAAGGCCGAGCGCGGCTACGACAAGCCGCTGGTGTGGAATGCCGCCGCGCCGGGTGTGGCGAAGGCAACCGACACCATCCTGTTCGACAAGTCGGTACGCATGTTCGCGCTGGACTTCGGTCGCGCTGACGACGGCCGCGACATCGCGCTGGAAATCCGGAGCCGCATGGGGCCCAGCCTCGCCATCGCGATTCCGACCTTCGTCCTCGGCCTTTTCGTCACCGTTAGTTTCGCGCTGCTGCTGGTGTTCTTCCGCAACACCGCGCTGGATGTCGGCGGCGTCGTGCTGTGCGTGGCGGCGATGTCGATTTCCGGGCTGTTCTACATCATCGGCGGCCAGTATCTGGTGAGCAAGGTGTGGAATCTGGTGCCGATTTCCGGCTACAGCAGCGGCTTGGACGCAGGCAAATTCCTCATCCTGCCGGTGCTGATCAGCGTGGTCGGCGGCATCGGGGCGTCGGCGCGCTGGTACCGCACGCTGTTCCTCGAAGAGATCAACAAGGATTACGTGCGCACGGCGCGCGCCAAGGGACTTTCGGAACTGCGCGTCCTGTTCCGGCATGTGCTGAAGAACGCGATGATTCCCATCCTGACCGGCGTGGTGGTGGTCATTCCGCTGCTGTTCATGGGGTCGCTGCTGCTCGAAAGTTTCTTCGGCATCCCGGGGCTGGGCAGCTACACCATCGACGCCATCGGCTCGCAGGATTTCGCCGTGGTGCGCTCCATGGTGTTCATCGGCTCGGTGCTCTACATCGTCGGTCTGCTGCTGACCGACATTTCCTACACGCTGGTCGATCCGCGAGTGAGGCTGAACTGATGCCCCATTGCTCATTCCGTTCGTGGCCCGCCTTGGTGAGCGTGCCCTCCGCGAGGCACGCCTGACATGGATTTCAAACCGCTCCTGTTGTGGTCCGACATCCTGCTGTGGGCAATGGTGGCCGGCTGCATCGCGCTCGCCGTCTACTGTCGTCGGCAGGATTACCTGCGCCGTGCCTGGCGGCGGGTAGGCGAGTCGGGCGTGGCGATGACGTCGGCGACGATACTGGCGGCCTTCGTCAGCGTCGGGCTGCTCGATTCGCTGCATTACCAGCCACGGCTGCCGGCGCAGGAAGGCAGCAGCGAAGTGCAGTACGCGCCCGAGGTGCTGTCGGTGCTCGACGCGCTGGTGGCCGACCTGCGGCTGAACAAGGAAAAGACCTACTCCGCGCCGCTGGCCACGCACGCCTTCGCGAAGGAAACGATGGAGCGCGACGGCGTGCAGATGCGCGACTACCCACGGCTGAAGTGGGGCGGTGCGCACCTTGAAGAGGTGGCCGGACGCGACAGCGATCTCGCGCGCCGTGCCGCAAGCGGTGCGTTCTACGGCCTGCTGCTGTGGGCGGTGGTGGTCGGTGTGGCGGTCGGATGGATGGCGCTCGCGCGCGGTGCCCCCTACGCCGCCACCTGCCGCACCGTGTGGCGGCCGGACACCGCGGCGACCCGGCCGATCGCGTGGCGCGCGGTGTTCGTGACGCTGGCCGTGCTCTGCGTGATCGGCGGCGTCACCGCAGCCTGGTCCGCGGGTTACCACGTGTTCGGCACCGACAAAGTCGGGCAGGACGTGCTCTATCTGTCGCTCAAGTCGGTGCGCACCGCGCTGCTGATCGGCACGCTGACCACGCTGGTGACGCTGCCGCTGGCGGTCGCCCTCGGCCTGATCGCGGGTTTCCGCGGCGGCTGGTGGGACGACGCGATCCAGTACCTCTACACCGTGCTCAACTCCATCCCCGGCGTGCTGCTGATTGCCGCCATGGTGCTGATGATGCAGGTCATCATCGACACCCACCCCGAATGGTTCGAAACCGCCGCCGAACGCGCCGACGCCCGGCTGCTGGCGCTGTGCTTCATCCTCGGCCTCACCTCATGGACCGGCCTGTGCCGGCTGCTGCGCGCCGAGACGCTGAAGCTGCGCGAACTCGATTACGTGCAGGCGGCACGCGCCTTCGGCGTCGGCGACGCGCGCATCATGGCGCGCCACATCCTGCCCAACCTGATGCACATCGTACTGATTGCGCTGGTGATGGATTTCTCCGGACTGGTGCTGTCCGAAGCCGTGCTGTCCTACATCGGCATCGGCGTCGACAGCTCGATGAACAGCTTCGGCACGATGATCAATGCCGCGCGCCTCGAGCTGTCGCGCGAACCGGTCGTGTGGTGGTCGCTGGCCGCCGCCTTCGTGTTGATGCTGGCGCTGGTGCTGGCGGCCAACCTGTTCGCCGACGCGGTGCGCGACGCCTTCGATCCGCGCTTCCAGTGGCGCGCGCGGCGCATCCTGAAGAAGGTGGCAGCATGAGCGGACCCGACGTGAGACACGCCGTCGAGCCGCTGCTCGACGTGCGCGGCCTGGTTGCCGAACTGGATACGCCGGCCGGCATCGCGCGCGCGGTCGATGGCCTCGACTTCGAGGTGCGTGCCGGCGAAACCATGGCGCTGCTCGGCGAGTCCGGCTGCGGCAAGTCGATGACGGCCGGTGCGCTGATGCGCCTGCTACCCGACGTCGGCTACATCGCCGGCGGTTCGGTGAAGCTGGCCGGGCGCGAACTGACCACGCTGACCGAAGCGCAGATGCGCGAAAGCCGCGGCAGCGACATGGCGATGATTTTCCAGGAGCCGGCGACCAGCCTGAACCCGGTGCTCACCGTGCTGCAGCAGATCGGCGAGGTGCTGGCCACCCATCGCGGCCTGCGCGGCGCGCCGGCGCGCGCCCGGGCGCTCGATCTGCTGAACGCGGTCGGCATTCCCGACGCGGCGCGCCGGCTCGACGAATACCCGTTCCAGTTTTCCGGCGGCATGAAGCAGCGCGTGATGATCGCCATGGCGCTGGCCGGCGAGCCGCGCCTGTTGATTGCCGACGAGCCGACCACCGCGCTCGACGTGACCATACAGGCGCAGGTGCTCGACCTGCTGGCGCGGCTGCAGCGCGAGCGCGGCATGGCGGTGCTGCTGATCACGCACGACCTCGGCGTGGTGGCGCGCATGGCGCACCAGATCGGTGTCATGTACGCCGGCCAGCTCATCGAGCAGGCGCCGCGTGCCGCCTTCTTCACGCGGCCGGCGCATCCGTATTCGAAATTGCTGTTCGATGCGCTGCCGGATGCCGCGCGCCACGGCCGCGGCGAACTGGCGACCATCCCCGGTTCGGTGCCGCCGCTGACCACCGCCTTCACCGGCTGCCGCTTCGCCGACCGCTGTCCGCAGGCCTGGTCGCGCTGCCATGACGAAGCGCCGGCCTGGCATGAGGCGGGCGAGGCGCAGCGTGTGCGCTGCCATCTGTACGACCCGGCGGAGACGGCGCGCGCTGCGCCGCTGGCGACGGCGGCGTCGCCAGTCGTGGCCGATGGCAGCATCGAGACAGCGCAGGCGCCCTTGCTGTCGGTACACGATCTGAAAGTGCATTTCCCGATCCGTCGCGGTGTGCTGCAGCGGGTGGTCGGTCATGTGCGGGCGGTCGATGGCGTGTCGCTCGACATCCGCCCGGGTCGCACGCTGGCGCTGGTCGGCGAATCCGGCTGCGGCAAGACCACGGTGGGCAAGGCCATCCTGCGCCTGATCGAACCGACCGGCGGCACCGTGAGCCTCGATGGCCGGGATGTCGGCAGCCTGTCGAGAAGCGCGCTGCGCAGCCTGCGCGCGCGCATGCAGATGGTGTTCCAGGACCCGTACGGCTCACTGAACCCGCGCATGCGGGTCGGCGAAATCATCGGCGAGGGCATGGGCGCGCTGCAGCAGGGCGGTGACGGCGTGGCGGTGGCGCGCCTGCTCGAACAGGTCGGCCTGCGCGCCGACATGGCCGATCGCTACCCGCACGAGTTTTCCGGCGGCCAGCGCCAGCGCATCGCCATCGCGCGCTCGCTGGCGGTGCAGCCCGCGCTGATCGTGTGCGACGAACCCACTTCCGCGCTCGACGTGTCGGTGCAGGCGCAGATCCTGAACCTGCTGGGTCGGCTGCAGCGCGACATGGGGCTGGCCTACCTGTTCATCACGCACAACATTGCGGTGGTCGAACACCTCGCGCACGATGTGGCGGTGATGTACCTCGGGCGCATCGTCGAGATAGGCAGCGTTGACCAGGTGCTCGGTGCGCCGTGTCATCCCTACACGAAGGCGCTGCTGTCGGCGGTGCCGCGTGCCGACCTCGACGCTGCAACCCTGCCGCAGAAACTGACCGGCGATCTGCCGTCGCCGGCCGATCCGCCGGCAGGCTGCCATTTCCACCCGCGCTGCCCGCGCGCGCAGGCGCGCTGTCAGACCGATGCGCCGGTGCTCGAAGGTCATGATGGCCGCCAGGCCGTGGCGTGCTGGTTCGCAGATTGAACGCGGTGCGGCGAACCGCGGGGTTTTTGTGGGAGCGGCGGCCTCGCCGCGATTGTGCAGCGACCATCGTTGAGCAGAGTGCGTATCGCGGCGAGGCCGCCGCTCCCACAGGGCAGCCACCACAGGGACATCTCCCACAGGTCGCCGCGCCGGCATGTCGCACGCCCGACCGCTACTTTCCCGTCGCTGACTTTCCAGCCGGAATCACCGTCTTCTTCCGTGCCGGCGGCGCGCTGACCTTCTTCTTCTGCACACCCGGCCTCACGGCCTTGCTGCCGGAGGCTGGCGTGACCGGCACATTCACCCAGCGGCCGTTGCGTTTCACGCGCTTGTATTTCGGCTTGTCTACACCCAGGCGCGGTGCTTCTTCGGCGTTGCCGCCGTCGAGCGACAGGCTGCTGTTCTCGTCCGGCACCAGCAGCGTGCTGCCCGGACCGATGCGCACCGTCGGCGACAGGCCGTTGAAGCGGCGCAGCCGCCATTCGCTGACGCCGAAGCGGCGGATCACCGTGGCCAGCGTTTCCTTGGGCCCCAGCGTGTAGGTACGCCACGGCGCGCCGGCGGTCGGTGCGGCGTCCGGGTTGCGGTTGTCCAGATTGGCCATGAAGGTATCGACCGCGTGCGCCGGCAGCACCAGCTGCGCACCGCCCTTGCCGGTGCGGATGACCGGTCGCTTGTGCTGCGGGTTGAGCGCCTTGATTTCGGCCACCGGCACGTCGGCCAGCCGGGCTGCAGTGGCCAGGTCCATCGACGGCGCTTCGGCGACCTGGGCGAAATAGGGCTTGTTTTCGACCGATTCGAGTTCGATCCCGAACAGTTCGGGCTGCGCGATGATGTTCTTCAGCGCCTGCAGCTTGGGTACGTAATGGCGTGTTTCGGCCGGCATGTTCAGCGAGGCATAGTCGGTCGGCAGGCCGGCCGCCTGGTTGCGCAGCACGGCGCGCCCGACCGCGCCTTCGCCCCAGTTGTAGGAGGCCAGCGCCAGATGCCAGTCGCCGTGCATTTCGTAGATCTTCTGCAGGTATTCGAGTGCCGCCTGGGTTGAGGCGACGATATCGCGCCGGTCATCGCGCTGCGCGTTCTGTTCGAGTCCGTACAGCTTGCCGGTGGACGGAATGAACTGCCACAGACCGGACGCCTTGGCGACCGACAGTGCCTCGGGGTTGTAGGCGCTTTCCACCATGGGCAACAGCGCCAGTTCTGTCGGCAGGCCGCGCTTTTCGATCTCCTCGACGATGTGGAACATGTAGCGCCGGCCCCGTTCTGACATGCGGCGGAAGTAGTCGGGTCGATTCAGATACCAGGCCTGGTGCTCGGCGACCAGCGGATGGTCGAGGTCGGCCATGCCGAAGCCCTTGCGGATGCGTTCCCAAAGGTCGTCCGGGGGGAGGGTGAGGTCGACTGGCTTGATTTCGTCTTCCGGTGCCCGGACGATCTCGGTCGGTTCCGGAAAGGGGATCGGTTCGGCCTTGCCCGGTTTGATACCCGGTGTGCGGCTGGTGTCGCCCGGTTTTTTCGTCGCACGGCTGCGTTCCGGCGTGCTCGCGGATGACCGTGCAGCGGGCGCGTCGCCGGAATTCTCGCTGACCACGCCGGTGGCCGCGCAGCCGGCGAGCAGCAGGCCCGACAGCAGGATCGCGGCGCGGCGCAGGAGGGAGTCGATGAGAAGCTGCATTGCTGCGAAAGAGCCAAACCCCGAATGCTAGCCACCCGGAGCATGCAGCGTCAAACCTGGTTGCGGACGCTGCCGGCGTTGAAGAGCCGATGAAGAGAAGAGATTCGGACCACATGGGCAGCGCTTGGTTTCGTTTCGTCAGACACCCGCACGCGCGGTGCGCACGTGGCTTATGATGCGGAAAAAAGGGTATGTCCATGAAAGCGCTGATCATTGAAGATTCCCAGACGGGGCTTGCCGTCATCAGTCAGCATCTCGAACGGATGGGCATACTGCCCATTGCAGCCACCGACGGCGAGGCCGGCATTGCCGCCTTTCGCGAGCACAACCCGGACATCGTGCTGCTCGACGTGGTGCTGCCGGGCATCGACGGCTACGAGGTCGCGCGACGCATCCGTGCCATCGAGCAGTCCGGCGAATGGACGCCCATCCTCTTCCTGACCGCTCGCACAGCCGACACCGATCTGGTGCAGGGCATCACCGCCGGCGGAGACGACTACCTGTTCAAGCCAGTCAGCGAAGTCGTCCTGGCGGCCAAGGTACGCGCCATGCAGCGCATCCTGCAGATGCGCTATTCGCTGGTGGTGCTGACACGCAAGCTCGATGCCGCCAATCAGGAACTGACCCGGCTGAGTTCGCTCGACGGCCTGACCGGGCTGGCCAACCGCCGCCAGCTCGACGAAACCATCATGCGCGAATGGCGTCGCGCGGCACGCTACAAGCGGCCGATCGCGCTGGCGCTGGTCGATGTGGACAACTTCAAGCAGTACAACGACACCTACGGTCATATCGCCGGTGACGAGTGCCTGAAAAGTGTCGCCAGTGCATTGCTCGCGGTATCGCGCCGACCCAGTGATCTGGTGGCGCGCTATGGCGGCGAGGAATTCGCGCTGGTCCTGCCGGAAACCGATCTGGGTGGCGCACGCCGGGTGGGCGAGGGCCTGTGCGACTCGATCCGGGCGCTCGGCATCGAACATCGCGCCGTGCCGGGCGGCAAGCTGACCATCAGTGTCGGCGTCGCCAGCACGACACCCGGGCAGGAAAGCGGCGGCCCGCAAAGCCTGCTCGCAGAGGCCGACTTCGCCCTCTATTCCGCCAAGTCCGGCGGTCGTGACCGCGTCGGCTACAAGGTGCCGGAAGTCGCCGTGGAGTGATTCGGGACCTCGTCCGCATGCATGGTGCGCTGCGCATTCCGTAGTGCGAATCACGCGAATCTGTCGCCGACGAACGGGCACCGTCACGTGAAGTAACTCTTTGATCAGCGTCAAGAAACGTGAGACCGGCGAGGTGGCTGCGAATTGCGGCGGCTGCTAATGTCCGACGCGTGCCGTCATCACGGAACGGGAACCATGGATACCGTTGTTTTGAACTCAGCCGTGCCTTCGCGGCGCCGTCACAACGCCCCGCGGTTCGGACTGGCGACGGCCCTGACCCTGTGTGTGTGCGCCGCTGCAGCGTGGGCGCCTGCGACGGCGCAGACGATCGTGCCCGCGGGTCAGCAGATCGATCGATACGGAGCCGTTGATCTGGGTGTGCTGTCGATGGAAGGTGGCACGATCATTTTTCGAGACGGCTTTCGGGGAGCTTCGACCGCAACGAACGCGGTGCTCGCCAATGGCTGGATTGCCGCGGCCGGTTACCCGGCCCGACTTGAGTTTTTCGGCACGAGCGGCGTCCCGGGCGCAAGTTACGGCACTTCTTTTCCGTCTGATGGCATGTACATCGCTGCCAGTGATGCGGAGAACCTGTTTCCGCTCGACGCGATCAACAAGGGTGAATTCTTTCAGACCGGCAATGGGCGATTGATCCTCGGGGGCGGTGCCCGTTTCATCAATGATGTTTTTTCGACTTACTGGATCCAGAACGATCTGGGCATGGTTCGAAGCTCTGAGCTCGCGCGCTCGTCCTTCGTCAATCAGGCCGGTGCGTCGGTGATCAAGGCGTCGGGCAGCAGCACGAGCGTGTTCGCGCTGCCGGTGGTGCAAGACAGCGGCAAGTTCGAGGCATGGTCGGGTTCCTTGCATCTGGCGGCCGGCGGTTTTCATGACAACGCCTCTTTTTATGCGGACGTTTTTGGCGGTGCTGCCCGGTACGGTATTTCCTTCTCCGGCTCTCACGTGTTCACCGGTTTCATCACCACCGAGACCGGGGGGCTGTTGCTGACGGAGCGCAGTCGCATCGCTTTGATGCGGGGTGGAAGCTTTGATATGGCGGAGTGGCGGCAACGGGCGGATTTTCTCGTCGATGGTTTTCAGAGCCGTATCGAAATCGGGCCTGGCGCAATGCTGCAGAACACCGGCTCCCTGGTGACGGCGAGCGGTGCGGCCGTGGTGGCGGTCGGTGCAGGGACATCGTCCGTCGCCGCGGCCCGCGGCCTTCTGATCAACGAAGGTTCGTTCTCCGGTGTGCTGCTGGGCAGCCGCGATTCCGGTGCCTGTTCCAATGATCGATTCGGTGACACGTGTGTCGTCAACGTCCGCAACGCGCGGGGCGGTGAGATGACCTTTCTTCCGGTGCCGGAAGATGATCCGCTTTTTCCTGACAACACGTCCGATTACAACGCGGTCGGCGTGTTCGAGAACGCAGGGCGCGTTCGCGTACCCGGGATTGTCGATCCGCTCACCGGGCTTGCGACGGTGGTGGATGCCGATTCCTTCCTGCAGAACCGGCAAGGCGTCGCCACGCTGCTCAATACACCCGAACTGGTGATCGACCCGGATGGCGAGTTGCGCGTGGGCACCTTCCGCCAGATCGAGGGTGATACGGTGGTCAACGGGCGGCTGAACGGGGATGAGATCGAGTTCGTCGGCGGCACGCTCAGCGGCACCGGGACGATCGGCTATGGCTCAGGCGGTTTCAGCAGCCTGATTTCGACAGGTGCCGTCACCATCGGGCCGGGTAACTCGCCCGGCATCCTGACCATCGACGGCAATCTGGAGGCGAACGGTACGATTTTCGACATCGAAATCGGCGGCCGCCTCGCGGGCATCGAGTATGACCAACTGGTCGTACTGGGTCAGGCAAATCTAGCAGACAGCATTGTGAACCTGCGTTTCATCGATGGCTTCGTTCCCGATCAGGGCGACGTGTTCGAATGGCTGGTCGCCGACCCGCCGTTCGTCGGGCTGGCGCCGCTGACGGTCCATGTCATCAGTGACCTGGCGGTGATCGAGGGAGAAACCGACGGTCGCAGGTTCTATGTCTATTCAGTCACTGCCGTGCCTCTGCCTCTGCCGCCTGCCGCCTGGCTTTACGGAGCAGGGCTTCTGATGGTCGGTTGCCTGGCCCGGCGCAGACGATGATCTCTGCCTGAGTCTGACCTGATCGGTCCAGGCAAGCGGTTTTTCGCTTCGAGGACAGTGGCTGCATGGTGACCCTTCGCTCTGGCCAGGGGACGGAGTTCGATCGACTGGACTATCGGCCCTGGTTTGGCCGCCCCCACTAGAACCCGTTCTTCCACTCCCGCAGTACCGCGAACACCTCGACCGGGCTTTTCAGTTTGCGGCCGGCATGTGCTTCGGCGGCGCCGATGATGGCTGCCTCGCGCACGCGCAGGAAGGGGTTGGTCGCCAGTTCTTCGGCCAGCGCGAACGGCACGCTGGGCTGACCGGCGGCCCGGAGCTTCGCGACGCGGCGGGCGCGGGCGATCAGCGCCTGGTTGTCCGGTTCGACCGCCAGTGCGAAGCGCAGATTGGATTCGGTGTATTCGTGCGCACAGTAGATGCGCGTGTGCAGCGGCAGCGAGGCGATGCGCGACAGCGAGTGCCACATCTGTTCCGCCGTGCCTTCGAACAGCCGGCCGCATCCGGCGGCGAACAACGTGTCGCCGCAGAACAGTGCATCGCCGCCATACCAGGCAATGTGGCTGCGCGTGTGGCCGGGCACGTCGAGCACCGTCAGGGCGACGCCCAGCCAGGGCAGGTCGATGCGCCGGCCCTCTGCCACCGGATCGGTCACTTCGGCAATGCGCTCGTCCGCGGGCCCGTAGACGCGTGCGCCGGTGCGACGCACCAGTTCGGCGACGCCGCCGATGTGGTCGCTGTGGTGGTGGGTGATCAGGATGGTGTCGAGCGTCAGGCGGTGCCGGTCGAGTGCCGCGAGTATCGGTGTGGCGTCACCCGGGTCGACCGCCAGCGCGCGTGTTCCGTTTGCGACCAGCCAAAGATAATTGTCGCCAAACGCGGGTATCGGATATATCTTCATCCGCCCGATTCTGGCGTGAGGCTGAAGCAATGACAATGCGTCCGTCTCACGCGTGACGATCCACCGCCCCGTAAAACATGTCGATTCCCGGTTTGCACGAATGGCTCGATACCCCGCAGGGACAATACGTCCAGCGCTGGGAGCACGCACAGGTGGACCAGATGGTGGCCGACGTGTTCGGTTACAACGCGGTACAGATCGGCCTGCTGCAGCACGACTATCTGCGCGCCAACCGGATGCCGTTCAAGCTGTACAGCGACGATGCGCGCCCGGGTCCGATGCCGGCCCTGGTGTGCGATCCGGTACATCTGCCGTTTCCGGCCACCAGCGTCGATCTGGTGGTGCTGCCGCATGTGCTCGAATTTGCCGCCGACCCGCACGCCGTGCTGCGCGAGGTGGAGCGGGTGCTGGTACCGGAAGGGCAGGTGCTGGTGACCGGCTTCAACCCGTTCAGCCTGTGGGGCGCACGGCGGCGCCTGCAGGAACGCGAGCCCTTTCCGTGGAATGGAGACTGGCTGTCGGTGCCGCGCCTGCGCGACTGGTTCAAGCTGCTCAGCCTGGACACGCAGGCGGGCTGTTTCGGCTGCTACCGCCCGCCGGTACGCAGCGAGAAATGGCTGGCGCGCTGGAGTTTCATCGAATCCGCCGGTGACCGCTGGTGGCCCTTCCTGGGCGCTACCTACGTACTGCAGGGTGTCAAGCGGGTCCATGGCATGCGCCTCATCACGCCGAAATGGAGCGACCGTCGCGCCGCCGCGCGGGCCGTGGCCAGCGTCGGTAGCGCCCGTCGCAATACCGTGCCGGACCGCAAGTTCGGCACCTGAACCTGGAGCAAGTCTTGGACGATGTGATCATCTATACCGACGGTGCCTGCAGCGGCAACCCGGGCCCGGGCGGCTGGGGCGCGCTGCTCAAGTGCGGCGCCGTCGAACGCGAACTGTCGGGTGGCGAGCGCGCGACCACGAACAACCGAATGGAACTGATGGCGGTGATCGAAGCGCTCAACGCACTGAAGAAGCCGGTGCACGCCGTGGTGTATACCGACTCGCAGTATGTACAGAAGGGCATCAGCGAGTGGATACACGGCTGGAAGCGCAAGGGCTGGAAAACGGCGGGTGGCGATCCGGTCAAGAACGTCGACCTGTGGCAGGCGCTCGATGCGGCGGCACGGGTGCATGAAGTCGAGTGGAAGTGGGTCAAGGGCCATGCCGGGCACCCGGAGAACGAGCGCGTCGACCGGCTGGCGCGCGACGCGATTCCCGTGCGCGGTGCGTGAGCGCGACGGCTGGCTGTAGAATGCGCCGCGCAGTGGCCCGACCTGTTCCCGGACTTTCCCTTCCATGAAACGCCAGATCATCCTCGACACCGAAACGACCGGGCTGGAATGGCAGAACGGCGACCGGTTGATCGAAATCGGCTGCGTCGAAATGGTCGGTCGCAAGCGCACCGGCCGGCAACTGCATCGCTTCGTCAATCCGGAGCGCGAGGTGCCGGAAGGCGCAGTCGCGATCCACGGCATCACGACCGAGTTTCTCGCCGACAAGCCGAAATTCCGCGATGTGGCGGCGGAATTCGTCGATTTCGTGCGCGACGCCGAACTGGTCATCCACAACGCCGCCTTCGACGTCGGATTCATCGACAACGAACTGAACCTGCTCGGGCTGCCGCTGCTGCGCACGATCACCAGCGGCCCGCCGATCGACACCGTGCGCATGGCGCGCGACATGTTCCCCGGCAAGCGCGCCAATCTCGATGCGCTGTGCGAGCGCTTCGGCATCGACAACACGCACCGTGAATTCCACGGCGCACTGCGCGACGCCGAACTGCTGGTCGAGGTCTATCTGGCAATGACGCGCGGTCAGGAAAGCCTGATCATCGATCTCGAGCCGGATGCCGCGACGGTGCGCAGTGCCGGGCCGACGCGCGTTTCCGGTGCATTGCGCCGCGTACTGGCGAGCGACGCCGAGCGTTCGGAGCACGAACGCGTGCTGGCCGAGATCGACAAGGCCAGCGGCGGCGCCACGGTATGGCGCGCCATCGAGCCGGTCACGCCGGCATGAACATCGGGTCTGCCGGTACGTGCCGCCAGACCCTGCCGGGGCAGGTTTCTTGCTTCGGCCTTCCCACATTTCCGGACGCTGCGCCAACCCGGCGCTGACGTACGGCGATGCATAACCATGACAGGAGACCCCGAATGAGTGCGCAGAAAATTCCCGCCACCCTGATACCCGGCGACGGTATCGGCCCCGAAATCATGGACGCCGCGCTGGCCGCGCTGGACGCCGTCGGTGCGCCGTTCGAATGGGATACCCAGCCAGCCGGCATGGGCGCGCTCAAGACGCATGGCGATCCGTTGCCGGAGGCGACGCTGGAAAGCATCCGCCGCACCCGGCTCGGCCTTAAGGGCCCGCTGGAGACGCCGGTCGGCGGCGGTTTCCGCTCGATCAACGTGCGCCTGCGCGAGGCGTTCAAGCTGTACGCCAACATCCGTCCGGCGCGCACGCTGATCCCTGGCGGCCGCTACGACAACATCGACCTCATCGTCTGCCGCGAAAATCTCGAAGGCCTGTACATGGGCTACGAGCACTTCATCCCGATCGAGGGCGACCCGCACGCGGTGGCCATGTCGACCGGCGTGAACACCCGCCAGGGCGCGCGCCACATCCTCGAATACGCGTTCGAACACGCGATCGCGCTCGGCCGCAAGAAAGTGACCGTGGTGCACAAGGCCAACATCATGAAGGCGCTGACCGGCATCTTCCTGGAGACCGCCGAACAGATGTACGAAGAGCGCTACAAGGGCCGCATCCAGTTCGAACAGGTCATCGTGGACGCCTGCTGCATGAAGCTGGTGATGAACCCCTGGCAGTTTGACGTACTGGTCACCACCAACCTGTTCGGTGACATCCTGTCCGACCTGACCGCCGGCCTGGTCGGTGGTCTGGGCATGGCGCCGGGCTCCAACATCGGCGCCGACGCGGCGATCTTCGAGGCGGTCCATGGCTCGGCGCCGGACATCGCCGGCAAGGGCATCGCCAATCCGACGGCGCTGGTGCTGGCGTCTGCGCTGATGCTCGACCATGTGAAACTGCAGGACAAGGGCGACATCATCCGCAAGGCGGTGTCGGATACGCTCAACATCGACAATGTGCGCACCGGCGATCTCGGTGGCAAGGCGACGACGAAGCAGTACACCGACGCCCTGGTCGCGCGCATCCGCAACAGCTGATCGCTGCCGGGGCTGTCGCCGCGGCGGCTCTCCAGGGCTGGCCTTGCTGGCGCGGACGGGGCTGGCAAAGAGCTCCGCGTCGGCCTGTGGGAGCGGCGGCCCCGCCGCTCCCACAACGCCGTTCCCACAGGCTGCGTCTTCACGCTCCGTCAGGCGGTGCGCTCAGCGCAGATTGCCGCGGTAGCGCTGAACGTCGATGACGCTGACCGGGCTTGCGCCATTGCTCCAGCTGCCGCGGATGTGTGACACGACCAGCGCGATGTCCTCGTCGCTGAGACTGGCGGCGAATGGCGGCATGCCGAAGGGGCGCGGGTTGCCTTTCGTGGCCGGGGCAAAGCCGCCGCCGAGCACGATGCGCAGCGGATTGGCCGGCGGGTCCAGCGTCACCGCCCGGTTGCCGTCGAGCGCCGGGTAGATGCTGCCGGATCCTTCGCCGTTTTCACCATGGCAGCCTGCGCAGTGGTCGACGAACAACTGCGCAGCGCGGGCGCGCTGCGCATCGTCGAGCGCGACGATCCTGCCGGCGGCTGCCACCGGAGCCGTCGCAGGCAACGCCTGCAGATAGGTCGCCATCGCATCCAGATCGCTGGCGGACAGATATTGCGTGCTGCCGAATACCACCTCGGCCATCGGACCGGCGACCGACGCGTTGTGCGAAATGCCGTCACGCAGCAGCGCGATGACCTCTTCGCGTTTCCAGTCCTGCACGCCCGCCTCGTGCGGCGAGCCCAGCGACGGTGCGTACCAGTTCTGGCCGGCCATCAGCCCGCCGGCGAGTTTGTCCGCGTCCTCGCTGGCGCCCAGCGCGTTGCGCGGCGCGTGGCACGCGCTGCAGTGGCCGAGCCCCTGCACCAGATAGGCGCCGCGGTTCCAGGTTGCAGACTGCGACGCATCGGCCTGGAATACGGCCGGCTTGAAATACAGCGTGCGCCAGGCGGCCAGCGCGGCCTGCGAGTCGTAGGGGAAACGCAGCACGTGCGGCCGGCTGGCTTGCCGGGTTGCGGGCAGCGTCTGCAGATAGGCCCACAGCGCATCGGAATCTTCGCGCGTGACATGGGTGTAGCTCGTGTAGGGAAAGGCCGGATAGAGCGGCCGACCGTCGCGCGAGCGGCCTTCGTGCAGCGCCCGCCAGAAGTCGTCGGCGGTCCAGTGGCCCAGGCCGGTGTCGGGGTCGGGGGTGAGATTGCTGGTGTAGAAGGTGCCGAACGCGGTGTCGATGGCGCGCCCGCCGGCCCAGGGTGTGCCGCCGCGCGCGCTGTGGCAGGCCATGCAGTTGCCGGCGCGCGCCAGATACTCGCCGCGTGCGACGAGTTCCGCCGGCGGCGCAGCGGAGCGGGAGGCGTCGGCGACCGGCAGCGCGTCGGCGCCGGTGTCTTGACCGGTCGACCACCAGACCAGCGCCGCCAGCAGCGCGAGCAGCGGAAGGATCAGGGCGGCGCGCTTCATCGTGCGGCGCCCCCGGCCGTCTGCGAGGCAGGCACGCCACCGCAGCGCAGCGGCAGCTCGCGCGTCGTCATGGCAGCGGGTTTGGCACCTGCCGGCACGGTTTGCGCAGCCAGCCATTGCGATACCGCGCCGATGTCGTCCGCGCTCAGTTGCTTGACGATCTGTGCCATGCAGTCCGGTGCATGCGCCTGTCGGATGCCGCTTTTCCAGGCGCTCAGCTGGGCGGCCAGATAGTCGCGCGGCAGGCCGATCAGCCCCGGGATCGCGGGCGCGACACCCATCAGTGCGTCGCCATGGCAGCTGGCGCAGGCCGGCAGGTCACGCGCTGCGTCGCCTTCGCGCACCAGTCTTTCGCCGCGCCCGAGTGCGGCGCCGGGGCCGGTGGCGCGCACGGCCGGGTAGGGCAGGTCGAGTGCGGCGAAGTGGTCGGCCATGTCTCGCAGGTAGTCGTCACCCAGCGTCTGAAGCAGTTCGGACATCAGGGGGTACTGACGGCGACCGTCGCGGAAATTCAGCAACTGGTTGTGCAGATAGCCGGCCGGCTTGCCGGCGATGCGCGGGTAGTAGCCGTCCGGGCCGGCGCGACCTTCGGCGCCGTGACAGCCGGTACAGGCGAGTACGCGCTGCGCCATCGTGTCTTCGACGACCGGCGCGGCAAGTGCCGAAAAGGACATCACGGCACAGCAGGCGAGCAGCAGGCGCTGCATCGGCAGACGGACAGGGCGGGATTCAAACAGTTGTTTCATCGGAACGGGCGGGGCGGGCAGACGGGAGGCGGTCAAGCCGGATGATAAGGGGCGCGCCCCGGTATGCACGGTTATGGTGCGATGCCGCGTGGCCGTCGGCGTGATCAGAGACGGCGGATCTTGTGCAGCAGCCCGGTGGTCGAGCGTTCGTGCTCGAAGGCGATGGATTCGACCCGGCCGCCCCGCGCCAGCACTTCGCGCGCACCGACGATGCGGTCTATCGGCCAGTCGCCGCCCTTGACCAGCACTTCGGGACGACAGGCAAGAATGAGGTCGAGCGGGGTATCGGCGTCGAACCAGGTGACCAGACTGACCGATTCAAGTGCCGCGATCACGGCAGCGCGGTCTTCCAGCGGATTGACCGGACGATCATCGCCCTTGCCGAGCCGGCGTACCGAGGCATCGGAGTTCAACGCCACGATCAGCGAGCCGCCAAGCGCGCGCGCCTGTGCCAGGCAGGTCACGTGACCGCGATGCAGGATGTCGAAGCAGCCGTTGGTGAAAACCCGCGGCCCCGAAAGATCGGCGGCACGCGCCGGCAGGTCGGCCGGTGCGCACAGTTTGGCTTCGAAAGCCGGGGTCCCGCCCTGCATCAAGCTGCCGTGGCGAACTGCTTGCGGAAGCGGTTCAGGTCACTGATGGTCTTGAAACTTTCGCCGAACAGCGAACTGAGATTGCGCAGGATGCCGCCGATGACGCGCGCCTCGCAGTCCTTGTCGAAACGGATCTGCTGGTCCAGCCAGTGTTCCAGCCAGTCAGGGTCGGGAAGGCGGGACTGGATGGTATCGCGCGGATAAAGCGTCTTGCTGACGTGCAGATTGGTCGGATGCAGCGGCTTGCCGGCGCGTCCGCTGGCCGCCATCAGCATGCCGATCTTGGAAAACGCTGCCCGCGCGGTGTCGCCGGTGCGCTCGATCGCACGCTTCATGTACTTCAGATAGGCCCCGCCATGCCGCGCCTCATCTCGCGACAGCAGGCCGTAGATGTGCTTGATGACCGGCTCGGTGTGCCATTCCGACGCACGGCGGTACCACTGGGTCAGCCGTACTTCGCCGCAGAAATGCAGCATCAGCGTTTCCAGTGCCGGTGCCGGATCGAATTCGAAGCGCACCTCGTGCAGTTCCTGCTCGGTCGGTGACAGGTCGGGCCGGAAGCGGCGCAGATATTCGAGCAGTACCAGCGAATGCTTCTGTTCCTCATAGAACCACACAGACATGAAGGCGCAGAAGTCGGAGTCGTCGCGGTTGTCGCGCAGGAACATTTCGGTCGCCGGTAGCGCCGACCATTCGGTGATGGCATTCATCTTGATCGTCAGCGCCTGTTCGTCCGACAGCAGCGACGCGTCGAAACCGTCCCAAGGCACGTCTTTGTCCATGTCCCAGCGGGCGGATTCGAGTGACTTGAACAGTTCGGGGTAGAGCATGGGCGGGCTCCTCGGGAAAACGCCATTTTACGCGAGCACAAGTCAGCATGATGAATGCTGTACGTGTACGACCGGCCAGATCAAACCACGTTCAGCCTGCTGCCGGTAAATGAAATAGACGGATGAAAGGGGCGCTATCAAGCCGGAGCGGCGTGCCCGGCGCATATTTCAGGAGAATCTCCCGGCCGGTTGGTGCCCGCCGGGAAAGCCCGTGCATCAATTCAGGGCGGCGATGGACGAATCGGGCAGCCGGGCCGCACGCCACTCGGCCAATGCGTCGGGCACGCTGCGGATGGCACCGATGACGGATACGCCCGGGATGCCCGCCAGTCTTTCGTTCGCACCCGCTCCGCCGACCCAGATGCCCACCGTGTCCGGCAAAGAATCGCGCAGCGTACGAACGCCGGCGAGTGCCTGACGCAGTGGGTAAGCGGCGCTGAAGGAGAGCGCGACGATGTCGGCCGCCGAGGTCAAGGCCGACGTGCGGATGTCGGTCAGTGGCATGCGGGGCCCGAGCGAACAGCATTGCGCGCCTTCCGACGCCAGCATTACCTCCACCATCAACAAACCGAGGCCATGTTCCTCCTCCGGCAGTGTGGTGAGCAGGACGCGCGGCGGCGCGGCCGGCCGGGTGTAACCGGCGAGGGTGCCGCGCAGGAAGCTCTGCACCTGCTCGGTGTAGAAGTGCTCTTCGGGAACGCCCAGTTCGCCGCGTATCCAGGCTTCGCCGATGACCACGTTGAGCGGCGCGACCAGATCCGACACCAGGGCCTGCAGTCCCCGTTCGAGCAGGGTGCGCTGAAACAGGTCGCGCAATGCAGGCACGTCGTGGCGCCGTATTGCCGCAAGTACTTCGTCCGTCGGCACGCCTCCATCCAGCGCAACTGACGTGCTTGCGACGCGTTCTGCCTCGATGATCCGCTGCAGATCCGCCTCGCTGGCGGCCAGCAGCTTGCCCGGCCGCCAGCCCTGATCGATCAATCTGCGGATCAGGCGCAACCGATTGACGTCTTCCTGCGTATACAGACGCTCGCCCGCTTCATCTCGGGCGGGCTGAGGGAACCCGTAACGCCTTTCCCACACGCGAAGTGTGTCTTTGGGAAGGCCTGTTTCGCGTTCGACGGCGCTGATCGTCAATCGACCAGACCCGTTGGCGTCGTGTTTCATATTGTCCTGGACAAACCATTGACAAAGCGTTCAATGAGCCCTAGATTAAAAGCTACAGAGGGTTTTGTCC
Organism: Methyloversatilis sp. XJ19-13; assembly: GCF_024580155.1. Lineage (NCBI taxonomy): Bacteria > Pseudomonadati > Pseudomonadota > Betaproteobacteria > Nitrosomonadales > Sterolibacteriaceae > Methyloversatilis > Methyloversatilis sp. XJ19-13. The sequence continues at coordinate 46,096 of NZ_JANINH010000006.1, read as the reverse complement.
AGGACAAAATTGGGGGTCAGTCATGAAACACGCTGTTGTCGCGGGACTTCTTTTCGCCGGAGCGGGTGCGCTCACCAGTGTGTGCCTGGCACGCATGCCGGGTGCAGACGAGCCGTCGGCCGCGGCGAAGCCTGCGCAGGTCGCACTGGCAGTGCCGGCAGGTGCTGCGCACAAGCCGACGTCCAATGAAACGCTCATCCACCTGCATCGCGCGGTGACGGGCACCCATTTCCTGCCGCCGGCGTTGTCCGAAACGACGGTGCGGTGTTGCGAGCTTAGCCGTGCGTCGCGCTGACTGGCTGTTCGCCGCCGTCTTCACATTGACGACCGGAGCCGCCATGGCCGAATCCTGCCCGACCGTGCTTGACCGTTCGCTGCCCGGCCTGCTCGATGGCAAGCCAAAGTCGCTGTGCGAATTCAGCGGCCGCGTGTTGCTTGTCGTCAATACCGCAAGCCGCTGCGGCTTTACCCGGCAGTACGAAGGGCTGGAAAAACTGCAGTCACGCTTTGGTACGCGCGGTTTTACCGTGCTCGGTTTTCCGTCAAACGATTTCGGCAATCAGGAACCGGGTAGCGACAAGGACATCGCGGAGTTCTGCAGCATGACTTATGGCGTCAAGTTTCCGATGTTTTCGAAGACCGCGGTAAAAGGGGCGCAGCGTCATCCGTTCTACGCAGATCTCACGCGCCTGACCGGCGTCGAACCCGGATGGAATTTCCACAAGTACCTGATCGCGAGAGATGGCAGCACGATCAAGTCGTTTCCGAGCAATGTGGCGCCGGAATCGCCAGAAATGATCGCGGCCATAGAGGCTGCGCTGGCGCGTTGAAGCTGGTGTCAATTTGCCGTTCTATGGCGGTGTCAATGTAAAGTTACGCCTGATGCGGCGGGATCGTCCGGCCGCACACCATCCGATGCGGTTTCCAGGAGAATTATGAGGATTGCAGTCGTGGGTTCCGGAATCTCCGGACTCGCAGCCGCATGGCTGCTGTCGCGCGAACACCAGGTCACGCTGTTCGAACAGCACGATCGTCTTGGCGGCCACTCGAACACGCTGGATGTGGAGCTGGGTGGTGTACGCCACCCGGTCGACACCGGTTTCATTGTGTTCAACCGGGCGACCTATCCGCATCTGTGCGGTCTGTTTGCTTATCTTGGTGTGGACATTGCGGACAGCGAAATGAGTTTCGGCGTCAGTCTGCAGGACTCCGGCATCGAGTGGAGCGGCAGCAGCCTGGCCACGGTGTTCGCCCAACCGGCCAATCTGGCCCGGCCGAGGTTCTGGCGGATGCTTCAGGACATCATGCGCTTCAACAGCGAAGTCACCGAGCGGGCGGCCAATGGCAGCGCAGAGCACCTGTCGCTCGGCGAGTTCCTGGTGAAGCATCGTTACAGCGAGGCTTTCCGGGACTGGTATCTGCTGCCGATGGCGGCAGCGATCTGGTCCTGTCCGACGCGCACGATGATGGCCTACCCGCTCGCCACGTTTGCCCGCTTCTGCCACAACCACGGATTGCTGCGCGTGAATGACCGGCCGCAGTGGCTCACCGTGCGTGGCGGCTCGCGCGAGTACGTGAAGAAACTGGCTGCGCTGTTGTCGGACGTGCGGCGCGGCGCGTCCGTCACCCGTGTACGCCGGGCGGAAGACGGCGTCTGGATCGATGCGGGGGGGGCGTCTGACTGCTTCGATCAGGTCGTCATGGCCAGCCACTCGGATGAGTCGCTGGCCCTTCTGGGGGACGCCGCGACGTCGGCCGAACAGCGGCTGCTGGGCGCCATACGCTACCAGCCCAATCACGCGGTGCTGCACACCGACACTCGGTTGTTGCCGCGCAACCGGCGCGTCTGGTCGGCGTGGAATTATCTGGCGGGCGAAGGCGCGCCCGACGAGCGTCCGGTCAGCGTGTCCTACCTGATGAACCGACTGCAGCCGCTGCCCTTCAGTCAGCCGGTCGTGGTGACGCTGAACCCGTTCATCGAACCCGATTCGGCCAGCGTGATTGCACGCATCGAATACGCGCACCCGCTGTTCGACGGCCCGGCGATCGATGCCCAGCAACGGCTGCCGGAGATCCAGGGCCGCGATCGCATCTGGTACTGCGGCGCCTGGACAGGCTACGGTTTTCACGAGGACGGCCTGTCATCGGCGGTGCGCGTGGCGCGGCAACTCGGTGCCGACGTGCCCTGGCAACGCAGCGAGCCGGTGCTGGCTGCATGATGGCTGCCAGCGATGTCAGCCTGTGCCGTGGCGCGGTGATGCATGAGCGGACCGCACGGGTTCGTCGCCGCTTCGCGTATCAGTTGTTCTTCATGCGCTTCCGACTCGATACGCTGGGCTCATCGAAAATTCCGATGCTGGCGTTGAACCGCTGGGCGCCCTTGTCGTTGCACTTCCGCGACCACGGCGCACGCGACGGATCGCATCCGCTGCCGTGGATACGCGCATTGCTGGCGCAGGAGGGGTTGGCCGGCGTTGATGGGGACGTGGTCCTGCAAACCATGCCGCGCCTGTTCGGTTATGTGTTCAACCCGGTCAGCTTCTGGTTCTGCCACGACGCGGGCGGTGCCTTGCGCGCCGTGCTGTGCGAGGTGAGCAACACCTTCGGCGAACGCCATGCCTACCTGGTGTCGCACGACGACCGCCGCCCCATCCTGAATGGCGAATGGCTGGAGACACGCAAGGTGTTTCACGTATCGCCCTTCTTTCCGGTGAGCGGTCGCTACCGCTTCCGTTTCGACCAGCGCGGTAGCCAGCATGCGGTGGCGATCGATTATTTCGAAGGCGCGGAACGGCAGTTGCGTACCCGTGTCTCAGGGCGCGCGGTGCCGATGAGTCGTGCCGTCGCGTGGCGTGCTCTGGCGGCTTTCCCGCTGATGACGCTGGGGGTGATTGCGCGCATACACATCCAGGCCTTTCACCTGTGGCGGGCGAATGTGCCCTTTTTCAGAAAACCGGCTCCTCCAGTACAGGAATTGACCCGATGAACCAACCGGATGCCATGGTCGCGCTTGCGCGACACGGAAAGCTCCCATCGGCCGCGCGCCATGTATTCAAGCTGCTCGAACGCATCGAGCACGGCTGGCTGATGATGTCTCTTCCGGACGGAGAAATGGTGTCTTTCGGCGGCCGAGGTCAGCCGGTCGAAATGCGCATCCTCGACTGGGGGGTGTTCGACCGCGTGATCGCGCGCGGCGACATCGGTCTTGGCGAAGCCTGGTTCGACGGCCTGTGGGATACCGACGAACTCGGCCGTGTGCTGACGTTGTTTGCCCAGAACCGCGACGCGCTGCAGCGCGCGGTGCACGGCAACCTGCTGGCACTGGTGTTTGCGCGCATGCGCCATCTCGGCCGCGCGAACACACGACGAGGCAGCCGCCGGAACATCGTCGCCCACTACGATCTGGGCAACGAGTTCTACGGTCTGTGGCTGGACGGCAGCATGACCTACTCGAGCGCTCTGTACGAAGGCGACTCCCGGCGCGATCTGGAAGCAGCGCAACTCGCCAAATACCAGCGCATCGCGCGCGTGATGGGGCTGTCGGCGGACGACAGCGTGATCGAGATCGGTTGCGGCTGGGGTGGCTTTGCCGAGGTTGCGGCGCAGCGCGCCGGTGCGCGCGTGCATGGTGTGACCCTGTCTCCCGCACAGCTCGCATGGGCGCGACAGCGCGCAGAGCGTGGCGGCTATGCCGACCGCGCGACCTGTGAATTGCGTGATTACCGGGACCTGCACGGCAAGGCGTCGCACATCGTATCGATCGAAATGCTCGAAGCCGTCGGCGAGCGCTGGTGGCCGACCTACTTCGCCAAGCTCGACAGCCTGCTGGCGTCCGGTGGTCAGGCGGTTATCCAGACGATCAGCATCGCAGACGATCTGTTTGCGCGTTATCGTAAGGGAACTGACTTCATCCAGCAGTATATTTTCCCGGGCGGCATGCTGCCGTCGCCCAGCGTGTTCGTGCAGCAGGCGGAGAAGGTCGGCTTGCAGGTGCGCGACGATTTCCGCTTCGGGCCTGATTACGCGCTGACGCTGGCACGCTGGCGCGCCACCTTCGAAGCGCGCACCGACGCCTTGCGCGCGCTGGGATTCGATCGTCGCTTCCAGCGGCTGTGGCGCTTCTATCTGGCGTACTGCGAGGCCGGCTTCCGCGCCGGTTCGATCGACGTTCATCAATTTCATCTGGAGAAAACCTGATGCGCCGAATGCTTGCCTTGTTGTTGATGGTCGCCGGCATCGCTTCCGCCCAGCCTCTGGCGGGGGCAGGCGACGTGCTGCCCGACCTGAAGCCGCTCGGCAAAGGCGAAATGCGCTGGTTCGGCTTCAAGCTGTACGACGCCTCTCTGTGGGCCAGCGGCGGCACCTATTCACCGGACGGCGGTTTTGCGCTGAGCATCCGCTATGCCCGCTCGTTCGACGGCTACAAGCTGGCCGAAGCCAGCATCGACGAGATCAAGCGGCTGGGCGAACGCGACAAGAAGCGTCTGGCGCGCTGGAAGGACATCCTGACCGGCGTGTTCCCCGACGTGAAGGAAGGCGACGTGCTGACCGGCGTGAAGATGACGGATGGCAGCGCGCGCTTCTTCCATCAGGGCATCGAACTGCCGGCCATCGAAGACAAGGCGCTGTCCGATGCCTTCTTCGCCATCTGGCTGGACGCCCGCACCCGCGAGCCAAAGCTGCGCGCCCGTCTGCTGGCCGAATCGCTCCCGTCCAGTTGAGATCGGCCCGCCTGTTTGCCTATGGCGTGCTCGGCGCACCGCTGGCCGCCGCGGCACTGCCCATCTACGTACACATTCCTAAGCTGTACGCCGACAGCTTCGGTGTATCGCTGACCGTGCTCGGCATCGTGCTTTTCGCAGCGCGTCTGCTCGACGCCCTGATCGACCCGCTGATCGGCGCCGCCAGTGATCGCGCGCGTGGCCGTCGTCGCCTCGTGTGGATGGGCTTGCTGCCGCTGGCGCTCGGGCTGCTCGCACTGGTGCGTCCGGCCGAAGGCACCGATCCGGTGTTCTGGCTGATCGGTGCGCTGGCGCTGGTCTATGCCGGCTACAGCATCAGCACCATCAACTATTACGCCTGGGGCGCCGAACTGTCGGCGACGCCGGCCCTGGGCACCCGGCTTGTCGCGGTGCGCGAAGGTTGTGCGCTGGTCGGTGTCGTGGCGGCGTCCATCGCACCCGGCTTGCTGTCGCCGGATGCGGCACAGGGTCTGTGGCAGGCGGTGCTGTACTGGCTGCCGCTGCTGGCAGTGAGTGCCGTCATCACGCTGTTTGCCGTGCCGGAGGCGAGCCGCGTGCAGCCGATGCGGCACGAGCCGCTGCGTGCAGTGCTGGGCGAGGTGCTGCAGAACCGTCGCTTCCGTCGCCTGCTCACGGTTTTTGCGCTCAACGGGATCGCGTCGGCGATTCCGGCCACCCTCGTGTTGTTCTTCATCGCCGACGTGCTTGGCGCAGCGGAGCGGGAAGGACTGTTTCTCGCGCTGTACTTCGTCGCCGGCGTGCTGGCACTGCCGTTGTGGACGCGCCTGTCCGACCGCTACGGTCGCGCGCGCAGCTGGGCTGCGTCGATGGTGCTCGCGATATCGGTCTTCGCCTGGGCGTTTACGCTCGGCCCCGGCGATGACGTGGCCTTCATGCTGATCTGCGCAGCATCGGGCATCGCGCTCGGTGCCGATCTCGCGTTGCCGGCGGCGCTGGTGGCCGGCCTGGTCGGCCGGCGCGATGAGCCGCTGTCGGCTGGCGGCAGCTTCGGCGTGTGGAACTTCGTCACCAAGATGAATCTGGCGCTGGCAGCCGGTCTGGCGCTGCCGCTGCTGGGCGTGCTCGGCTATCAGCCGGGCGCCACCGATGCCGATGCACGACTGGCGCTGGCCGCGGTCTACGGGCTGGTGCCGTTGGCGCTCAAGGCGGCCGCGTGCGTGCTGCTGTGGCGCCATGCGGACTGGCTGGAACCGGAAGTGGAACCCGAACTGAACAACGAAGCGGGAACGGAAATGGCAACCGATGCCGAATACGGAGGACTGAAATCGTGAAATCGATGTTCTGGCGAATGCGGAGCTTCATCGCTGCGCTGTGCGCCGCCGTGCTGGTGGCCGGGTGTGGTGGCGTGGCGGTCGATCGTTACGCAGGGCAGAAGCCCGTCATGGACCTGCGCACCTACTTCAACGGCACGGTCAATGGCTGGGGCATGTTCCAGGACCGAGGCGGCGAGGTGATCAAGCGGTTCACGGTGCGCATTGAGGCGCGCTGGGAAGGCGACACCGGCACGCTGGACGAACACTTTTCATGGAGCGACGGCACGACCAGCCGCCGCGTGTGGACCATCAGGGATCTGGGCAACGGGCGCTACACCGGCCGCGCCGACGATGTCGTCGGCGAAGCGACCGGCGAGGCAAGCGGCAGTGCGCTGCGCTGGCGTTACGTGCTGGCGCTGCCGGTCGATGGCAGCGTCTACAACGTCGACTTCGACGACTGGATGTACATGATCGACGACAAGGTGATGCTCAACCGCTCGGCAATGAGCAAATTCGGCATCTACCTCGGCGAGGTGACGCTGTCGTTCACCCGCGGCGCGCCCTGATGTTCGCGCCGCTGAATCCGCCGCTGGCCGACTGGTCGGGCCAACGCGTCTGGCTCATCGGCGCATCGTCCGGCATCGGCGAAGCGCTGGCACGCCGGTTGATGGCCGACGGCGCCCGGGTGGCGTTGTCGGCGCGCAGTGCGGACAAGCTCGCGCAGCTGGGTTCGCTGTCTGCCCAGGCCGTGGTGCTGCCGCTCGACGTGGCCGAACCCGACGCACTGGCGCATGCGGCCGCCACGCTGACCGCGCGCTGGGGCGGCATCGACGCCGTGCTGTTCGTCGCCGCGCGCTATCAGGCGGTGCGCGCCTGGGAGCTGGATCCGGCGGATATCGACGCCACGCTGAACACCAATGTCGCGGCCGTCATGAAGGGCTGTGCCGCGGTGCTGCCCGGCATGCTCGCCGCGCAGTCGGGTGCGCTCGTCATCCTGTCCAGCGTGGCGGGTTATCGCGGCCTGCCCAAGGCCATCATCTACGGTGCGACCAAGGCGGCGCTGATCAATTTCGCCGAAACGCTATTCATGGACGTAAGGCCGCGCGGACTTGGCGTGCATCTGGTCTGCCCCGGCTTCGTCGAAACGCCGCTGACCGCACAGAACGATTTCAAGATGCCCGCCCTCATTTCCTCCGACGAAGCGGCGGGGCACATCCTGAGCGGCCTCGCCCGCGGCGACTTCCACATCCACTTTCCGCACCGCTTCACGCGCTGGCTGCTGCTGCTGCGACTGCTGCCCTACCGGATGTATTTCGCCGCAGTACGGCGAATGACCGGGCTTTGACGCACACCGACGCGGGGCTCAGCGCGCCTCGACCGTCGCGGCGGCGCCGTCCCGACGCATCGCCAGCCCCGCCAGCCAGTCCAGCATGCAATAGAACGCACCGGCCGCGATTGGCGGATTGGCGGCGGTAAACGGCAGCCCCGGAACGAGCAGCGCCCAGGTCCAGTTGCCCATCGCCGTGCCATACAGCTCCATCAGCAGTGCAAGTGCGAACATGGTGCCGTACAGCCGGGGTGACGGACCGTACCGGATGCACAGCAGGAAGAAGGCGAACAGCAGCAGGCTGATGGTGTCGGCTTCCAGCCATGCGAAGGACAGGACCAGACCGGCGCCCAGCGCCGGAACGGCGTCCGGCAGTGAAGCGGGCAGCCGCTCGGTGAGCCACATGCCGAGCGCGAACAGCAGCACATGCCCGGGCGGCACGAACAGCGGCAGATTGCCGAGCCGGTATTCGTACAGCCCCCAGACCAGCGCGAGCACGATTTCGCCGAAGGTCGCCCACGCCAGGCAGACCAGCCACAGCCGGCGATGGTCGGCATCGGCGCGCCAGCACAGCAGGCCGAACAGCATCCAGGTCCAGATGGACACCACCGGCTGTGCCCAGGCGTAGGCCTGTCCGTCGAGCCACAGGCCAGCGACGATGGTGAGCACGATGACGAGGGCAAAGCGTTGTGTCATGGCGAGGCGGGTGCAATCACGGGTGGTGTGCGCCGGAAAGGCGCGACCGGGGCGCATGGTAAACTCCGGGCCTTGAAAAATCGCGGGTTTTCCCATGTCCGGCAACACTTTGGGCACGCTGTTCTGTGTCACATCCTTCGGTGAATCGCACGGTCCGGCCATCGGCTGCGTGGTCGATGGCTGCCCGCCGGGGCTGGCGCTGACCGCTGCCGACATCCAGCATGAACTTGACCGGCGCAAGCCCGGTACATCGCGTCATGTGACGCAGCGGCGCGAGCCGGACGAAGTTGAAATCCTGTCAGGTGTGTTCGAGGGTATGACGACCGGCGCGCCGATCGCACTGCTGATCCGCAATCAGGACCAGCGTTCGAAGGACTACGGCAACATTGCCGAAACCTTCCGCCCGGGGCATGCCGACTACGCCTACTGGCAGAAGTACGGCATCCGCGACCACCGCGGCGGCGGCCGTTCGTCGGCGCGCGAAACCGCGGTGCGCGTGGCGGCCGGCGCGATCGCGCGCAAGTGGCTGAAGGAGCGCCACGGCATCGACATCCACGGCTGGATGAGTCAGCTGGGTCCGCTGCGCATCAGCTACCGTGACCGTGCGGCCATCGCGGACAACCCCTTCTTCGCCCCCGACGCGGCCATCGTGCCCGAACTCGAGGCTTTCATGGACACGCTGCGCAAGTCGGGCGATTCCTGCGGCGCGCGCATCGATGTCATGGCATCCGGTGTGCCGGTCGGCTGGGGCGAACCGGTGTACGACAGGCTCGACGCCGATATCGCGCACGCCATGATGGGCATCAATGCGGTCAAGGGCGTGGAGATCGGCGCCGGTTTTGCGAGTGTCGAGCAGCGCGGCACCGAACATTCCGACGAAATGTCGCCGCAGGGCTATCTGTCGAACAATGCGGGCGGGGTGCTCGGCGGCATTTCGACCGGACAGGACGTGCGCGTATCGATCGCCATCAAGCCGACGTCGAGCATCCGGCTCGACCGCCATTCGATCGACAAGGCGGGCAATCCGGTCATCGTCAACACGCACGGTCGTCACGATCCATGTGTCGGCATCCGCGCGACGCCGGTGGCCGAAGCCATGCTGGCGCTGGTGCTGATCGACCATGCGCTGCGCCACCGCGCGCAGTGCGGCGACGTCGAATGCGCGACGCCACGCATCGCCGCGGCGGCGCCGGCTGACGTGATCGCCGGCATCCGCGCGCAGCGCGACGCGGCGGTCGACGATCCGGAGCCGGACGAGGCCTGAGGGTGCGTCAGCCGGCGACTGCCGGGTTAAGCGAGTACACGCCGGTCAGCTTCGCTTCCCCGAGCACCCGGCCAGCCATGGCCTTGAGTGCATCGGCGGCGGTGAAACGTCCGTCAACCGGCAGCCGCTCGATGTCCAGCGCGTACAGCGTGAACACGTAGTGATGCAGGACTTCGTCATTCCACGGCGGGCAGGGACCGTCGTAGCCGTAGTAGTCGCCCTTCATCTGCTCGTCGCCGGCAAACCACGCCGTGAAGTCATTGATGCCCTGGCGCGTGCCTCGCGGTCCGGTCGGGCCCGGCTTGCCGCACGGCGTCACGTCGGACGAGAACTCGCCTTCGGCGATTTCCCCTGACGGGGCAAGATCCACCAGCACCCAGTGCGAAAAATCGGTGCGCGGCAGACTGGCCGGCACGGTGCGTCCTTCCTGATTCACATCGTCCGGCCGGGTCGGTACGTCCGGATCGTTGCAGATCAGCACCAGCGACCGGGTGCCGGTCGGCAGGCCGGACCATGCCAGATGCGGGTTGCGATTGGCGCCCAGGCAGACGTGACCGGTGGCGGCCGGAATGAAGAAGGCGTTTTCGCCCGGAATGCGGCCGTTGTCCGCAAAATTCTTGCTCGTCAGTTTCATGCGTGCCCTCCAGTCAGGATGTTGCGCGACGCGAAAAATCGCGCAGCCGGAAACCCAATGCAAACAGCGTGGCGAAATAGCTGCCCGCACCCGCCAGAACAATCCAGGCCAGGTTCAGGATGCGCATCATCGTACCTGCGCGCAGCCAGTCGTCGGCCAGATCGGCGCTGAAGTAAAGCACGCAGCCCATGACCGACAGCGCGATCAGGATCTTCAGCCAGAAAGCGGCCCATCCGGGTGCCGGCAGATAGGCGCCGATGCGCCGCAGGCCGCGATACAGCAGCGCGGCGTTGACCAGCGATGCGAGACCGATCGACAACGCCAGCCCGGCGTGCGCCAGCGGTTTGATGAAGGCGAGGTTCATCAGTTGCGTCAGCACCAGCACCCCGAGCGCAATTTTCACCGGCGTGCGGATGTCCTGGCGCGAATAGAAGCCGGGGGCGAGCACTTTCACCAGGATCAGCCCGGTCAGTCCGACGCTGTAGGCGACCAGCGCGTTGCGCGTCTGCAGCACATCGTGCGCCGTGAACTGGCCATGGTGGAACAGCGTGGCCACCAGCGGCGTGGCGAGCAGGGCGAGCGCCAGTGCAGCAGGCAGCGTGAGCATCAGGGTCAGCCGCAGGCCCCAGTCGAGCAGGCCGGAAAATTCACCGGTGTTTCCGTCGGCGTGACTGCGCGACAGCGACGGCAGCAGGATGGTACCCAGCGCCACGCCGAGCAGACCGGCCGGAAATTCCATCAGGCGATCGGCGTAATACAGCCACGACACCGATCCGCTTTCCAGGAAGGACGCGAAGATGGTGTTGATCAGCAATGAAATCTGCGACACCGACACGCCGAGGATGGCCGGCAGCATCAACTTGAAGACACGCCGCACGCCGGGGTCCTGCAGATCGAGCCTGATGCGCGGCAGCATGCCGATGCGCATCAGTGCCGGCACCTGCAGCGCCAGCTGCAATACGCCACCGATGAATACCGCCCAAGCAAGCGCCAGCACCGGCGGATCGAAGAAGGGCGCCGCGAACAGGCTCATGCCGATGAAGCTCAGATTCAGCAGCACCGGTGTGAATGCCGGTATTGCGAAACGGCTGAAGGTGTTCAGCACGCCGCCGGCCATGGCCACCAGCGACATGAAAAGGATGTAGGGAAAGGTGATGCGGGTCAGCATGACCGTCAGGTCGAACTTTTCGGCGTCGGCGGCGAAACCCGGGGCGGATATGTAGATCAGCCAAGGTGCGCCGAGGATGCCGAGCAGCGTCACGCCAGTGACGATGAGCGCCAGCAGGGTCGCCACCCGATCGATCAGCGCCCGCGTATCGTCCGTGCCGCGCCGATTGCGGTACTCGCCGAGAATGGGCACGAAGGCCTGCGAAAACGCACCTTCGGCGAACATGCGGCGCAACAGATTGGGCAGGCGGAACGCGACGAAGAAGGCGTCGGTCGCGGCACCCGCACCAAAAGCACGTGCGATGAAGAAGTCGCGTACGAAGCCGAGGATGCGCGACAGCAGTGTCATGCTGCTGACGGTTGCGAGTGCGCGGAGCAGATTCATCGAAAGAAGGCGATGCCGGGTCAGCGCGCACCTTACCAGAGCGCGCAGCGCGAACGTGCCTGCCGGGAGCTCAAACAGGGGCTTGCGCCCTACTGTGAGCTTATGTATATTCGCGTGTTTTCCCGAACACGAATTCGCAACATGGCCAATTCAGCACAAGCACGCAAGCGCGCCCGTCAGGCAAACGTTCGTCGCGATCACAACACGAGCCAGCGCTCTGAACTGCGCACGGCGATCAAGAACGTCCGCAAGGCGATTCTCGCCGGCGACAAGCAGGCCGCGCAGGCGATCTTCCTGAAAGCTCAGACGACGATCGACAGCATCGCCGACAAGAACATCATTCACAAGAACAAGGCCGCGCGCCACAAGAGTCGCCTGTCCGGTGCGATTAAATCGATGGCCGCAGCGGCCTGAGACTCGATACGAACGAAAAAGCCGACCTTCGGGTCGGCTTTTTTGTTTTCTCCGGCAGCTTTTCAAGCGCAACCGTCTGAGGCGTCGGGCAGGTCTTCCGGATGATTGATCCGGAATTCATACGTTGTCGTGGATTCCCGCGTTCGCTCTCCGTCCGCATTCCGGACGACGCAGGCCGATTGCGTCCATGCCCGTCAGGGCAGCGTGTCGCTGACCTGGTAGTCGACGCGCAAGCCGTTGTCGCGCGCGAAGTGCATCAGGAAGTTGTAAGCCAGCGGTTCGAGCTCATACAGCCGCGCATCGACGAAAACACACTTTTCCCCGGTGATCCAGCACCCCGGCCGCACAAACGGCGAGTAGCGCATCTTGCGCTGGCTGCCGAACGACGACATCACGCCGCACAGACGGTCGCACCAGTCGCTGGGTCGAAACGCCTTGCCATTCGCGGTGGCGCCGATGATGGTGAAACTGCGCGGGGCGCGGCTCCCCTCGCGCAACGCGTCATCGGCATGGCGTGTCGACAGGACTTCGTTTGCCGGTGAATCGGCAATCGATAAAGCTGTGGCGTCAATGTGCGGTAGAGCGCTCATATCGGATTTACGACCTGTGCGATGGAATTCTTGACCCGAGCCACAGACGCGTGCGTTGGCAGCGAAGTGAGTCAAACAAGAAATCCTTTAAAAACAATCGGAACGAATTGTAAAGTTACCAACTAGTTTCTATACTCGCGCTATCTCCATGACGAGATTGCGATTTATGCTTAATTCACCCATGCGCGCTCACAAGGCAGCGAAGCCTTCGACGGTGCGATCTCCGGTAGCGCGGTTCGGATTCAGCATTCGCACACGCAGCGGCGTATTGATGGAGAACCTGAGCATTCCAGGTACGTCGGCGGACGACGCCGAACGCAAGCTGAAACAGATCTACATGGGTTGCTCGGTGTTAGCACGCTTTGTGCCAGATTGAAGTCGGTGCGTCGAACACGCTGATGATCAGTTCCGGATCAAGGCGCTAGCGTCCTGAAGCTGGCTTCGGGCGGGCCGTGAAGCGATGTATCACCTGCGCCTGTTGCTGCGCTGCAGTGACGATGTGCGCCGCAACATGAAGGTCTGGCGCTACACAGCGTGACGGCTTTGCACTAAAATCGTAGCGTGATCAAGCACGGCGGCGCGAGCCGCCGTGCTTTTTTCGTTTTCCATAGTGCGCCTGACGGCACACTCGCCACGCGGTCGCGGAGCTTTCGATGACGCATCTGATGAATACATACGGCCGGCAACCGGTCGCCTTCACGCACGGCAAGGGCGCCCGCCTTTTCGACGACGCCGGACGCGAATATCTGGACGCAATGGCGGGCGTGGCAGTCAATACGCTGGGCCACGGCCACCCCGATCTGGTGCAGGCGATTTCCCGCCAGGCCGCCGAAATGATCCATTGCTCGAACCTCTACCGGGTGACCGCGCAGGAAGACCTGTCGGACCGTCTGGCTGCGCTGTCGGGCATGGACGAGGTGTTCTTCTGCAATTCCGGTTGCGAAGCGAACGAGGCGGCGATCAAGCTGGCACGCCTGTATGGACATCAGCGCGGCGTCGAACTGCCGGGCATTATCGTCATGGAGCACGCCTTTCACGGACGCACGCTGGCCACACTGTCGGCCACCGGCAACCGCAAGGTGCAGGCCGGGTTTGAGCCGCTGACGCCGGGGTTCTACCGGGTGCCGTTCAGTGACATCGCCGCCGTGAAGGCCATTGCCGAACACAACCGCAATGTGGTGGCCGTGCTGTTCGAACCGGTCCAGGGCGAAGGCGGCATCCATCCGGCCGATCTGGCCTACGTGCGCGAACTGCGCGAATTGTGCTCCCAGCATCAGTGGCTGATGATGGTCGACGAAGTGCAGAGCGGCGTCGGCCGCACCGGCAGCTGGTTTGCCTTTCAGCATGCGGGTATCGAACCGGACGTGATGACGCTGGCCAAGGGTCTGGGGTCCGGTGTGCCGATCGGTGCCTGCCTTGCGCGCGGTCCGGCGGCTGGTGTGTTCAAGCCCGGCACGCACGGCTCGACCTTCGGCGGCAATCCGCTGGCCTGCGCCGCGGCGCTGACCACGCTGCAAGTGATCGAGCGCGATGGCCTCATGGAAAACGCCGTGCGTCAGGGCGACGCGATCCGCGCCGCCTTCCGCACGGCATTGGCCGACACCGCCGGCGTGAAGGACATTCGTGGCGTCGGCATGATGATCGGTGTCGAACTTGACCGGCCGTGCGGTGCGCTGGTCGCGCAGGCGCTGGAAGCGGGCGTGCTGATCAACGTCACGTCGGAGAGCACCATCCGTCTGGTGCCGCCGCTGATCTATTCGGATGCCGACAGCCAGGAACTGGTGCAGCGCCTGACGCCCCTCATCCGCAACTTTCTCGCGGGCGCCCAGCTCGCCGCCTGACGATGACCCGACCCAGACACTTTCTGCAACTCACCGACCTGTCGCGCGAAGAACTGGATTACGTGTTCGCGCGCACGCGCTGGATCAAGGACAAGTTCAAGCGCTACGAACAGTACTGGCCGCTGCAGGACCGCACGCTGGTGATGATTTTCGAGAAGCAGAGCACGCGCACGCGGCTGTCGTTCGAAGCCGGCATGCACCAGATGGGTGGCAGTGCCATCTACCTGAATACGCGTGACTCGCAGCTTGGACGCGGCGAGCCGGTGGAAGACGCGGCGCAGGTCATTTCGCGCATGTGCGACGTGGTCATGATCCGCACCTTCGAACAGACCATCATCGAGCGTTTTGCGGCCAACTCTCGGGTGCCGGTCATCAACGGTCTGACCAACGAATACCACCCGTGTCAGGTGCTGGCCGACATCTACACCTGGATCGAGCACCGTGGCGAGCTATCCGGCCGCACGGTGGCGTGGATCGGTGACTCGAACAATATGTGCCACACCTGGATGCAGGCGGCCGAGCTGTTCGACTTCAAGCTCAACATTTCGACGCCGCCCGGCTACGAGGTGGAACCGGAGCGCGCCGGCGTCGGTACCGATCATCACGAGTGTTTCGCCGACCCGATGGACGCCGCGCGCGGCGCTGATCTGCTCACCACCGATGTATGGACCTCGATGGGCTGGGAAGCGGAGAACGAGGCGCGCGCCGCGGCGTTCGCCGACTGGCAGGTCGACGCCGACATGATGAAGGCCGCGAAGCCGGATTCGCTGTTCATGCACTGCCTGCCGGCACATCGCGGCGAAGAGGTCAGCGCAGACGTGATCGACGGCCCGCATTCGGTGGTGTGGGAAGAAGCCGAAAACCGCCTGCACGCGCAGAAGGCGCTGATGGAATTCCTGCTGCTGGGCCGCGTGTCCGGCAGCTGAATCAACGAATCAACTGAAAGCGAAAGACGAAGACGATGAGTAGCGGCGACATCAAGAAAGTGGTCCTGGCCTATTCGGGCGGCCTGGACACCTCGGTCATCCTGAAGTGGCTGCAGGATGTGTACCAGTGCGAAATCGTGACCTTCACCGCCGATCTCGGCCAGGGTGAAGAGCTCGAACCGGCGCGCGCCAAGGCGATCAAGCTGGGCATCAAGCCGGAGAACATCTACATCGACGACCTGCGCGAGGAGTTCGTGCGCGACTTCGTGTTTCCGATGTTTCGTGCCAACACGATCTACGAAGGCGAATACCTGCTCGGTACCTCGATTGCGCGTCCGCTGATCGCCAAGCGCCTGATCGACATCGCCCGCGAAACAGGCGCCACCGCCATTTCGCACGGCGCGACCGGCAAGGGCAACGACCAGGTTCGTTTCGAGCTGGGGGCCTACGCCTTGATGCCGAACGTGAAGGTGATCGCGCCGTGGCGCGAGTGGGATCTGCTGTCGCGCGAAAAGCTGCTCGCCTACGCCGAAACGCACGGCATACCGATCGAAATGAAGCACAAGCAGGGTGGCTCGCCGTATTCGATGGACGCCAATCTGCTGCACATCAGCTACGAAGGCCGTCATCTCGAAGATCCGTCCGCCGAGGCCGAAGAGTCGATGTGGCGCTGGACGGTGTCGCCGGAAGCGGCGCCGGACGCAGCCGAATACCTCGATCTCGAATTCGAGCGCGGCGATCTGGTCAGCATCAACGGCACGCGCATGAAGGCGCACGAGCTTCTGGCCTCGCTGAACCAGATCGGTGGCAAGCACGGCATCGGCCGCCTCGACCTGGTCGAGAACCGCTATGTCGGCATGAAATCGCGCGGCTGCTATGAAACACCGGGCGGCACCATCCTGCTGCGCGCCCACCGCGCCATCGAGTCGATCACGCTGGACCGCGAAGTCGCCCATCTGAAGGACGACCTGATGCCGCGCTACGCCAGCATCATCTACACCGGTTACTGGTGGAGCCCGGAGCGCCGCGCGCTGCAGGCGCTGATCGACCATACGCAGCAATCGGTCAATGGCTGGGTGCGGCTGAAGCTATACAAGGGCAATGTCGTCGTCGTCGCGCGCGATTCGAAGACCGATTCGCTGTTCGATCCGACCATTGCCACCTTCGAGGACGACGCCGGTGCGTACGACCAGAAGGACGCGGCCGGTTTCATCAAGCTCAACGCGCTGCGCATGCGTATCGCCGCCAACGCGGCCATCAAGCGCGGCAAGTAATCACAACAGGAAAAGAACATGTCCCAGTTCGACAACATCAGCGTCGTCAAGAAGGCCAATGTGTATTTCGACGGCAAGTGCGTCAGCCACAGCATCCAGTTCGCCGACGGCACGAAGAAGTCGGTCGGCGTCATCCTGCCGGCCACGCTCACCTTCAATACCGGCGCACCGGAAATCATGGAAGGCGTGGCAGGCAGCTGCCGTGTGCGCCTGAAGGGCGAGGCGGCGTGGAAGACCTACGGCGCAGGCGAGTCTTACGATGTGCCGGGCAACTCGTCATTCGACATCGAGGTCACCGGCGAGCCTTACCACTACGTCTGTCACTTCGGCTGAGCGGACACTTCCGGGAACCGACGCATGCCTTCCTTCGACATCAGTTCCGAAATCGACATGGTCGAGCTGCGCAATGCGGTCGATCAGGCGAACAAGGAAATTGCCAACCGCTTCGACTTCAAGGGGTCGGATGCGCGCGTCGAGCAGGGCGACAAGCTGCTGACGCTGTTCGCCGACGACGACTTCAAGCTCGATCAGGTCTACGACGTGCTGCTCACCAAGTTCGCCAAGCGCAACATCGACGTGCGTTCGATCGAGCGTGGCGACGCGCAGAAGATCAGCGGCAACAAGTCGAAGCAGGAGCTCAAGCTCAAGGTGGGCATCGAGAGCGAATCGGCCAAGAAGATCGTGCGCATCCTCAAGGACAGCAAGCTCAAGGTACAGGGCAGCATCCAGGGCGAAGAGGTGCGCGTGACCGGCGCTAAGCGCGACGTGCTGCAGGACGCGATCGCGCTGCTGCGCAAGCAGGTAACCGACATCCCGCTGCAGTTCGGCAATTTCCGCGACTGAGCGGCGCGCGGCCGCGTCCTCAGCCGGCGGCGCGGCTCAGTCCTTCAGACCTTCGCTCCACTTCGCGTAGGCGGTTTCCGCGACGGCGTGCAGCGCCGCCACGCGCGCTTCGATGTCCTGCTGCATGCCTTCGGCCGACTGCACTGTCGGCTGGGCCGACGCTTCGCGGATTTCCTTCTGCCCGCCGACACACCACTCGCGGATCATCGCTTCGGTCATTTCGATGTGGCACTGCATCGCCAGATGCTTGCCGATCGCCCAGGCCTGATGGGTGCAGGCATCCGACGCCAGTAGATGGGTGGCACCGTCCGGCAGCGAAAAGGTTTCACCGTGCCAGTGAAACGACAGGAATCGCTCCCGGTCGCCGAACCACTCGCGCGCAGCCGCACCTTTGAGCGTCACGTCGCGCCAGCCGATCTCCTTGACCGGATTGGCGCCCACCGTACCACCCAGCGCCTTCGACATCAGCTGCCCGCCCAGACAGTGACCGATGACCGGGATGTCGGCGTCCATCGCGCGGCGGATCAGCGCCAGCACCTCAGGTATCCAGGGCAGCGGGTCGTTAACACTCATCGGGCCGCCCATGAAACACAGGCCGGCGAACGCGGTCGGATCGTGCGGAACGACATCTCCGCGGTCGATGGCGACCACCTTGATGTCGCGACCTATGCCTTTCATGTATGTTGCTATATGTCCTGGCCCCTCGGTCAGGCTGTGACGGAAAACTGCAATGGGCTTCATCAATAGACCTCCTGCGTACATTCTAGCGATGCTTCTGTCGCTGGCGGCCTGTTCCGCGCAGGCGGTCGACCTGTCGCTGGCCGGCGTGTTCGGTGGCAAGGCGGTGCTGGTGGTCGATGGCGGTGCGCCGCGCACGCTGGCCGTCGGTGCCCGGTCGCCGGAAGGCATCCGGCTGTTGTCGGTCGACCGCGACCGCGCGTGGGTTGAAGTCGAGGGCCGGCGCGTGCTGCTGCGCATCGGCGAAAATGTCGCCTCGTCGCGCAGCAGCGATGCGGGGGCGGTCGCCATCCAGCTGAACGCCGATTCGCAGGGACACTTCCTGTCCGATGGTGCGATCAACGGCACACCGGTGCGCTTCCTGCTCGATACCGGTGCCACGGTCATTGCGCTCGGGCGCAGCGACGCGCTGCGCGCCAATATCCGCACCGCGTCCGCGCCGGTCATGGTGGTGCAGACCGCCAATGGCGTGGTGCGCGCCTGGCGGGTCAAGCTGGCCAGCGTCAAACTGGGCGGCGTGACGCTGAGCAACGTCGACGCGGCGGTGATGGAGGCCGACATGCCGCACGTGCTGCTGGGCATGAGCTTTCTGAACCGCATGGACATGCAGCGCACGGGCCAGATCATGACGCTGAGGCAGCGCTTCTGATGGACACGCCCGTGCTGTCGTCCGCCGGTTTTGATCCACACGGCTTGCGCAGTCGCCTGCATGCGCTGCAGCCGTGCCCGATCGACGAGCGCTTCGCCGGCTTCACCCCCGCCGCCGTGCTGGTGCCGGTGGTCATCGGCGGTGCCGAGCCGACCTTGCTGCTGACCCGACGCAGCGCTCATCTTTATGATCACCCGGGACAGATCGCCTTCCCGGGGGGGCGGGTCGACCCGGGTGATGTGTCGCCCGAAGCCACCGCGCTGCGCGAGGCGCAGGAAGAAATCGGTCTGGCGGCCGGACAGGTCGAACTGATCGGCCGCCTGCCCGACTACTTCATCACGGCGAGCGGATTCCGCGTGACGCCGGTGGTCGGCCTTCTGCATGCACCGCTTGTGCTGCGGCTCGATCCGTTCGAGGTCGCCGAAGCCTTCGAAACGCCGCTGTCCTTCCTGATCGATCCGTCGAACCGCACGCGCGGCCGCATCGAGCACGAAGGCGTGATGCGTGAGTACTGGGCCATGCCCTGGCAGGGCTACGACATCTGGGGTGCGACTGCCGGGATGATCGTCAGTTTCGCCGAGCACCTGCTCGCCGATCCTCCACTGCGGCGGTGACAACGGGCTGTGTTGACATCTGGCCGCGGACGCCCGCCCGGCGCCGGATTCCGCGGTGTGCTATCGTCCGCAGGCTGGCACGGCAACTGACGCTTCTTCATGACTTGGCTGTCCCTCTTCGTCGCACTCCTGATCGAGCAATACAAACCGCTGTCCTACGAACGCGTAGTGGCGGGGCCGCTTGCCCGCTACGCTTTCTGGTTCGAACAGCGGCTCAATGCCGGTGAAGTCCGGCATGGCGTGATCGCCTGGGTGCTCGCAGTCGGCCTGCCGGTGTTCGCGGTGTGGTGTCTGTACCTCGTGCTGGTGTGGATCAACCCCTTGCTCGGTTGGGCGCTCAACGTGCTGGTGCTGTACGTCACCATGGGTTTCCGCCAGTTCAGCCATCATTTCGAGGCGATAGCCGATGCCCTGCGCGCCGACGATCCGGACACGGCGCGGCGCGAGCTGTCGGACTGGCTGCAACGCAATACCGATCGTCTGAAGACCGAGGAAATCGCCCGGCTGTCCATCGAGCAGGGCATCCTCGCGGCGCACCGGCACGTGCTGGCGCCGCTTGCGCTGTTCGCACTGCTGCCCGGGCCGACCGGACCGCTGCTGTATCGCCTGACGGAACGCCTGTCGTGGTCGTGGGCGCGGCGGGAAAACATCGAATTCGGTGCATTCGGCCGCTTTGCGCGTCGCATGTACGAATGGCTGGACTGGGTACCCGTGCGCATGACCGCCGCCACGTTCGCCATCGTCGGCGATTTCGAGGATGCGGTGCATTGCTGGCGTACGCAGGCGGCAAGGTGGCCTGAACAGGCGGCCGGCATCCTGCTGGCCAGTGGGGCCGGCGCACTGGGCGTCAAGCTCGGTGCGCCGCTGTTCGAGCTTGGGGAGGTGGCTGACCGGCCCGAACTGGGCATGGGCAATGACGCCGATGTTGATCTGATGCAAAGCGCGATTGGGCTGGTCTGGCGCACACTGGTGTTTTGTCTGATCCTGCTTGGCTTGCTGACACTGGCCGGCTATATCGGAAACTGATTCGAAACGTGTTCGGAAACTGATTTCAAGGGAGGTTGTGGCGATGGCTGACAAGAGAGAAGTGGTGATCGTGGGTGCAGCGCGTACGCCGATCGGTGCCTACGGCGGTTCGCTGAAGGATTTCACGGCATGTGATCTGGGCGCGCACGTCGTCAAGGCCGCCTTTGCGCGCGCCGGTGTCGATGCCAAGGAAGCACAGCATCTGGTGTTCGGCAACGTGATCCACACCGAAGCGCGTGACATGTATGTGTCGCGCGTTGTCGCACTCAATGCCGGCATGGCCCAGGAATCCTGCGCAATGGGCGTCAACCGCCTGTGCGGTTCCGGCTTCCAGGCCATCGTGTCGGCCGCCAACGCCATCCAGCTGGGCGACGCCGAATGTGCGGTCGGCGGTGGCGTCGAAACCATGAGTCGCGGTGGCTACCTGATGCCGGCTGCGCGCTGGGGCGCCCGCATGAACGACACCAAGATGATCGACATGATGGTCGGCGCACTGACCGATCCGTTCGAAACGACGCACATGGGCATCACGGCCGAGAACATCGCCAGCCAGTTCGGTTTCGGTCGTGAAGATCAGGACGCTTTCGCCGTCGAGTCGCACCGCCGCGCGGCTGCGGCAACCGATGCCGGCCATTTCAAGTCGCAGATTGCGCCGCTTGAAGTGCAGACCAAGAAGGGTACGACGGTCATCGACACCGACGAACATTTCCGTCGTGACGCCACGATCGAAGGCATGGCAAAGCTGCGCCCGGTGTTCAAGAAGGACGGCTCGGTGACGGCCGGCAACGCCTCGGGCATCAACGATGGCGCAGCCGCCATCGTCATGATGGAAGCGGGTGCCGCGGCGCGCGCCGGTGCGAAGCCGCTGGCCCGTCTGGTGTCCTATGCGGTCGCCGGCGTCGCGCCCAGCATCATGGGCACGGGCCCGATTCCCGCCGTCAAGCTGGCGCTCGCACGCGCCGGCCTGAAGGCGTCCGATCTCGACGTGATCGAATCGAATGAGGCGTTTGCGGTGCAGGCGATGTGCGTAACGCGCGAACTCGGTCTTGATCCGGCCAAGGTGAACGTCAACGGCGGTGCAGTGGGCCTCGGCCATCCGGTCGGTGCCACCGGCGCCGTCCTGACCGTCAAGTGTCTGTACGAACTGCAGCGCACGGGCGGCCGCTACGGCCTGATCACGATGTGCATCGGCGGCGGGCAAGGCATTGCCGGCATCATCGAACGCATCTGAGCGCGTGCCGCTTCAACACTCCGGAACGCCCCGCACCTTGCGGGGCGTTTTGTTTTGCGGCTCTGCACCAGATGAATCCGGTTGCCGCACCGTTGTGGTGCAAAAACCCACTCAAGGCAAGGGTTTTCAAGTATCGGCGCGGCTTTGGGGCATGGCACATTTCTCGCTGTGCTCCGGATGAAGTCAGCACAAGCGCCACATCACCACCGAGACAACACGATCATGGCAAATCCGTCGTCGATCTATGACGAAATGAACAGTGCCGACGGCACGGTGCGCAGTCACTACGCCGGATATCAGAAGTGGCTTGCGGAAACGCCCCCCGAGCGCATTGCCCAGAAGCGTGCCGAAGCCGATCTCGTCTTTCACCGCGTCGGCATCACCTTCGCCGTCTACGGCGAAGAGTCCGGCAAGGAACGCCTGATCCCGTTTGACATCGTGCCGCGCATCATTCCGGCGCAGGAGTGGAAGCAACTCGCGGCCGGTCTGCGCCAGCGGGTCAAGGCGCTGAACATGTTCCTGAATGACGTCTACCACGACCAGGAAATCATCAAGGCCGGTCACGTGCCGGCCGAACAGATCCTGTCGAACAGCCAGTACCGCCCGGAAATGCAGGGCGTAGATGTGCCCGGCGGCATCTACGCCCACATCGCCGGGGTCGACGTGGTGCGAGCCGGTGCCGGCGAGTTCTACGTGCTGGAAGACAATCTGCGCGTGCCCTCCGGCGTGTCCTACATGCTGGAAGACCGGCGCATGATGATGCGGCTGTTCCCGGAGCTCTTCTCGCGCTACCGCGTGGCACCGGTCGAACACTATCCGGACATGCTGCTGACCAATCTGCGCGCGGTCGCGCCGGCCGGGGTCATCGATCCGACGGTAGTCGTGCTGACGCCAGGCGCCTACAACTCGGCCTACTTCGAACACGCCTTCCTCGCCCAGCAGATGGGCGTCGAGCTGGTCGAGGGGCAGGACCTGTTCGTGCGCGACGATCACCTGTACATGCGCACCACGCAAGGACCGCAGCGGGTGGATGTGATCTACCGCCGCATCGACGACGACTTCCTCGACCCGCTCGCCTTCCGGCCCGATTCCATGCTTGGCGTGCCGGGGCTGCTGCAGGTCTATCGCGACGGACATGTCACGCTGGCCAATGCGATCGGTACCGGCGTGGCTGACGACAAGTCGATCTATCCCTATGTGCCGGACATGATCCGCTTCTACCTTGGCGAACAACCGCTGCTGAACAATGTACCGACCTTCATGTGCCGCAAGCCGGACGATCTGGCTTACGTGCTGTCCCATCTGGACGAACTGGTCGTCAAGGAGACACACGGCGCAGGCGGCTACGGCATGCTGATCGGCCCGCGTGCCACGAAGGAGGAGATCGAACGCTTCCGGCAGCTCATCATCGACACGCCGGATCGCTACATCGCCCAGCCCACGCTCGCGCTGTCCGCGTGCCCGACCTTCGTCGATGCCGGCATCGCGCCGCGCCATATCGACCTTCGCCCGTTCGTGCTGTCGGGCAAGGACATCAACATGGTGCCGGGCGGCCTGACCCGCGTGGCACTGCGTGAAGGTTCGCTGGTGGTGAATTCGTCGCAGGGCGGCGGCACCAAGGACACCTGGATACTGGAGGTCTGAGAATGGAAGCCCCCACGCTCACTTCCTTCGCGCAGGGCCGGCTTTGCACAGCCGGCCCGTTCGGCAGGCGCAGCACATGTGCTGCGAAACCCCTGCCTCACCCCCGCCGAGGGGGCTGCGCTCGCCCTTGGGGCGGCCCTGCGGGCGGCGCGGAAGCGTCGCATTTTTCCTATGCGGATAACTGGATCGAGTCACCATGCTGAGCCGCACCGCAGATCACCTCTACTGGATGGCGCGCTACATCGAGCGCGCCGAAAACGTCGCCCGCATGCTGGACGTGAACTACCGCATGTCGATGGTGCCGCAGGCCGAAGGCGGCATCGATGCCGGCTGGGGGGCGACACTGTCGATCACCGGTCTGGAAGACGCTTTCCGCGCCAAGCACAGTGCAGCCACGATGGAATCGGTGCTCGAATTCATGGTGTTTGACGGCACGAATTCGTCGTCGATCATGAGCTGCCTGCGCATGGCGCGCGAAAACGCCCACGCGGTACGCGGCACCATCACGTCGGAAATGTGGGAAACCACCAACGACACCTGGCTCAAGATGCGCGACTACCCGCGCTGGAAGCTCGCCGGCAGCGAAATCGGTGAATTCTTCGAGTGGGTCAAGTTCCGCTCGCACCTGTCGCGCGGCGTCACGCTGGGCACCATGCTGCGCGACGAGGCGTTTCACTTCATCCGCCTCGGCACCTTCCTCGAACGGGCCGACGCGACCGCGCGCTTCATCGACGTGAAGTACCACATGCTGGTCGACGGCGCGGCACCGCCCGATACCGCCGCCGATTATTACCAGTGGAGTGCGCTGCTGCGCTCGGTGTCCGCATTCGAGGTGTATCGCAAGGTCTACCGCGACCTGATCACGCCGGTCAAGGTTGCCGAACTGCTGATCCTGAATGACCAGATGCCGCGCTCGCTGCGTACCAGCATGGTCGAGGTGTTTGAAAACCTGAATGCGCTGTCGAACTACCGTTCGAGCGAAACCGAAAGGCGTGCCGGCGAATTGCAGGCCAGCCTGAAGTTCGGTCGCATCGAGGATGTCTTTGCGCGTGGCCTGCACGAATACCTGACGCAGTTCATCGTACGTGTCATCGATCTGGGCAACCGGGTGTCCGAAGACTTCCTGGTGCCGATGTCGTCAAGCTGATCACCCCTGGGGGGCGTGGCTGCGTCCGTCCCCCGAGGGGGCCAAGTCGGCCCGGTGCGGGCCGGAGACGACCTGTCTGCCGAAATCAGAGGAGATAACCATGCTGCTCGACATCCGCCACGAAACCACGCTGCGCTACACGCGGCCGGTGCAGTACAGCATCCAGCAACTGCGACTGACGCCGCGCGAGGATTCGACCCAGCGGGCACTGGCCTGGAAGGTTCAGGCGCCGGGCAGCGCACGCCGCTCGATCGATGCGCATGGCAATGTCGGCCACCTGCTGACACTGGACCGCCCGCACAGCGAGTTGTCCATCCTGGTCAGCGGGACGGTTCGCATGACCGATGATGCGGCGTGGATGCCGCGCGATGCGGGCACGCTGTCGCCCCTGTCCTATCTGGCGACCAGCCGCCTGACGGAAAGCGACGAGCAGGCCCATGCGATGGCGGCCACCCATCTTCGCGCGCGACGCGATACCGTGGGCGAACTGCTCGATCTGAGCGGCGCGGTATGCGGTGCGGTGCGCCACCAGCCGGAATGTGTGCCGCCGGCCGGTGCCGCCAGTGCATTCGAAGCCGGGCGCGGCTGCGGCGCCGACATCGCGCATGCCTTCATCGCCTGCTGTCGTGCCGCCGGCCTGCCGGCGCGGTTCGTCAGCGGCTATCTGGTCGATGCTGCCGGGGAATGGGCGGCGCCGCACACCTGGGTCGATGTCTGGCTGGCCAGCGGCCCGGCTGCCGGTGGCGAAGCCGGCTGGGTCAGTGTCGATGTGCTCGAACGGTCGCTGGCCGGGCAGGGCTATTGCCGGCTGGCGGTCGGTCGCGATCATCTGGACGCCTGCCCGGTGCGTCTGAGCGACACGGCTGACCATGCCGTGATGACGGTGACGCGGGTGTCCGTACACCGCCACTGAGCGGGCGGGCTCGCCCGGCTGTGGCTTTTCGGGCCGGACTGCGCACAGGCCCGCCGACACGGATAACATTCCTCTTTCACACCTGCCGGAATTTCTGCCATGACTTACTGCGTGGGCATGCTGCTCGACGCCGGGCTGGTTTGCCTGTCCGATTCGCGCACCAATGCGGGGGTCGATCACATCAATACCTTCCGCAAGATGAATGTGTTCGAGCGGACGGGTGAGCGCGTGCTCGTGCTGATGAGCGCGGGCAATCTTGCGGTCACGCAGACGCTGGTGAGCCTGTTGCGCGAGCGCCTGGCCACCGACGGCCCTAATCTGCATACCGTGGCGAACCTGTTCGAAGCGGCCCGCCATGTCGGCGACTGCCTGCGCGAGGTGTATGCGCGCGACGCCGATGCCCTGCAGGAGTTCGGCATCGAATTCAACGCGTCCTTCATCCTCGGCGGTCAGATCCTGGGTGAGGTGCCGCGGCTGTTCCAGATCTACTCGGCCGGCAATTTCATCGAGGCGACACGCGATACGCCTTACTTCCAGATCGGCGAGGCCAAGTACGGCAAGCCCATCATCGACCGCGTCATCCGCCCGGAAACCCTGCTCGACGATGCGGCCAAGTGCGCGCTGATATCGATGGATTCGACCATACGGTCCAACCTGTCGGTCGGACTGCCGCTCGACCTGCTGGTGTTGCGG
The DNA here is from genome assembly GCF_024580155.1 of Methyloversatilis sp. XJ19-13. Classification (NCBI taxonomy): domain Bacteria; kingdom Pseudomonadati; phylum Pseudomonadota; class Betaproteobacteria; order Nitrosomonadales; family Sterolibacteriaceae; genus Methyloversatilis; species Methyloversatilis sp. XJ19-13. The sequence goes on along the minus strand of NZ_JANINH010000006.1, from coordinate 20,064 downwards.
CGCGACGGGCTCAAGGTGTGCTCCAGCCTGCGCATCGACGCCGACAACGCCTACTTCGAAATGATCCGCAGCCGCTGGGGTGAAAGCCTGCGCGAGGCTTTCCACGCGCTGCCCTCGCCTGACTGGATACCCGGCTGATGTCGCTCGGGGACCGGTGCGGCGCGGCGAATCGCGCGTTGCACCGCACGGGCCCGTTGTCTTTTCGGGCATTTCCGCCGGCGCGCCCGCAAAGCTAAAGGTTCCCCCGAGGCCGTCGTTAATCCGGATTCCAACCACGAACCTGTCTGGAGCATGTCTGCTCAAGCCGACTGGCATTGCGCACGCGCAATCGATGTGTGCGTCACGCCGCGTACCCTGATGCCCCGGGGGTTGCGAGGTGTTCTGTACGTCCTGCTGTGTCTGGTCGCTTCAGGCTTCGCATGCGTGACGGCAGCGCGCGCAGCCGACCTTCCTTCCATTGCGCTGCACTACGGCAAGCAGGCGCCACTGGCCTCTCTGAAGGCGTTCGACATTGCGGTGGTCGAGCCTGACCACGGTTTCGACCCTGTCGCCTACCGTGCCGGCAAGGCTGAAGGTGCCGGCAGCGAACTGTTCGCCTATGTCAGCGTCGGCGAAGTGCATCCGTCGCGCGGCTACGCCTCGCGCATCCCGGCGCCGTGGCGCATCGGCAGCAATACCGACTGGCAGTCCATCGTGATCGATCAGGCGCAGCCGGACTGGCCGGCCTTTTTCGCCGAACAGGTCATTGCACCGCTGTGGGCGCGCGGCTACCGCGGCTTCTTTCTGGACACGCTCGATTCCTATCACCTGGTGAAGAACGCAGACGTGGTGGCGCAGCAGGCCGGTCTGGTGGCGGTGATCCGCCTGATGCGCACGCGCTTTCCGGGCATCCGTCTCATCATGAACCGCGGCTTCGAACTGCTGCCTGCGCTGCGGGGCGAGATATTTGCCGTGGCGGCCGAATCCCTCTATCGCGGCTGGGACGCGAAGAAGAAGCGCTATGTCGAGGTGTCTCAGGCGGATCGAGACTGGCTGCTTGGCCAACTGGTCGCGGCACGCGACCAGTACGGCGCCACGGTGCTGGCGATCGACTACGTGGCGCCGACCGCCCGCTCGCTGGCGCGCGCGACCGCCCAACGCATCCTGTCGCACGGCATCGTGCCCTACGTCACCGATGCCGCGCTCGAAACCACCGGCATCGGCCTGATCGAGGTGCTTCCGCGCAAGGTGATGTTCCTCTACAACAGTCGGGAGTCGTCGCGCATCAATGCGTCGAATGCACACCGCTACGCCGAAATGCCGGTCAATCATCTGGGCTATGTGGCCGAGTATGTCGACGTCAACGGCAGTCTGCCGGAGGTGGTGTCCGCCGGCGACTACGCTGGCGTCGTCGCCTGGTTCGACGGCTATGTGTCGCCGGATCGCGCCGGCGCGCTGTCGAACTGGCTGGCTGCACGCATCGCCGACGGCACGCGGGTTGCAGTATTCGGCAGCTTCGGGTTCCAGCCGGCTGGCAGCTTCGTTCGCGCCGCAGGGCTCGACGACGCGGCCCCACCGAAGGGTGCGCTGAAGGTCGTCAGTGCCGATGCGCTGATCGGCTACGAGTCGCCGGCGCTTCCGGAGCGACGGGGCGTCGAGCCGATAAGGGTGTCGGCGCCTGGCGCACGGACGCTGCTGCGCCTGTCGGACGCGAACGGTACGCACTACGACGCGGCCGCCCTCACCGGGTGGGGCGGCTACGTGCTGAATCCTTTCGTGGTGCGCGTACTCCCGGGCGAGGACGAGCAGTCGCGCTGGATCGTTGAACCCTTTGCCTTCCTCCGTCAGGCGCTGGCGCTGCCTGCGCTGCCCGTCGCAGACACCACGACGGCCGCCGGACGCCGCATGTTCTTCGCCCACATCGATGGCGACGGCTTTCCGTCGCGCGCCGAAATGCCGGGCCGCCGTCTGGCCGCGGAAGTGCTGCTCGACGATGTGCTCAAGCGCTACGCGGTGCCGCATGCGATGTCGGTCATCGAGGTCGAAACCAGCCCGCAGGGCGCGTATCCGAAAGAGTCGCCGCTGATGGAAGACGTGGCGCGTCGCATGTTCGCGCTGCCGCACGTCGAAATCGCGTCGCACAGCTATACGCATCCGTTCTTCTGGGACAGCGTCGAGCGCGGTGAAGTGCGCGAGTCGCTGCAGGGCTATTCACTGGCGCCCAAGGGCTATGTCCCCAGCCTGCAGCGCGAGATTCTGGGTTCGAGCGAGTACATTCGCAGCCGTCTGGCACCGCCCGGCAAACCGGTCGGGCTGATGTTGTGGACCGGCGATGCGTCGCCGACCGAAGCTGCGCTGGACATCGTCGACGCCGCCGGCATGGTGCAGATGAACGGCGGCTTCACGGTGGCCACCCGCAACTACGCCAGTCTGGCCGCGGTGTCCGCGCTGGGCTCCTGGCAGGGGCGGCGCTTCCATGTGTATGCGCCGATCATGAACGAGAACGTCTACACGAATTTGTGGACCGGCCCGTTCTACGGCTTCGAGCGCGTCATCGAAACCTTCGACTACACGGGTGCGCCGCGCCGCCTGAAGCCGATCAACATCTACTACCACACGTATTCGGCCAGCAAGCGAGCGGCGCTCGACGCGCTGCACAAGGTGTATCGCCACGCGCTGGCGCAGGAGATCCACCCGGTGTTTCCGAGCGAGTACGTGCGCATTGCGATGAACTTCAACGACCTGGTGCTGGCGCGTTCGCTCGATGGCCAGCGCTACCTGGTGCGCAATGCGTCGCATCTGCGCACGCTGCGCCTGCCGGCCGAACTGGGTTATCCGGATCTCGCTGCAGCGTCCGCTGTGGCGGGCTTCAACGCCGGACCGGAAGGCCGCTATCTGCATCTGGCCGCCGATCAGGCGAGCTTCGGTCTGCTCCCGGCGGCGCCGGCGGCGCCCGCGCTGTCGAGCAGCAACGGCCGCATCGCCGCGATGACGCGCGATGCAGACCGGCTGGTGCTGGACCTGCGCGCTCACGTTCCTCTTGAATTCGCGCTTGCGAACATCGACCACTGCACCGCCAGCGCGGACGGCAAGGCGCTCAAGCCCTTCCGTCGCGACGCGGGACTTTCACACTTCAGGCTGACCGCGCATGCTGCGACGATCGAGTTACGCTGCCGCCTCGCTTGAGCGGCCGCGGCTGGTCGCGCCGCATGTGCTGCTGGGCATCGCGCTGCTGGTGGCGCTGCTGCTGGTCGTGCTCTATCCGTATCGCGAACTGGTGCAATACACGCTGAACGCGACCCGTGGCGACACGCTGACCATCGCCTATCTGCGCAATCTTTTGCGCACCGATCCCGACAATCCCGAACTGCGGCTGGCGCTGGTGCGACAGGCGCTGGCGCGGCGCGACTACGACGGTGCGCGCCTTGCGCTGGCGCCGTTGTTGTCCGGCACGCCAGCCGGCGCCGCGGGCACCGAGGCGCGCTGGGTCGAATGGACGGTGTTCGAAAGCGAGCTGCTGGCCAGCCAGCCGGGTTCTGCGCGGCGCGCCGAACTCGAGGCGGCCCTGCCCGAAAAGTTGCGCCGCACCGTGCTGATCGATGGCCTGACCGACCAGAACCGCATGGCGCTGGTCGAACGCGCGCTGTCCTGGGGACAGGCGGTGCTGGCGCTGGAACTGCTTTCGGGCTTCACACGTGAAGGTGTGCGGCCTGACCCGCGCATCTATCGCGAGGCGGCGAAGGAACTGCTCGGCCATGGCGAATACCAGAGCGCCGCGAAAATTCTGCTGCTGCTGCGTGCCGCCGAACCGGGTGCCGCAACGCGTCGTCAGCTTTATCTGCAGGCGATCCGCATCCTGCAGTCGGGCGATCTGCTGGCACTGGCGCTCGAAACGGCCGAACGCGAACTGGGTGAATTGTCGGGCGACACCGAAGTGCTGTACTACCTGGTCACGCTGGCGCGCGCCGCCAACCGCCCCGACGCGGCGGCGCGCTTTGCCCGCGCCATGCTGAAGCTGTCGCTGCAGCAGCAATGGCGCCGCACGCTGCTGGCGCAGTCCGGCTTCGATGCCCAGCCCTGGCGGGTGGCGACGAATGGCGTGCCCGATCTGCCATTCGATGACCGCATCTACACGCTCGGATTCGAGGCCTTTCTGGGCAACCGCCAGCTCGACGACGCGCAGCGCGTCGCCGCGTCGGCGGTGCGTCAGGCGCCCGACAGCCTGGTCTGGCGCGAGCGTCTGGCCACGTCGTCGGAGTGGGCCGGCAGGCCGCAGGAAGGTCTCGACCAGTGGCTGGTCATCGCCCGGCGCACCGGCCGCGAGGACGCGTGGGACGCGGTGCTGCGGCTGGCCCCCGGCCTGCTCGACGACGAAGCCCTGCTGGCCGGCCTGCGTCACCGCATCGCACGGCAGCCCAACGACAGCCGCCTGCTGACCGCCATCATCGCCACCTTTGAACGGCTCGGCAGACCGCGCGAGGGCATCGAATTCCTGCAGGGCCTGGGCGGGGCGAACCCGCCGCAGCCGGTGCTGGTGGCGCTGGCCGATCTGGCCGAGCGCGCCGCCGACATCGAGCTCGCGCTGGCCACGCTGGCGCGCATCGATGCCTCCGCCACGCCGGATGTGCGCCGCACGTCGCGCCGGGCGGCGCTGCTGATCTCGCGTAACCGCTTCGATGAAGCGATGGCCGCGCTCGAAGCGGTCCGCCCGGCAGCCGGCGATGCCGATCGCGATTACTGGCGGCTCTATGCGTCACTGGCCCAACTGCTGCAGGACGACGACCGGGCGCGCGACGCGCTGGCCCGCATCACGCGCTTCGACGATGCCGAGGTGTTCGAACTGCAGGATCTGGTCGAACTGCTGCTGGATGTCGCACCGCTGCAGGCGGCGCGCGAAGCCGAGCGCGGCTGGCGCCTCCATGGCGATCGCGTATGGCTCATGCGTACGCTGGATCTCTATGTGTTCACCGGCCGGCCGCAGGACATCGGCCGCATCATCGGTGAATTGTCGGACGCCCAGCGGCGCGATGCCGAACAGCTGCCGCTGTTCCTGCAGATCCGCGCGCGCTGGCATCAGGCCGCCGGCCGCAAGGCGCAGGCGCTGGACGACTTCAGCGCGGCGCTGGCCATCGATCCGGGCTCGGTCGACGTGCGTTCCGCGCTGCTGTGGCTGTTCATCGACGGCAACGACACGCTGGCGCTGCGCGAACTGCTGGCGCGCCATGAACAGTCATGGTCGCGCGAACCCTTGCTGCATGACGCGCTGGCTGCGTCCTGGCAGGCGCTGTCGCGCCCGCAGACTGCGCTCGAACGCTATCTGCTGCCGCGCATCGGCGCGCAGCGCGGCGACTTCCTGTGGATGATGAATGTCGCCGATGCGCTGGAACAGAATCAGGAAACCGAACGCGCGTGGCGGCTGCGCGAGCAGCTGTGGCGCGCCGAGCGGCCGAAGCTGCGGGTGCTCGCCGCCGACGACATCGCACAACTGCAGCGGCTGGCGCGTGTGCGACTCGCGCGTGCCCAGCAACCGGGCGACGCCTCGCATGCGCTGCTGCGCGAGGTGCTGCGGCTCGACCGCGCGCCCGACGGCGAATGGCTGCCGGCGGCGAAGGAACTGGCGCTGTCATGGTTCATCGATCACGGCGAGTACGAGGCGGTGCGCGGCTTTCTGTGGCACCAGTACGGTCGCGCGCTGAACCGTCCGCTGTGGGCCGACATCACCGCCGCGCTCGGTCAGGGCGACGTCGCGGCGGTGGGCGCGCTGCTCGAGCAGTGGGACGAACGCCTGCCGCGCTACGACCGCGTCAACAGCGCGCGGCTGGTCGGCGACGTGCGGCGTGCCCAGACGGCGGCCTTCGAAACGATGGATGCGCAGCGCGATGACGCGCCGCTGCACCTGCAGCTGAGCGACGCGCTGCTCGACTACGCCGACCGCTTCGACCTCGACATCGCCCAGCGCGAACTGGCCGGCATCGACGAACGCCAGCAGTCGGCCACACTCGACATCGGTGTCGCGCCCGACCTGCGGTTCAGTGTCGAATTCGGCTCGATCACGCGCGGCCGCGGCGACAACGTCGACTACTCGGCGGTACCCGACGAACGCGAATACCTGCTCGGCCGGCTGGCCTGGGCGCACGACGATGGCGTGACCCGCATCACCGTCGGTCAGCGCGACGGCTTCGAAACGATTCATCCGTTCGCTATCGAGCGCGAACAGCGCATCGACCGGCGCCTGTCCGGATCGCTGGGCATCGGCCTGAACATGCCGGCCACCGAAAATCTCGGCCTGCGCGTCGCCGGCATGCGCGATCAGGTCGAACTGCGCGGCACCTATCGCGTGTCGCGCTACGACCGCATCGGTCTGCAGCTGTCGCGCTACCGCTATCAGGCGCAGAACGATCTCGACATCGGCCGCGGCCGGCTGTGGCAGGCGGAATATGTGCACTCGATCCGGACCGAACTGCCCGATCTCGAAGTCAGCGCCTATGTGGCGGGCTACCGCTTCAGTCCGTCCGACATTGATCTTGCCGATGCGCGTGCCGTAGACATCAAGAACCGGCTGTTCTTCGCCAGCGCGTCCGACGCCACCGCGCTGCGGCCGCAAAGCTTCAACCTGCACGGCGTGCGACTGACCCACAACGTGCGGCTGGCGCGCGACTACACCAAGGCGCTGCGGCCTTTCGGCTCGGTCGGCGTGCTCAACAACAGCGTGTCGGGTGCCGGTTACGACGTGGCGCTCGGCCTGGCCGGCAGCGTGCTCGGCACCGATCATTTTTCGCTGTCCTGGCGACAGAACAAGGGCGGTGGCGGGCTGTTCGCGCGTACCACCGAATTTGCGCTTCACTACCGGCTGTTCTTCTGATGGCCGCCTTTCTAGAACAGGGAGATACACCATGACCCGCCTGATCCACCGCACTCTGGGCCTGCTGGCCGTTGTCACACTGCTTGGCGGTTGCGCCGTCATCGACCACTCGCCGCCTTCCGGCGCCGACAAGAGCGCCGCCTGGGTGGTGCTGCCGTTCGCCAACGCGACCGAAACGCCGTTTGCCGGACAGCGCGCCGAGAGCGTCACAGAAGGCCTGCTGCGTTCGCTCGGCGTGGCCAACCTGAAGCGCTACCCGGTCAGCCTGCAGAACGACAACCTGTTCGAATCCGGCAAACCGAAGGACGCCGACAAGGCGATGGACTGGGCGAAGGAGCAGGGCGCGCGCTATGCGGTCACCGGCACTGTCGACGAGTGGCGCTACAAGGTCGGTGTCGATGGCGAACCGGCGGTGGGCGTGGCGCTGCAGATCGTCGAGATCGACGGCGGCAAGGTCGTGTGGAGCGGCGTCGGAGGCAAGAGCGGCTGGAGTCGCGAATCGCTGTCCGGCGTGGCGCAGGAACTGATCAAGTCGCTCCTCGTGCCGGCCCTGAAGTAAATGAATCCGCGCGCGCCCGGCGAGAAGCCGGTCATCCGCCGCGTCGATGAGCCGCTGATCCGGCGCATCATCGACCGCTTCACGCCGACCGGCTCCGGGGCTGGCGCATCGGCGCTGACCGAAACCCTGGTGCTGCCGGTGCTGGCATTGGCACTGGCGTTCTGGCTCAATCCGCTTGACCCGTTCTTCCTGCGTTCGCAGTTCGCGTGGGTGTGGCTGGGCCCGGTGCTGGTGGCGCTGCGCTACGGGCCGATACCGGGTCTGGTCGGCAGTGCCATCGTGTTCGGCGCCTGGTTCGTGTTCGGCGAGCTGGGCGTGGCGCTGGGCGAACTGCCCAAACTGTATTTCCTCGGCTGGCTGATCACGGTGATGATCAGCGGCGAGTTTTCGTCGCTGTGGCGCGGCCGCGTGCGACGCGCCGAAAGCGTGCAGGCCTATCTCGAACAGCGGCTCGAATACCTGACGCACCAGCACTATCTGCTGCGCCTGTCGCATGACCGGCTGGAGCAGGACCTCATTTCGCGCCCGGTATCGATGCGCGATGCGCTGGTCAGTCTGCGCGGTCTGGCGTCGGCGCCGGCCGCGGGGACTTCGCTGCCCGGTGCGGCCGAACTGCTGCGGCTGGTGTCCCAGTACTGCCAGATCGAACGTGCCGCGCTGCTGCAGATCGATCAGGACGGCCACGCGGACGGCGCCGCACCGGTTCATCTGGGTGCGCCGTTCGACATCGACATGGCGGATCCGCTGGTCGGCTATGCCTGCGAACGACGTCGCCTCGCCCACATCGCGCTCGACGAAGAACGTGCGCTGAGCGGCTCGCGCTATCTGGTCGTTGCGCCGCTGACCGACATGGCGGGCGACATGTGCGCGCTGCTGGTGGTCGAAGGCATGCCGTTCTTCGCGCTGCACGACGAAACGCTGCAGATGCTCAACCTGCTGCTCGGCTACTACGCCGACGGTCTGTCGGCGAGCGAACTGGCGGCACCGATCCGCGCGGTACACCCCGACTGCCCGCCCGACTTCGCCTTCGAACTGGCGCGCATGTGGCGCGTGCGGGTCGAATCCGGCGTGGCCAGCGCGCTGGTCACGCTCGATTTTCCGGCCGCTGCGCCGGAAGACGATCTGGCACTCCAGATCAGCCGCATCCAGCGCTCGCTCGATGTGGTCTGGCTGGTGCGCAGCGACACCGGCTCGCAACTGATCACGCTGATGCCGCTTGCCGGCAGTGCGGCGGTCGAAGGCTATCTCGCGCGCATCGATGCCTGGCTGGCGCAGCACCGCAGCGGCGGGCTGGATGCGAGCGGCATCGGCAGCCGCATCAACCTGATCGATACGATCGAACCGCTGACGTTGCTCGAACGACTGCTGAAAGGTCGCCATGGGCGCTAGCAAATTCGGCCTGATGGCCCTGCTGACCGAGCTTGGCGCCCTGCAGGCAATGCTTCTGGTCGAGCACGCCGATCAGGCATTGCTGGCCTATCTGGCGATTCACGCGCCAGCCAGCGGCCTGCTTGCGCTGGCCGTCTACCTGCTGATCCCGGCGCGACAATCGAAACCGCGTGCCAGCGTGCTTGCGCTGCTGTTCAGCTGCATCTTCTTCGTACCGCTGCTCGGCTTCGTCGGAGTGGTCATTGGTGCGCTGCTGCGCCACCTGCTGCCGCGGCTGCGTGCGCCGCAGCGTTTCACCGCGGTGCGTCTGCCCGATCTCGACACGCACGAAAGCAGCGAAAAGTCGTCCGCCGGATTCCGTCAGGCCGGCGTGCGCCAGTTCCTGAAAAACGAGCGTGCGCCGGTGCCGCAGCGCCTGCGCGCGATGGTGGCGCTGTCGCATGCGCCGTCGCGCATCGGTTCGCCGGTGCTGCGCGAACTGCTGGGCGACGCCGAAGACGATCTGCGCCTGCTCGCCTACGGCCTGCTCGACGGACGCGAGAAGCAGCTCAACGCCTCCATCCACGAGGCGCGCCAGCGCCTCGCGGCCAGCAGCGATGTCGTGGAACGCAGCACGGTCGCGCATCAGCTTGCAGCGCTGTACTGGGAACTCATCTATCAGGGGCTGGTGCAGGGCGACCTGCTGGACTACGCGGTCGGTGAAGCGCTGCGCCACACCGAAACCGCGCTGCAGGGACTGACCGACGATCCGGCGCTGCACCTGCAGCACGGTCGCCTGCTGCAGCAGCTGCAACGCTTCGACGAAGCCGACGCCGCCTACCGGCGCGCGCGAGAACTGGGCCTGCCGGCGTCGCGCGTGGTGCCCTATCTGGCCGAACTGGCGTTCGCCCGGCGCGATTACGCGCGGGTGAAAACCCTGCTGGCGAGCATGCAGGACTGGGAGGGCCTTTCGCGCCTGCAGCCGGTACTGCGATTCTGGGGGCACGCATGACAGAGCTGATCAAACCGGCGGGCGTCGATGTGGCGCTGCTGCTCGAAGGCACGTTTCCGTACGTGTCGGGTGGCGTGTCGAGCTGGGTGAACCAGATCATCCGCGCCTTCCCCGACCTCACGTTCGCCGTGGTGTTCATCGGCAGCCGGCGCAGCGATTACGGCGACATGCGCTACACGCTGCCGGACAACGTGAAGCACATCGAAACCCACTACCTGCACGACGACCTGGGCAGCGCCAGCGCACACGACCGCAAGACCGGCATGGCGGGCGACGCCGAAGGCTTCGCCCGCATGGCCGCCCTGCACGACACCTTCCGCAGCGGTGGTGACGCGCTCGACCTGTTCGGTGCGGCGTGCCGTGAAATCAGTCCGGGCGGCCGGGTCAGCCTCGACGACTTCCTGCGCAGCGAAGCCTCGTGGGACATCGTGACCGACCGTTATCGCAAGTACTGCAGCGACCCCAGCTTCGTCGACTACTTCTGGACTGTGCGCATCATGCACCAGCCGCTGTGGCAGCTCGCGCGCGTCGCGCACGGGCTGATTCCGGCGAAGGTCTATCACAGCGTATCGACCGGATACGCCGGCTTCCTCGGCGCCATGCTGGCGCAATCGACCGGCCGGCCGCTGGTGCTGTCGGAGCACGGCATCTATACCAAGGAACGCAAGATCGACCTGTATCAGAACGAGTGGATACGGGACAACCGCAACGTGTTCCAGAAGGACGCGTCCGAACTGAGCTATTTCCGTCAGCTGTGGATACGCTTTTTCGAATGGCTGGGCCGGCTGACCTATGGCGCGGCCGACCCCATCATCGCGCTGTATGAGATCAACCGCCTGCGCCAGGTCGCCGACGGGGCCGACGCCGCGCGCACGCGCAACATTCCGAATGGCGTGGCGATCCAGAAGCTGGCGCCGCTGCGCGCGCAGCGGCCC
>NZ_JANINH010000006.1:0-9293 GCF_024580155.1 Methyloversatilis sp. XJ19-13 | reverse complement strand
GGCGGGCCCATCCACCCGGTGGCGCCGCTGCGCGCCCCGCGCCCCGAAAAGGTGCCGCCGGTGCTGTGCCTGATCGGCCGCGTGGTGCCGATCAAGGACATCAAGACCTTCATCCGGGCGATGCGTCGCGTCGTGAATCGCATGCCCGAGGCGCAGGGCTGGATCGCCGGTCCGGCCGAAGAAGATCCGGCCTATGCCGAAGAGTGCCGCAACCTGGTCGACAGTCTCGGCCTGACCGACAACGTGCGCTTTCTCGGCATGCAGAAGATCGACGAACTGATGCCGAAGATCGGTCTGGTCGTGCTGTCGTCGATCTCCGAGGCGCTGCCGCTGGTGCTGCTGGAAGGGTATGCCGCGGGCGTGCCTGCGGTGTCGACCGATGTCGGGTCGTGCCGCCAGTTGATGTACGGACTGGGCGACGAAGACGAGGCGCTGGGCGCGGCCGGCCGCGTGGTCGGCATCGCCGATCCGCAGGCGCTGGCCGATGCCGCGCTCGAACTGCTCGGCGATCCGGTCGCCTGGGCCTCCGCGCAGCAGGCCGGCATCGCGCGCGTCGAACGCTACTATAGCGACACGCAGATGTTCGACCGCTACCGCGAGGTCTACACCCAGGCACTGGCGCGCGAAGGTCGCACCGCCGGTGGCTGCCCGTTCGGGCATGGAGCGCGCTGATGGCCGGCATCGGTTTCGAACTGCGCAAACTGCTGAAGAAGGACAGCCTGCTCGGGCTGGCGCAGGCCTACAGCTATGCCGGCGTGATCGGCTCCGGACCATGGGTGCTGTCCATCGTCGGCATCCTGATGGTGGGTCTGCTGTCGCGTGCCGTCGTGGTGCCGGAATTCCTGGTCACGCAGTTCCAGGTGTCGGTGACCTGGCTGATCGCCACCTCGCTCATCCTGACCGGCGTCGTGCAGCTGGCGTTCACCCGTTTCGTGTCGGACCGCCTGTTCGAGAAGCGCGACGACATCATCATGTCGAACTTCAACGGCCTGCTGCTGTGGGTGATCGCGCTGGCCGGCATCATCGGGCTGGTGCTGGCATTCACGCTGTTTTCCGGCCTGTCGGTCGCCTACCGGCTGCTGATGCTGTCGGGCTTCGTGCTGCTGTGCGGCATCTGGGTCGCCACGATCTTCCTGTCCGGGCTCAAGATGTACCGCGCCATCCTGCTGCTGTACGCACTGGGTTACGCGATCACCGTCACGGCTGCGCTGCTGGCCCGGCCGTGGGGGCTGGAAGGCCTGCTCGGCGGCTTCGTGCTCGGTCACTTCGTGCTGCTGGTCGGCATGTGGATCATGACGTCGTGGCACTACCGCTCGGCGGTCACCATTTCGTACGAATTCGCCGACCGCAGTACGCGCTATCCGACGCTGATGGCGATCGGCCTGCTGTACAACCTCGGCGTGTGGGCCGACAAGTTCATGTTCTGGAGCTGGCCGGAAACGTCGGACGCCATCATCGGTCCGCTGCGCGCGTCGGTCATCTACGATCTGCCGGTGTTCATGGCTTACCTGTCGATCATCCCCGGCATGGCGGTGTTCCTGGTGCGCATCGAAACGGATTTCGTCGAGTACTACGATCGCTTCTTCGATGCGGTGCGCGCCGGCGGTTCGCTCGAATACATCGAGGACATGCGCGACGAAATGGTCTATTCGATCCGTCAGGGCCTGGCCGAAATCGGCAAGATCCAGACGCTGGCCATGCTGGCGGCCATCGTGGCCGGCCCGGCCGTGTTCGCACTGCTGGAGATTTCGGAGCTCTACCTGCCGCTGCTGTACATCCAGACGCTGGCGGCCAGCCTGCAGGTGGGGCTGCTAGCGCTGCTGAACGTGTTCTTCTACCTGGACCAGCGCCGGCTCATCCTCGGTCTGTGCGCCTTCTTCTGCGTGTCGAACATCGTGTTCACCGCGCTGTTCTTCAAGCTGGGCGCCAGCTTCTACGGCTACGGCTATGCGTTGTCGGTGCTGCTGACGCTGCTGTTCGGCCTGTATGCGCTCGACCGCAAGCTCGGGCGGCTGGAATACGAAACCTTCATGCTGCAGTGATCGCCGGCCTCGAACATCAGGCCTGACGCCGTCCGTCCTGTTCGGCCTGTGATCCGCCGCGTGTGAGGTCGGGCGCGGCAGTCGAAATCGCCTGCTGCGCGTCCGTCGCGTCGGATTGCATATCGCTGGCGTCGCACAGCGTCGTGATCTGCAGCCGGCCGCCGGTCTGCTGCGCTTCACCCTGCATGCTGATGGCCGGCAGATCGCCCGCGTCTCGGCCGGTGCCGATGCGGACCAGACGCCCGATCGGCGCCGTGCCGGTCGGATCGAACAGATACCAGCGCTCACCCAGAAACACTTCGATGCAGCAGTGCAGACCGGACAGCCCCTGTCCCGAACTGCTGCCCGGCCCGGTCACGCTCACCAGCCGGGCCGGAATATAGAGTGCGCGGCACAGCGAGATGGCGAGATGGGCGAAGTGTTCGCTTGCGCCGCTCTTGTCCAGCAGGGTGTCCATGACCGACTTGTCGGCGCCGGCCTGTGCCGGGTCGAAGCAGGTGCGGTCGCGCACGCACTCGCACAGCGTGGCCACGCGCGCATAGCCGGGCTTCATGCGGCCGAAGGTGCGGAAGGCCAGACGGGTCAGCGGCTCGGTCGGGCAGAACGGGCTTTCGTGCAGAAAAGGCAGCACATCGAACGGCAGTTCGGCGACGCCGATCTCGGCCAGCGTGGCCGGGTCGGCCAGGTGATGCGTGGTCAGCACGCGTGCCGAATAGTCGATTTCGAGCGGGCCGGGTGGCGCCTGCACGTGCAGCACGCGCTGGCCGAGGCGGCCGTTGACGATGCGGCTGCGGGCGCCGAGCGACGACACCAGCGACTCGCCGCTCACCTTCTGCTGGGGTGTCGCGGCGGGCAGGATGCGCAGCGCGAAGCTGCCCGCGGTGTCGACGTCGTAACGCAGTGAAACAGTGACGTTCATCCTGGGCATGGGCACGGCTCCGATGGCGATTTGAGGCAACCGGGCGGATGCTAGACGTGCGGGGTGACCAAGGCTGTAGGACGGGGACTACCTGCTTCGGGGCGGCTGCACGACGGGAAAATGTCCCGGTATGCCGCTCGCGTGCTGGCTCAATACAGCGGCCGCTGCAGTTCGTTCCGCAGGATGCGATAGAGCGACAAGCGTCCCGGGGCGACGTGGTCGCGCAGCGCGCAGTCGGGCTCGCGGTCGTGCGCGCAGTCGCGGAAGCGGCACTTGCCGAGCCAGGGACGGAAGTCGACGAAGGCGTATTCCAGCGCCGGCAGGTCGAGGTGCGACAGGCCGAATTCCTGCAGGCCGGGGCTGTCGATCAGTTCGCCGCCGCCCGGCAGTTCGTACAGCCGGGCGTAGGTCGTGGTGTGCTTGCCGGAATCGAGCGCAGCCGAGATCTCGCGCGTTGCCGCCGCGGCACCGGGGATCAGCGCGTTGACGAGTGTCGACTTGCCCATGCCGGACTGGCCGATGAACACGTTCAGCCGGCCCTTCAGATGGCTGGCGAGCAGCGACACGTCCTGCTTCGCCGACAGCTCGAGCACCGTGTAGCCCATGGCCGCGAAACCGGCGAGCTGCGCGCGGGCGCCCGCAAGACCTTCGGCAAGGTCGCACTTGTTGAGCACGATCAGCCCGTCGACGTCCTGCGCCCCGATCGCGATGAGGATGCGCGCCACCAGATCGGCGTTGAAGCCCGGTTCGGTCGCGGTGACGATCACCACCTGGTCGACGTTGGCGGCGACCGTCTTCTGCTTGAAGGCATCCTTGCGGTAGAGCAGGCTGCGCCGTTCGTGAATGCGTTCGATGCGCGCCTGATCCGCCTGCAGCGACAGCTCGACCCGGTCACCGCAGGCGACTTCGGAACGTTTGCCGCGCGGGAAGGCCTGCAGCACCTGTCCGTCGTCGAGCCGAACCATGTAGTGCCGGCCGTGCGCCGACACGACGCGACCTGCAACGGTGTTCAAAGGTCGCGCATCGCTTCGATGCGGGCGGCGCAGATCAGGTCATTGATGGATACGCCGCGCACGCTGTGCGTCGTGAACACCACGCGCACCCGGTTGAAGCCGAACATGATGTCCGGGTGATGATCTTCGGCTGCCGCCAGTGCCGCCACCTGGTTCACGAACGCGACCACCTGCGCGTAATCGGCGAACTGGAAGTCCTTGGAAATGTGGTTGTCCGCCTCGATCCAGCCCGGCACGCTGCGCAGGTGGGTGGCCAGGGTGTCGCCGGTCAGTCTCTTGTGCGCGCCTTTCTGCGGCGTGCAGTGCTGCTGGGCAAGTTCGTGTGCGTTCATGAATGAAGGTCGTGGCGGTCAGAGCGTCTGCAGTTTTGCCACGCGCAATGCGGCGGGCGGGTGCGAATCATAGAAGCTGGAATACAGCGGATCGGGCGTCAGCGTCGAGGCGTTGTCGCGGTACAGCTTCACCAGTGCCGACACCAGCCAGCCGGAGCGGGTCTGCGCCGCGGCATAGGCGTCGGCTTCGAATTCATGCTTGCGCGACATCAGCGACATGATGGGCGACAGCGGGAAGGAGAACACCGGCATCACCAGCGCGAACAGCATCAGCGCGATCACGTTGCCCTCGCTGCTCACCCCCAGTTGCGCGTAGAACCACGGCTGGTCGATCAGCCAGCCGAGCAGGGCGAAGAAGGCCAGACTGCCGCCGCCGATCAGCGCCACGCGCTTCCAGATGTGGTGGTGCTTGTAATGACCCAGTTCGTGCGCCAGCACGGCTTCGATCTCGTCGCCGCCGAGCCGGTTGAGCAGGGTGTCGAAGAACACGATGCGCTTGCCCTTGCCGAAGCCGGTGAAGTAGGCGTTGCCGTGCGCCGAGCGGCGCGAGCCGTCCATGACGAACAGGCCGTCGGCGCGGAAACCGCAGCGCTCGAGCAGGCCTTCGATGCGGCTGCGCAGTTCGCCTTCGGGCATCGGCTCGAACTTGTTGAACAGCGGTGCGATCAACGTCGGGTACAGCAGCATCGCGGCCAGGCTGAACGCCAGCCAGAACGCCCAGGCGTACACCCACCAGGCACTGCCCAGGCTGTCCATGATCCACAGCACCGCGGCCAGCACCGGTGCGCCGATGGCGGCCGCCACCAGCCCGTGCTTGATGAGGTCGCCGAAGAACATGGCGGGCGTCATCTTGTTGAAGCCGAAGCGGGCTTCGATGACGAAGGTGCGGTACAGCGTGAAGGGCAGGTCGATCACGCCGGACGCGAGCGTCAGCACGCCGACGAACACCAGGTCGCGCAGCAGGCCGTCGCCGGCAAGGCTTCCGGCAAGGTCGTAGAACCACTGCAGGCCGCCGCCCAGCGTCAGCACCAGAAGCCACAGTGCGCTCACCACCACATCGGCACGCGCGAGGCTCACGCGCGCCATCGTGTAATCGGCCGCTTTCTGATGGGCGTCCAGCGGAATGCTGTCGCGGAAGGCCTGCGGCACTTCGGCGCGGTGCGCCGCGATGTGCGCGCGGTGGCGGGTCGCGAGCCACAGGCGCACGCCGGTGGTCAGCACGAGTGCAAGGACGAATATTTCGGTCAGCATGATGGAGAGCCTCGGGTGGATGCGGTTCCTGTCGGAACTCCGATTTAGACGGAGTCCAGGTCACCTGAGTGTGACAAAATCAGGCCGATCCGCGTTCGGACGAACGCATTAATCCCGCTTGGAAATTTTCTCGATTATGGCACAGGACCCCACCTACCTCGTCTGGCTGGACATGGAAATGACCGGCCTCGACCCCGACAACGATCGCGTCATCGAGCTGGCCTGCGTGGTCACCGACGCGCATCTCGAAGTGGTCGCCGAAGGGCCGGTGATCGCCGTGCACCAGTCCGACGAGGTGCTCGCCGGCATGGACAAATGGAATACCAGCACGCACGGCAAGTCCGGCCTGACCGAGCGCGTGCGCGCCTCGACCGTCACCGAAGCGGCTGCCGAAACCGAAATGATCGCGTTTCTGAGCCAGTACCTGCCCGAGCGCACCAGCCCGATCTGCGGCAATTCGATCTGTCAGGACCGCCGCTTCCTCGCCCGCCACATGCCGCAGCTCGAAGCGTGGTTCCACTACCGCAATCTCGACGTGTCGGCGCTCAAGGAGCTGTGCAAGCGCTGGCGGCCGGAACTGGCGGCGCAGTTCAAGAAGGCGCAGCGCCACGAGGCGCTGGCCGACATCTACGAATCGATCGACGAACTCAAGTTCTACCGCGAACACTTCCTGCGCATGGAGTGAGGCCATGAGCACCCTCCGCATTGCGGTTGCGCAGATCAACTGCGTGGTCGGCGACCTTGACCACAACGTCCGCCTGATTCTCGACGCCGCGCAGCGCGCGGTGGAGCAGGGCGCCCAGCTGCTGCTGACACCCGAACTGGCCCTGTGCGGTTATCCGCCGGAAGACCTGCTGCTGCGGCCGGACTTCATCCGCGGCTGTGCCGCCGCGCTGGCGCGTCTGGCGGCTGAAGCGCCAGCCGGCCTTGCGCTGCTGGTCGGTCACCCGCACGCGACGGGCGATCGCCTGTACAACGCCGCCAGTGTCGTGCGTGGCGGCCGCGTCGAAGCGACCTATTTCAAGCAGCGCCTGCCGAATTACGAAGTGTTCGACGAACAGCGCTATTTCGACGAAGGCACGGCCCCGCTGGTGGTCGACGTTGCCGGCGTGAAGGTCGGCGTGAACATCTGCGCCGACGTGTGGGAAGCCGGCGCGCCGGAAGCCGCTGCGGCCGCGGGTGCCCAGTTGCTGGCCGTGCTCAACGCCTCGCCCTACCACGTCGACAAACCGGTCACGCGCGAACAGGTGCTGGCCGAACGCGTGCTCGCGACCGGCATTCCGGCCATCTACTGCAATCTGGTCGGCGGTCAGGACGAACTGGTGTTTGACGGCGCCTCGTTCGCGCTCGACCGGCTTGGCCGCCTCGCCTGGTGCGCGCCGCATTGCCGCGAGCACTTCGCCACGGTCGATTTCAGCGACGGCGACATCGTCGCCCAGCCGCTGCCGCCGGTCACCCCGGTCGAGCAGGACTGTTACGAAACGCTGGTGCTGGGCGTGCGCGACTACCTCGGCAAGAACGGCTTCAAGCAGGCGCTGATCGGCCTGTCCGGCGGCGTCGATTCGGCGCTGACGCTGTGCATCGCGGTCGATGCCATCGGCGCCGAAAACGTTCGCGCCGTCATGATGCCCTCCCCCTACACCGCGCAGATGAGCCTCGACGACTCGCGCGCACTGGTGCGCAATCTCGGCGTGCGCTACGACGAAGTGTCGATCGCCCCGGCCATGGCCACCTTCGAGCAGATGCTCAAACCCCTGTTCGGCGACGCCGCGGCCGACACCACCGAAGAAAACGTGCAGGCGCGCGCCCGCATGATCATGCTGATGGCGCTCTCCAACAAGACCGGCGCCATCGTGCTCACCACCGGCAACAAGAGCGAAATGGCGGTCGGCTATTCCACGCTCTATGGTGATCTGGCCGGCGGCTTCGCCGTGATCAAGGACATCTACAAAACCTTCGTCTATCGCCTGTGCGCCTGGCGCAACAGCCAGCGCCCCGACATCCCCGACAACATCCTGACCCGCGCCCCGTCCGCCGAACTGCGCCCCGACCAGACCGACCAGGACAGCCTGCCCAGCTACGAAACGCTCGACGCCATCATCCAGGCCTACATGGAGCGCGACGAATCACCGCGCGAAATCATCGCGCAGGGTTTTGCCGAAGCGGATGTGAAGCGGGTGATCGGGTTGCTGAAGCGTAATGAATACAAGCGGCGGCAGGCTCCGCCGGGGGTGAGGGTGACGGAGCGGGGGTTCGGGAAGGATTGGCGGTATCCGATTACGAATCGGTTTCGGGACGAGGTCTGAGGCTTACTCGACGCGAACACCGAGTTCGAGCACGACATCTTCCGGTAAGGCGAAGAAGGTGCGCGAGAAGGGACTACGGATGCGGTCGGGATTCAGCTTTTCGCCTAGGTCGAACAGTTGCGGTGGTCGGGTCGCCGAGCCGCCCGATCATGGGCGGGCTACCCGGCCACAAGCTGTTCGCCCACGTGATCACCGCCAAGTACCGCGACCACCTGCCGCCGTACCGACAAAGTGTCGTCAACGCACGCTAGGACAAGGTCAGCCTTCGATATCCTCTCAATTCTATTCCAAAGTTCACTAACAGGCTGGTGAGAAACCCTTGAATCCTTCCGGATCATGGACTTCCGTTCATTTTTTCCGGCACCGGAAGTGCGCCGTGGCGCTTGATTCAGGGCTCTTTTACCCCTGCATTCCGCCGCTCGCCAAGCGGCGGACGTACTTGTCCCTACGCGGTCGCCGCCTGCCGCATCAGATTCAGCAGTCTGGTCAGGTTGTAGGCCGCGAACGCAAACAGCGCCTGACCCGACAGCTTCTCCAGCCCCTTGTGCCGCGTCTTGCGCAGACCGCCCACCGTCTTGATCCAGCCGAAGGCTTCTTCGATCATCTTGCGACGCCTCAGACTCATCGCATACCCCTTGCCGCGCGCGGTACGTCCGTCGACCGCGCTGCCGGTTACCTTTCGAGCCACATGCGCGCGGATGCCGCGTCGTTCGAGTTCGCCAACGAATTCGGCGGTGTCGTAGCCCTTGTCGGCACCGATCGTGGCGCCCGGTTTGCGCACGCTGCGATCCACCATCCGGATCGCCGCTTCCCACTCCGCGCGGCCGGTGGCCTGCGTGCTCTCGACATCGACGACGAGCCCGTTGCGGTTCTCCGACAGCGCGTGCGTCATGTAGCGCAACTTCGCCTCGGTGAATTCGCCTTTCTTGTACAGCCGCGCCTGCGGGTCGGTTGTGCTCTGGTGCGTGGCGTTGCTGCGCTTCTCACCCTTGAAATTCGTCTCGGGGTTGCGCCCCGCCGGTTTGTCGGGGCCGCTGCCGTCCTTGGGCACGAAGCTCTTGTGGCTGGCCCAGGCCTCGATCATCGTGCCGTCGACGCTGAAGTGCTCATCCGACACGAAACCCTGCCACTGCGCCAGATGCAGCACGCGGCGGAAGAACGGGCGGGCAATGTCGTCGTCGAGCAGCCGGTCGCGGTTGATGCTGAATACCGTGCGATCCCACACCACATCGGTAAGCGTCCGACCGCCGCCGTCTTGCGTTTGAGTGCTCAGCGTGGCGAGTTGATTTCGTCGGTGAATTCGTCGTCGTCCCATGCCTTGCCGATGGCGGCATCCAGACGGACGAGCAGTTGATGCAGGGTTTCGTCCTTGCGCTTGCGCAGCATGGCCAGACAGGTGTGGTCGTCGTTGGCGATGGCCACACAGCCGA